>JANNFX010000267.1:0-62950 GCA_031380225.1 Hyphomicrobium sp.
CGCTTGGGCAGGGGCCACAGCGGCAGCCTGCGCTTCAAGTGTTGACGGCAGGCGTGCCGGCGCGCTCTCAACCGCTGTTTCGATCTCGGCGACAGACATTGCGGCAACGGCCTGCGCTTGAAGCGTCGATGGTTTGCGGGCTGGAGCCTTCGCAATATCCGTTTCATCGGCCGCGACAGAAGCGGCCGGCGCCGGACCAATTTTGATCGCCGGTTTGAAGGTTGAGGCGACGGCGCGGCGCAGCGCTGAAAAGTCAAGTCCGTCCGACGCCGATGCAGCAATTGGGTCCGGTTGAGATGCGAGCGCAACCGTCATAGACTGGCCAACCGGCGCTGAAGCTAGCGCCGCGGGCATCGGAACGGCGCGCACTTTGGCAACTTGGATCATTGCGTCAGGCAGAGGCGGAGTTACTGTAATGGCTTGCTGTTCAATGGACGGGAGTTCCGGTGCCTTGACGGTCAGGACTTGTAACGGAGCATCCGCCACTTTTGCTGCGATCACAGGCGGAGCCACCGTCAGGGCCGTGTTTGCAGCAATTTTAGCAACGGCTGGAGCCGGAGCTGCAGGAACTGGTGCGATGGCCTTCACGAGTTTGGGTGTTGGCGCCGCGGGAGCAACTGCAGCGGCAACCACCATCGGTTTATCAGCCTTCAATTGCGGCCGCTGTGCCGGGCGCGCTGAAGCAATCAACTGAGGCTTCGTTTTCCGCGTTTTTTCAGTTGATGCGTCGTCGAGGGCGCGGGTCAGAATTTGGCGCATGTGGGCGTTACGTGCCGAAGCCGTGGCGCCGCCAAATACGGCCCCGATCAGAAATTTGCCGTCGCGATGCACGGACGCGACCAGATTAAAGCCCGACGCGCGGGTGTAGCCGGTCTTCATGCCGTCCATGCCGGCAAAGGTCTTCAACAAAGTGTTGTGCGTGCGGTAGGTCTTGCCGGCATAGGTAAACTCGCGAAGCTTGAAGACGCGCACGTTGTCCGGAAAATCGTCATGGATGCGAAGCGCTAATGTAACCATGTCGCGTGCGGTCGTGACTTGTTCGTCGTTCGGAAGGCCAGAGGCATTGCGGAACGTGGTCGAGTTCATCCCAATTTCGCGGGCGCGCTTGGTCATCAACGCGGCGAAGTTGCTTTCGGTGCCGCCGATGCGTTCGGCGATCGCGACGGCCATGTCGTTGGCAGATTTGGTCACCAGCGCTTTGATGGCGTCAGCAAGTTCGATCGTTGAGCCAGGTTCCAGCTCAAGCTTGGATGGCGCTACCGACGCGGCGGCTTCGCTGACCGGAATGCGGGTTTCGAGTGTCATGCGGCCGCGGGCGAGTTCTTCGAACGCCAAGTAGATCGTCATCAGCTTGGTCAAAGAGGCCGGATAGCGCAATTCGTCAGCGCTGGTTGCATGCAGGATCTTGCCGGTGTTAGCGTCGAGGATCATCGCTGCATGACGCGGTTTTTCGGCGCTCGCCGGCGCACTCGACGCCGCAGCCAAAATGACCGCCAAGCCCGTGATAAGGGCGAACCGCAAAGAAATCACCACGTGCTGCCTTACTGCCCGTTGACCCATGAGGGTTGGTTGGTCTGGTCGCGCGATGCCTGGATAAGGCCCCCGTGCGGGGTCCCTCGAACCCGCATGCCAGTCATGATCGTGTTTTTTGGCGTCTTTACGGCCGTTTAGCAGCCGATTAGTGCCGGTTTTTAGGTTAACCTGGTGATGCTGAAACGGCGTTAAAGAGTATGGTTAATAAATGGTGCAGCGCAAAAATTCGCTTGATTTCATTGTGCAGTGCGATTAACGTGGTAATCAAGCAATCCTAACTTCAGGACCGTTTTCGAGAGGCAAGAGCCTCATTCATTGCAGGAGCTCGCCATGTTTCCACAGTTTCAGTTTCCGAATTTCTCTGGTTTTCCCAACATGACCGCATTTCCGGGCATGAACGCGTATCAAGGTATGAACGCGTTCCCGGGCATGAACGCATTTCCGGGCATGAGCGGGTTCCCAGGTATGAGCGGGTTTCCAGGTACGCCTTCATTTCCAGGCATGCCAGACATGTCCAAGTTTGCCCCCTACAACTCGAATTCTGCAATGACGGCATGGAGCGACTGGGGCCGCAACTGGCAGGCCGTTGCCACCGAAATGGCTGACTATTCGAAGCGGTCACTCCAGGATGGCTCAGCAACAATGGAAAAGCTGATGGGTGCCAAATCGGTGGAACAGGCCGTCGAAATCCAGACCAGCTTCGCCAAGCGTAGCTACGAAGGCTATATGCAGGAAATGAACAAACTCGGCTCGATGGCAATGTCGTTTGCCCCCGCTCGTTAAGCGCAATCAGCTTCGCGTAAGTTAGAGAGCCCGGGCGTCAGCGCCCGGGCTTTTTTGTGTGGCCGCAGGCACACAAGTCCCGAGGGGGAATGCGTTTTCAAGAATTGCGGGATGACAGAACTTGCGCCAGAATAGCGCGTGGCTTGGAATTCGCTGGACGTTGACCCATATGCGTTAGGTGCGCGACGGGAACGCCCGGCGGCCCGGACCGGTCTGGTGCCGGCCGGTCAAACGCCAAAGCAAATAGAGGGACTTCTGACTGTACCCGTGACCCACGTCCTTGAAACTCCAATTAGAAGCCGGTTTCACATGCCGTTATCCGGCGGGCCTGGCCGTGAGGATTCGCCTGGCGGTCCCGGAGGACCAGGCGATCGCGACCGCGATGGAGACGGCCGCACCGGGATTGTCACCAAAACGCGGCCTAAGACGAAGAAGCCCAACCTGTATAAGGTATTGCTTCTGAATGATGACTACACGCCGATGGAATTCGTGGTTCTGATCCTTGAGAAGTACTTCAATAAATCACGAGAAGAAGCCAACCGGGTCATGCTGCATGTGCATCAAAAGGGTGTCGGCATTTGTGGAGTGTTCACCTACGAAGTCGCCGAAACCAAAGTAACCCAAGTTATGGACTTCTCACGTAAGAATAGTCACCCGTTGCAATGCACGATGGAGAAAGAGTAGGTCGCCGTGCCATCCTTCTCGAAAAGTTTAGAGGCCTCGCTGCACCGTGCGTTGGAACTCGCCAACGAACGCAGTCACGAGTTTGCCACGCTGGAGCACTTGCTCGCCAGCCTGGTGGACGATCGTGATGCAGCTGCCGTCATGCGCGCCTGCAACGTCGATCTCGAGCGGCTCAGAACCCGCGTCACTCAATATCTCGATAACGAGCTTGGTGCCTTGGTCACCAAAGGTCAGACCGAAGCCCAGCCGACGACCGGCTTCCAGCGCGTCATTCATCGCGCCGTTGTCCATGTGCAATCGTCTGGGCGCGAGGAAGTGACCGGCGCCAATGTGCTCGTTGCGGTATTTGCTGAACGCGAAAGTCACGCGGCGTTTTTCCTGCAGGAACAGGAAATGACCCGCTTTGATGCGGTTCAATACATCTCGCACGGCATCGCCAAACGTCCGGGTATGTCCGAGCCGCGCAGTGCGCGCGGCGTCGATGATGCAGACACTGACAAGCCCGACCAAAGCGAAGAGGGCGGCAAGAAATCTGACGCTTTGAACAACTATTGCGTCAACCTCAACAAAAAAGCGCGCGACGGCAAGATCGATCCGCTGATCGGCCGCGAAACCGAGGTCTTGCGCACCATCCAGATCTTGTGCCGCCGGCAAAAGAACAATCCGCTTTTTGTTGGCGATCCGGGCGTTGGCAAAACCGCGATTGCTGAGGGCTTAGCGCGCCGTATTATTCGCGGCGACGTTCCCGAAGTGCTGCTGACCGCCACCATCTATTCGCTCGACATGGGGACGCTGCTGGCTGGCACCCGTTATCGCGGCGATTTTGAAGAACGCTTGAAGTCGGTCATCAAAGAGATCGAGGCGCTTCCGAATGCCATCCTGTTCATCGATGAAATCCACACTGTCATCGGTGCGGGCGCGACGTCAGGCGGAGCTATGGACGCTTCGAACCTGTTGAAGCCGGCGCTTCAATCAGGTGCGCTGCGCTGCATCGGTTCGACCACCTATAAGGAATACCGGCAGCACTTCGAAAAGGACCGCGCGCTGGTGCGCCGGTTCCAAAAGATCGACGTCAACGAGCCAACGGTTGAAGATACTGTCGCCATCGTCAAGGGCTTGAAGCCGTACTTCGAAGAGTTTCATCGCATCAAATATACCAATGAGGCCATCCGCGCCGCGGTTGAGCTGTCGGCGAAATACATCAATGACCGCAAGATGCCCGACAAGGCCATCGATGTGATCGATGAAACCGGTGCGTCGCAGATGCTGGTGCCGGAAGACAAGCGCAAGAAAAGGATCACGGTCAAAGACATCGAAGCCACGGTCGCAACGATGGCCCGGATTCCGCCGAAGACGATCACCAAGTCCGACGCTGAAGTGCTGGTCAATCTCGACAAGGATCTGAAGCGGCTGGTGTTCGGCCAGAACCAAGCCATCGAGGCTCTGACAGCGGCAATCAAATTGTCGCGTGCGGGCCTGCGTGAGCCGGAAAAGCCAATCGGCTGCTACTTGTTCTCAGGTCCAACGGGCGTTGGCAAAACTGAAGTTGCCAAGCAACTCGCGAAATTAATGGGCGTCGAGCTGCTGCGCTTCGACATGTCAGAATACATGGAAAAGCACACCATCTCACGTTTGATCGGGGCGCCGCCGGGTTATGTCGGGTTCGATCAAGGCGGCTTGTTGACCGACGGCATCGATCAGCATCCGCATTCGGTGCTGTTGCTTGACGAAATCGAGAAGGCGCATCCAGATCTGTTCAACATTCTGTTGCAGGTCATGGACCACGGCAAGCTGACTGACCATAACGGCAAGGCGGTCGACTTCCGCAACGTCATTCTGATCATGACCACCAATGCCGGCGCGTCTGACCTCGCCAAGCCGCCGATGGGCTTCAACCGGCATCGCCGTGAAGGTGAAGACGCGGAGGCCATCAACCGCTTGTTCACGCCTGAGTTCCGCAACCGCCTCGACGCGACCGTGCCGTTTTCGACGCTGCCGCCCGAAGTTATCGCCAAGGTGGTCGACAAGTTCATCTTCCAGCTCGAAGCGCAGTTGGCGGATCGCGGCGTCACCATCGAAATCGACAGCCCTGCGCTGAAATGGCTTGGCGAAATCGGCTACGATGAGAAGTTCGGCGCGCGGCCGTTGGCACGCGTCATCCAAGAGCAGATCAAGAAGCCACTCGCTGACGAGTTGCTATTCGGCAAACTTGAACACGGCGGCATGGTCAAGATCCGCCTTGAAGGCAAGGGCCTTGAGGCCAAGCTGGCGTTTGAATACGTGGCGGCCGACCCGTCCAAGCGCGTCAAGTCGCGAGAAGAAGAAGAGGACGACGAGGTCGATGACGACGCCCGCGTGACAGAGCCGGCAATGGTCGCGGTGGCGCCCAGAAAAGTTCTGGCATCGCCGAAGAAAGACAAACCGGCGAAGCCCGTTGCACCGCCGCGCAAGAAGGACCCCTAAATGGCGGGCCGCGAGTTCTACTGGCAGCGCCACTTGCGCTGGCGGCTCCCGGTCCCAATATTGAAAAAAAGGGTATCGGGATCAGAACCTTGGCGCTTTAATGAAGGCTGTAGCCAGCGCTGCCCAGACAATCGGATCGACTCAGTTTAAACGGAACGAAACCAATGTTTGTGCAGTGCCGTATAGCGATAATACCAGCGCTCAAAAGTTTTAACCCGACTCGAGGCTGGCGGCGCGCGGCGGCCGGCTCGCGCGACCACTTGGAAGTCCCTTGCGGGGGAACGCGTGTCGCCACGCGCAAAGTGAAAAACGATACCGGCGCGCCATCCAGAAATGGAAGTGTCAAAACTCTGGCGCGCCGGTATAAGATAGCAAAAAGAACGCCAAACTGTTGTTTGGATGCTCTGGCCGGAGACTATGATTTTGGTCTATTTAGAACGAGTGGCTAACAGTTTTATCTGCGTTCGCAACGTTTTGAGCCCCAGGAGGTCTCAATCATGATCGGATCGATGTACTCTAAAATTTCTGTGGCGCTGGCCGCTGGCGTGATTGGCGCCGCGCTTGCCGCATCGCCAGTGCTGGCTGAACCTGCAGATTTGTCGGGCAGTTGGAGTGGTGGGGGCTCGGTGAACTACAACTCGGGATCAAAAGAAAAAGCCCGCTGCCGCGCCCGGTTCAGCAAAATCGGATCCAGCAGCTATTCGATGAATGCAACGTGCGCGACGGCGTCGGGCAAGGTTTCACAGTCAGCAACCTTGAAGAAGACCGGCTCGAACAGCTACGCTGGAAGCTTCCGCAATCCTGAATACAACATCACCGGCTCGATCAACATTCGCGTCAGTGGTGGCAGCCAGAACGTCTCGATGTCGGGCGACAACGGTGCCAGTGCAAACTTTAGTCTGAGCAAGCTGTGAGCTGCTGTACAGTTTTGAAGATAAAAGAGGCGGGCTGTATGCGGCCCGCCTTTTTTTGTTGTTCGATGTGGCTGCAGTATTGTGACGCAGCTCTGACAACGTGTGCTTTTAAAAGTCTAGCGCGTGCCTAGAAATTCCCGCGGTGCCGTAGGTCGGGTTAGCGGCGGCCAGAGCATGAATCGCTCAATCCAATCATACGATCCGCCGCGTAACCCGACAACTTTGCTGCAAGTGGGATCAACGTTATCGAGCCGTGCCTGCAGCTCTTTATTCGTCGGGTTATGCGGCGGTATTGAACGCCAGCGATCACTTCTTTACGCCGGGCCGCCGCTAACCCGACCTACGGTTCTCTGTACGTTTTTGATTTACAAGAAGGCGGGCTGTATGCGGCCCGTCTTTTTTGTTTTCTCAGACTTTGAAGACGCACTTACGAACTCGGCACCACGAGGCCGACGGCCGTCTTCGCGGCATTGACCTGGTTGCAATCGCTAAATGTAATGCCGCCACGGCCTGCGTCGGATAGTTCGAGGCACGACAGCTCGAAGCCATCTGCCGCTTCAATTAATCCCGAACTTTCGTTCAACTGTGCAGTCATGGTCCGGTAAGCGATGCGCGCCAGCTTGACGCGGCCGATACCGGACACGGAGATGCCGCTTTGGGTGCCGCCTTCGGAAACCAGATACGCAAATTTATTCAAGATGCCGCTATTGAAGTGCACACAACCGTTGTCTTGCATCCGGGTCTTGCCGCAGAGCGGATCTGACGGCGTCAGCACGTCGGCGTAGTGATCAGGTTGACCACGATTGGCCGCCGAAAATCTCACTCCGCGTAGGAACATCGAGTTGCCGTCGCGGTCCTTCAAGTTGGGATTGGCCAAGTCGCGCATTGGAGCCGCATCTGAATAACCGGGTAGCTTCTCTCCGATCACCCAATTGCCATATGGGATAGTGGCATAGAGCTCGATCAATGTTCCGAAAATGTCAGCAAAGCTTTCGTTTACCGCACCCGATTCATTCATGTAGATGAGATTTTTTTCGTGCTGGATGACGCCGTGCGTCATCTCATGGCCGGCGATGTCGATCGATTCTGCATAGCCGGGACCATAGACCATGACGTTGGCTTTGGGGCAGCTGTAGCTGATCTGAGGGCACCAATAGGCGTTGCTCAAACTTCCATAGCGGACAAAGCTTTCGAGCGGGCCGCCCCCCTTCGGACCGGTCCCGTCGTTGTCGTCGTAGCTATCGCGTCCGAACAGCATGAAGAAATAGTCACGCACCATGCCGGCGTTGCGAAACGCAGTAATGCTATCAGCATTGATCTGTTCTGCGATCTCTCCGGATTGTTCGTCGGCCACTTTGGTGCCCAGAAACACAGTTGATCGCGCCATATCGTACACACGCCGGATCATGCCAGACTGCTGGTCGCGGAAATAGTGGAACACCTCACCGGTCTTGGCTTCGACAAAGAACTTAAACGCTTCGATGGTGACCAAGTAGGACAGCCGTGTCGGCCCCGGCGTCTTTTTATCGACGATGGCCGGATCGTAGACGATCAATTTTGTCGTCGCCGGCGCCGTCAAAATGGCGGGCGGCAAAGGAATTGGCGTGACATCGCGCGAGCCTTTGAACAGCTCCTTCAATTTCACACGCGCGCCCTCAATGGCCTGCGCTTCGGTGATAGCTGGCGTGGTGTCCTCGATGGCAACCTGCGAGGCGTTGCCGGTGTATTTCGAAACGGCGCCAAGTTGATCAAGTGTTAGCTTGCTGGTCGAGCCGAATACCGGGATGCCATCGACCTGTTGTTCGACGGTGGCGATGGTGCGTTCCGGAAAATCAGGATCGCGGCGCTTGCCAACGTATTTCATCACCGCTTCTTTGTTGCGAGTCGCAAAGGCGCGCTCATTGACAGACGACGTCAGGCCGCTGGTGGCGAAAAAGCCTTCGACGATGCGCTTGACGTCTTCGTCGCTGGCTTCGTCGTTGAGGGAGCGAGAGGCTTCAGCGCCTTGATCGGCGCGCGGCGTAAATCCGGAAATCGAACTCGGGAGCCCGGTCGCTGGGTTGATGGTCACGCGTAGCTTCGGGTTCTCGCGTTTCAGAGACTTGATCGCCGATTGCACTTCGGTTCTGACCGCTGCAGCGGCCGCAGGATTGTCTTGAGCTTGCGCCGGTGTGTTCGGATTTTCTGCAACGACAAGCGGAGGCGCGGACGGTGTCTTCTCCGCGCCAGGCAGCGGTGGTGGCGGCGGAGCAACGGGCGTCGCGATCACGGGCGGTGTGTCTGGCGCCGGCGGTGCTGGGTCGAGGCCACGGGCCGTGTCTTCAGTTACCGTTTGCCGGCAGCTTGGTGCGGCTGAAGCGGCGGCGTTGGCGGTAGCAGGTGGTTCGGCTGCAGCCACAACAGTTGCTGAATCGTCGGTAATGCCGGCTGAGGCGACAGCCGATTTGAAGCTGTCGGCAGCGTCGAGCCAGGCCATGCTGAGGGTTTGCAAATCGGAACGGAACAGTCCTGCCAAACGGCGGACATCCGAGAGCGAGCCCGTGCCCGAGCCACTGCCATTCAAGTCGATGCGCGGGTAGCGGCACTCATTGTCGTCGACGACGCCGTCACCGTTGAGGTCTTCAGTGAAGCTGGCATTGGTGGCCGCCGCCGCTTTCAATTCATCCGATTGGCGCTTGTAGGCGGCAAGGTCGCCAGCTCCAACTTGTCCATCGCCGTCAAGATCAGCAAGCGATGCCGCGAACGCCGGCGATAATTTCATTACCGCTTCCAAGGCATCTATTTCAGGAGCTCCGCCCTCGACCGGCCGGGCCGAAGACTTCATAATCTCCGCAATTTCAACGGGCTTCTTGGACGGATCCAACTCGAACAGAATCGCTGCCAAAGCGGCGACGTGGGGCGCGGCTTGGGAAGTGCCGCTGCAGACGCCGAACGCCGACGGGCCGGAACTCGCCAAGGTGCTCATGATGTCAACGCCCGGTGCTGACAGGTGGCCACCGGTATTTGAGAACGGTGCGCGTTTGCCGTCACGGCCTGCGGCCTCAATAACAAGGATGTTCTTGGATGGCTTGTCGACCGAGCTTTCGAACGTGCCGGCCCATGCGAATGGTGATGACCAGCGCGCAGCAAGGGGTGTCGTGCGGCCGTCGCTATCGTTGCCGGCGGCGACCACAAACAGAATCTTATTTTCCACGCGCTGCGCCATTTTTCGCAGAATGCTGGCCTGATGGTGGATGTGCAGTTTGAGGCCGCTGACGTCGTCAAGGCTTTCATTGCCGATCAACTTCTTGGCCAGGAAGTTATAGCCGAGGCTGATATTGATGACGCGCAGGTTGTCGGGATTTTCGATGTTGTCGACGAGGTAATCCATGGTCTTGCCGAGGACTTCATCAAAAACCAGCGTCTGCAACTCCCAAAGCTGATCGACGCCAAGCGCCCCTGCCTCGCTGCCAGCAACATTCGAAATGCCGATGGCGTCGACGCGCGCGTTTGGAATCATGCCGTCGATACCGGCGGTTTCACCCTGCTTGGCGCCCACAATCCCAGCGACATGCATGCCGTGATGTGTGCTGCAGTCGGGCTTCAGCACAGTGACGGCCGGTGAGCCGTAGATCGACTGGAATGTGATGTTCGGACTTTTGGTGAAGCCAAGGTCAATCACACCGACTTTCGGGATTTTAGCATCTGGATGTGATTTGCGATGGTTGTTGAGAATAGTCCAGACCGGCGGGATTCGAATATTTTTCAAGCCCCAATTGCCGTCCGTGCCGCTTGTTGGCCCCCACGACCAGTCAAAACTCTTGCCGCCGCCCTGCAGCGATACGCCTGAAGAGCGCGGCAATACTTTTGCACTGATCGTAGAATTGACGATGGCCGCATCAACGATGCCCTCCTCGCGCAATTCCTTGATCAGCGGTGGCTCGAGCATGGTCTCAAGCTGTTTTTTCGCTTCGGCGGGCGTGTCGGCCGGGGCAGCTGGTTCGTCGAGACCGCGGGTGGCCTCTTCGTCATTGGATTCAACCGTGATCACGCCCAGTTCACCGATGACCTTGGTGACGTTGAGATTGTACTTTTCTAACAGTTTGGCGATCTCGGCTTCGGTCGCCTCGGGCTTCAACTGAATGACGTAGCTGTTCGAGCGCGCGACCGGCGCCAATGACTCACCATCCGGTGCAGATGGGGCTTGGCCCGCCGTATCTTGCGCAACGACGATGTTTGAAGCCTCAGAGTCCGTCGTGACGCTTGCGTCATCGAATTGTGCAGCCGATAAAACGACAGTCGCAGCAAGGTGTTGAGCACCGGCGTTGTTAAGCCCTGATGCAGCAGAGCCAATCGCAAAGCTGCGGCCGGTCAATGGCGTCGCGTGCGGGCTCAACGCGCCTCGCCTATCAAGCACATCGTCTTTTTTGCGCTTCAACCAATTGAATAGACGCGGCACCTTTTTCGGCGGCGGAGTGAGCGCGAGAGCTTTCGGGGCAGCGACAGCGGCATCGGCTTTTGGCGCGCTACCGGCTGATGATGCTGGCGCTGCCGGCAAAGACCGGGTTTCTTCAGCCTCTAATCCGCGAGTGTCATCGGCAGGTGCTGCCAACGCCTTGCGGTTCTGCACTTCGGGCGCGAATTTACGCTCCAGTGTACGCTTTAAGTTGTTGTAGTTGGGAGCAGCGTCTTGAGCACTTGCGACGCCTGCCGTCAGCGTTAGCGCCAGCACGGCAGCGTTAACCAAGGGACGGTGGATCATGTTTTTAACTCCAGACATTTTAACTCCAACCACGTGTCAGGCGGCAGTCATGACTTCCATTGCAGTCAGTATATCGCGCCGGGGATAGGCGGGGATAACTTTTAAAAATGAATTCAGAAGTTTCCCGGGCAGGCCGCCGTGAAGTGCCGCACGGCGGTTGTTTTGATTACTTTTTCCACCAGCCTGAGGCCCAGCCCGTCGCCTTTTCCCAGGCCGATTCCCACCACCACTTCTGCGGCGTTGGCGCTGGTTCAGGAGCTGGCGTTGGCGCAGGTGTTGGAGCCGGTTCAGGAACTGGCGTCGGCACAGGCGTCGGAGTCGGTGCCGGTTCTGGTGCCGGTGTTGGCACAGGCGTCGGAGTCGGTGCCGGTTCTGGTGTGGTGTTGGCACAGGTGTCGGAGTCGGTGCCGGTTCGACACCGACTTCATGCTCAGCGTCTTTGATCAAATTGCCATCGGGGCCAATGCCTGGGTCGAGACCTTTGGCCTTGCGCAATGACGCGACAAGCGACGTAAACACCGGCACGAAGACCGTCCGGAATTCCGAGCCGATCTTGAGCGTTTGCCTGGCATGGAAATGCAGATGGATCGTCGTCGATGGCGTGCCGCCCATGATTTTCGACACGCGTCCCAGAACATCGCCCTGCTTGACGCGTTGCCCTTGTTTGACGCCGATCGATGAGCCCTTCATATGCAGGTATTGATACACCGTGCCGTCATCGCCCTTTAACTCGACGGTGGTGTTGGTCGTGATTTTCGAAATGAAGCCGTCGACGACAGCGACGCATTCCCATCGGTTGTCTTCGGGTGTTGGTGGACGAATATCCTGGCCTTGATGGCCGGTGCCGGTTGGACAAAGTGGCATCGTCCATCCGCGCTCTTCACAATAGTCATCGCGCTGCTTGAACGGATTGTAATTGGCGCTGTTGCTTTCACTTCCGCCAGGGCCTTTGTAGCCGCCGTAGCCATAAATCTGCGAATTCATATGCGGAAAGCGAGTGCCGTCGATTTTGATCGGGAAAATTATTGTCGGCAAATACACAAAGCGATCATTGCGGCGCCCGCGGTTGCTGCCATCGGGATAGAGATCACCTGGCGGAAAGTACTTGAACCCCGTGTTGCCAGCTGGCGGAGTAACAGGCGGCGTTGTTGGTGGTGTCACAGGCGGCGTGACCGGCGGAGTCACAGGTGGTGTGACCGGTGGCGTCACGGGTGGCGTTGTTGGCGGCGTGCCACCACCATCTGTGACCGGTCCCGGTGGCGTTGTGGGAGGCGGTACTGGCGGAGTTACCGGAGGCGTTACGGGGTCAGTGGCTTCGCCGGTTTCGCAGAGCACCGGCACCACTGGCAGCGTAGCTCCGGTGCTCGATCCGCCGGACTGTTGGCCGCTTGCCGGCAAACAAGGAACATCTGTTTGAGCCGAAAGTTTTGGGCGCAATTCAAAACCGCTTGATCCCGGCGGTTGCGCCAATGCCGGTGACGTCACAGCAATCAATGCTGCCGTGCTGAGACCGTAAGAGAGTTTTGTTGGGATCCCCACGGTAAGCCCCCCTGGCTATTAGCGGCGTCGATGACCTCGCAGTATTTTCCGATAATGCCCAATCGCAGCAGTCCATGCAACGCACTCTTGGCGACAGGCAACCGGGGTGTGGCCATACTCGCACAAAGCGGCAAAATCGTTCTGCCGCCGCCGGGCCGAAAGACGCTAAATTTATGAGCTATTTCAGAGTCCACACATCAGAACCGATTCCATTTGGGCCGGAAGGGCTCTAGGGTTTGACGGACGTCATCGGTTGCAGGCCGCGGGCATGGGCCGCCGCCGCATTGATGGAATCCCGCACGCCCTGCTCAACGGCGGCCACGCTAGCCGTCATTGTGTCACCCAGTGCCAGGAGCTGTGCTCGCGTCTTGGCGAGCGGATCAATGACTTCTCGCGGATGCGACGGCTTGGTTTGACCGGTTCGAGTATGACCGCGATAGCGATAGATCATGGCTTCAATCGCGCTGGGCCCACCCGTGGTCCGGGAAAGGGCGATCGCGTTGCGGATCGCATTACGCGTTCGCTCAACGTCTGTGCCGTCGGTCAACTCGGCCGAGATTCCAAATTGAGCCACGTCGCGGGCAAATATCGAACGGTCAGCGCTGAGGTTGAGAGTTTCACTGACATCTGTCGTGGCGTTGATCACGACAAAAACGACAGGCGTTGAAACCGTCTTGGCTTTGATCATTGCCTCCGACACGTCAGCGGCGGCAACTGACGGATCTGCCAAAATGATAGTCGCTTCTGAGCGGCCTGCCGGCGTCATTGCAAATGAGCCATCCAAGAGTTGCTCCATCAGCTCGCGCGCATCAGTGCCATGGGCCAACTTCAGGCCGGCGGATGGATTGAACGAAACGATCTGTTCGCCAGCACCAGCCGATAACGCGGCAGCAGTCAGGATTGCTTCGTGCCCAATCGATAATGGTGGCAGCACAGCGATTTCGCCAATGGCATAGAGCTGTGCCGCCTTCTCTTCAAACCGGCGGATACAAACCATGGTTCGGTAGGCATCAAGCAAGTTGGTCTCGCTCAACCGTTCAATGCCGGTCGGGAAAGCAACACTTTTCGGCCAGGGCAACGTCATGGTGATCGCTTGGTGCAAACTTTGTCTCAAAAAATCTTATCCCAATAACAGGCCATCGTCCCATCGTTCGTCAATGGTGGTCGGACGGTTATAGCCAAGTGGTGACTGGCCTAAGACAGCACTTGAGGAACGCGAGCTTCCGGGCAAAAGCAAGGCTTTAGTTTTTGCTGCTTTGCAGCAAAATTCTGTCCGTTGGTGTGGCGAATCCTAACGTATCGCGCGCAACCTCTTCAACGAGGTCAGCATCCGGCAATTCGGGAGAGAGGAGCGCGACGTCGCGCGCGAGCTTGGATCGCACGGCCTCGAGGCTGCTGATCTCGAAGTCCAGCAAGCTGGACCTCTCCATCAACTTGTTTTTTGCCTCGAGGCCGTAGCGGCCATGTATGGCATGATGGGCAAAGTAGGCTGACAATGCGAGGCAGCAAAGCACAACTGTAAGCTGCGGCAGCCTCAAACGCCAATCATGTAAAGGGTTACGCAGCACGGGATGTTCGAGGCCACGCGAAAAAGGAGATTACCGGGAACAACTGGACAATACTCGGACCAGATTAAACTGCGGTAAATTGCAGGCTCATTTTGGAAAGTTTTATAGGGTGCTAACAGACTGATTGTTCGCGCACCGGATCACCATTCGCTGTAAGGCCATGTTTTTTCGCCGCCAGAATGGCGTTTCAGAGCCGATTTCTGCTCAGGTCTTGAGGCTTTATTGCGGCTTGCAGTTTTGGCTGGTTTGTCAGCTTGGCCACGAGTTTTGGACCCCATAGCAGACGGTTGGTCTGTGTCCCCCTGTTGAACCGCTGACTTCAAAAGCGCAGGCTTGGGCGCGTTAGGTGTAGGCTCAACACTACCGGTTTCTGCAGGCGCTGCGGCTGGAGGCGCGCTGGCAGGAGTTGCGGCCACCGTCTTTGCGCCCGGCTTGGTTTGGGGCTCAGCCTTTGATGCCGTATCAAGCGCGGGTGTGCTGACGCTTGGCAACTTTGCCGTCGGAGCAGATTTGTTGACAGTGGCATCTGGCGCGGCGACGACAGCTGGTGCTGCACGTGCGGCCTGTTCGGATTTGATGTGTTTGGCGAGTTCGGCATCAAGTTGCTCGCGAACTTTTTCGGAAGCCTGCACCGCTGCGCCACGAGCGCTGCGTTCTTTATGCAGTTCGGTTTCTATGCGTGCCAACGCCTGCGACGCGGCGGCTTGAGCGGCTTCGGCCTTCTCGCGGGCTTTACGATTGTCGTCAGCCAATTTCTCGGCGGCCGTCCGCTTCGCGTATTCAGCGGAGAGATCCCGGCTGTAGCCGGTCGCGCTGTCGCGGGTCTTGGCCAGCGTTTCCTTTGTGTCGGAGATTTCTTGGCGCAATTTCAGAATCGTATCTTCGGCTTGACGCAGGCTTGGCTGAAACAGACCGCCTGATGTCGACGGCTCGGCCGCCGGCTCAATGTCACCGCGATAGGACGATGCTGTCAGCTGGTTCAGGAGAGCCTGACCTTTTCCAGCAAATGGATTCCCGGGCACAAACCACACCGCGGCTGCAATCGCTGCAAGTGACACCGGTAACAAGATTGCGGCAGCTCGCCGGCCGCGCTTTGGAGCGCCGGGCGGCAGTGGCCGGGCGAGATAGCTCGGCATCGGGTCGCCCATTTCGGCCAACCGGTGATGGGCAGGCGCGTAAGTCCCGAAGCTCCAGATATGACCTTCGCAATCGCGGCAGGTGTAGCCGCGCTGACCGGAATTGTCGCTGCTCAACGGCAGAATGATCTCGGCGCCTTGATCGACGGCGCGGTGGTAGTGAATGTCAGCGTCGGCAATGGTCACATAACAGGTCTGGGTTTCAACACCGTCGATCTCGTCGGGCTGACGCATATGTGTGTCGAGTTCGGACTGGCCAACCGGGACCAGCATCAGGGTGCCGCGGCCGTGCGCGAGTTCAGCATAGATCGCAGTGCCGTCTTCGGTCGCAACCAGCGATTTCTGCTGAAAGCCGAAGGCCGAGCACAGCCAAGCGGCCGACGCAGCGATATCCCGGTACCGGACAACGGGAATGAGGCTCTCAGGCGATTGCGATGATGATTCAGTCATTACAGTCTTCCGGTGAGCGGGATAAAGTCTCAAGGCTCACGCGGAACAAAGGCGCCTTGGTCCAATCGACAAAAGTGAGGTCGAATCGACATGAGTGAGTGTATACTGACCGCTCTGTCAGAGCCATGCGCCAGGGCGAGACAGTTGTGGTTGAAACACAACGCCTCTGCTGCCGTGGTAGACCGGTCACGGGATAAAGCCAAGCAAAGCTGTTGCCTCTGCTATTGTTGAATTATTTTATTTTCATGCCTTTCAGGCCGTTGCGATGCTTTCTTGAAATGTAACATCGCACTCAAATCATGTCCTAACGGCGCCGTACCGGTGCAAGTCCATGCCGTATATTTGCAACCACTGCTTGGCTTCAGTCAGATCGGGATAGGTTTTGCGGACTAAGGCCCAAAACCGGGGTCCGTGATTCATTTCCCTTAGGTGCGCAACCTCATGGGCCGCGACGTAGTTTAGTATAGCGGTCGGGGCCATGATGAGCCGCCACGAGAATGACAGCACTCCAGTTGTTGAGCATGATCCCCAGCGGCTGGTTTGATCGCGGATCGCAATTCGCTTCGCTGTGACACCAAGCGCCGTCGCGTGGCAGGTAACAGCATTGTCGAGATCTCGGCGCGCTTCAGATGATAACCAGTCGATCAGGCGCCGCCGGGCGTGAGCGTGATCGCCAGAAACGAGAAGTTCGGGATAGGGCAGGCCCGATTTTTGGACCACCACGCCGTCGCGGCCGGATTTGCCTGTGAACGTGATTTTATGTGGCACGCCGCGCAACGGCATGAACGCGCCGTTTTTGAAATCGACCGGTTGCGGCAGACTGTCGAGACGGGCGCGGACCCAATCGATATTGCGGTTGATGAATGGACCCGCCTCGCCGAGATCGCATTGAAGCGGCAGCGTCACGATAACGGCTCTGCGCGTTCGGGAGACTCTGAGCGTCAAGCGCCGCGCTGCAGGATGGCGGCGCACTTCGACGGGCGCGCCGAGTACGGTCATACCCTTATCGGGGCAAGCTGCTGATGCTTGCCGTTGGCGAACCGCTTTGGTTTTGCGCATTCTGCATCCATTCAAGTGTCAAACGCGAACGTGCAGCCCGAAACATGGCCACTCAGTATATCAGTCGCTTCTCCACCCGATGGTGTTTGCGACACACCATCCAAATCACTTATCTGTGCAGCGTCTCTAGCAAGCTTGAAACACCATCCTCTAGTGCCAATACACCTGTTTGCAAAAGCCGGTGTCACACTGTTGCTTCGCCGCCCCACGCACCACGAATGCACTTGATATCACGGCGCTGATCTGTATCAGGCCGCGTGCTTCGCGTTGAACACGCCAATCATGGCGCCGGTTTGATCGCCGCAAGAATTCCTACAGACAGTTTGTCTGCAGTGACGTTGTGCGGGAAGTGCGCAATATAACGTCCACTGCCATCCATCAGATACATGAAGCCCGAGTGATCGATCGTATATTCGGTGGGCGTGGTGCCGGTCTCAACTTTCTTGAAGTAGACACGATAAGCCTTTGCGGCTGCAGTGACGGCGTCAAGAGATCCAGTCAAGCCCATGATTGCCGGGTGAAAGCTCTTCATGTATTCGCCCAATTTTGCAGGCGTATCGCGCTCCGGATCAAGCGTGATGAAAACCACATGCAGGCCTGCCGCCTGGGTTCCGAGTTTATCGAGGGCTGCGGAAATTTGTTGAAGCCCGGCCGGGCAGATGTCCGGACAATTTGTGAATCCGAAATAGACCAGCATGGGTTCGCCGGCCAAATCGGCGCTTTTGACCGTCGCGCCTGTGGTGCGAACCAGCTCGAATGGTCCGCCGATTTGCACCGTGCCTGTGGACTGGGGAGGCGCTGTCCGGCTTTGCCCAACAACAAGGAGTGCAACCGCGATACCTGCCAGTGCACCCAAAATTATCACAACACCAAAACGCGACGGCATCTACTAATTCCATGATTTGGGCCAGAGGCAGGGGCGCTGCAGGTGTTTCAACACTTGATCGCCGCCTGCTGCCGGTGTTTGTCTTAAGTCGCCGCGCCAAATGGCCAAAACGGCCATTCGATGGTTTTGGTGGCAGAGCCGTGCAACAGAATAAGCATCACACGAAGGTCAATACCGTGCAACTCGATCCGTTTAAAGGCAGCGATGACGCTTTTATGTCGCCGTCCGACCGCCGGTTGAGGTTATCGACATTGGTGCGGTTAAGATGGCTTGCGGTCATCGGCCAATTAACGGCTATCGCCGTTGTAACGGGCTGGCTTGGTTACCAGTTGCCGTTGGCGCCCTGCTTAGTAATCATTTCAGTGTCCGCTTGGATCAACGTCATTCTGTCGATCAGATATCCGGCGCGGTACCGGCTGCCGGTCGAGTACGCAACAGGCTTGTTGACCTATGACATCTTGCAGCTCTCTGGGTTGTTGTATCTCACCGGCGGCATTGACAATCCATTCTCGCTGCTTTTGGTGGCGCCGGTCACCGTTTCAGCTGCGACGCTGCCGCTCGCCAACACGATCCTGTTGGGCTTGATCGCGATTGCTTCAACGTTGGCATTGTCGGTTTGGTCGATGCCATTGCCGTGGCCGCAAGGACAAGTGTTCGAACTGCCCGCCATGTACCGCGCCGGCTTAGCAACGGCACTCGTCTCGGGAATGACGTTTCTTGGCCTCTATGCTTGGCGCTTGACCAAGGACGGCCGCGATATGTCAGCGGCCCTTGCCGCGACCGAATTGGTTCTCGCACGCGAGCAAAAGCTGCATGCTTTGGATGGACTAGCAGCCGCTGCTGCTCATGAACTTGGCACACCACTTTCGACCATCACTCTGATCGCCAAAGAACTCGAACTGCAGCTGCCGGGTGAAAGTCCGATGATGGAGGACATTCGCCTCTTGAAGACCCAGTCGCTGCGTTGCCGCGATATCTTGCGCAAATTGACTCGTGAACCGACTGAAACCGATCCGCAGTATACCGGCCTTTTGATCCGCGAAATGCTGGAGGAAGCGGCCGCTCCCTACCGTCGTCAGGGCAAAAAAATCATCGATGTCATCGCCAGGCCATTGCCGCACGCAAGTGGTGATGGTGCTCGCGAACCGATTTCGGAACGCAAGCCCGGCGTCATTTACGGCTTCGGCAACATCTTGGAGAACGCCGCCGATTTCGCCGAAGCCAGGGTTAAGGCTCTGGCGGAATGGGATGACAGCATCATCGTCGTGACCCTGTCTGATGACGGACCGGGTTTTGACCCGAGTATGATCGACAGTCTCGGCGAACCGTACGTCACCACCCGGCCAGCCGGAACCAAGATTGCCTCGAAATCGCTGACCGGTGTTGAGGAAGCGCACGGGCTGGGGCTCGGTTTCTTCATCGCCAAGACACTGTTGGAACGTTCCGGCGCGCGTTTAGCGCTTGAAAACCGGCCCGAGCCCGATCACGGTGCAATGGTTCGCATTACCTGGCCGCGCGCCGCGTTTGAGCGTCTGGACCCGCAAGACCAAGCGCGGGAGCAGGTGCAACTTGAGGCCGGACGCACTCAAACTGCTTAACGCTAACCAAAACTATCCAAATCCATGCTGTTAGGGGCTTGGCCTTTGCGGCCACAGGATTATACAGTCGATGAAACTGGAGGATATCCGAGTGACCGAAGACCTTTCATTCCGCCCTGACGAATTGCCAGAAGACCGATCACTGATGATCGTCGACGACGACCGGGCGTTTTTGCAGCGCTTGGCGCGCGCCATGGAGCTGCGCGGGTTTGAAGTCCGCTCTGCTCACACGGTTGCCGAGGGCGTCGAAATGGTGCGCCAGAAGGCTCCGGCCTTCGCCATCGTCGATATGCGATTGGAAGATGGCAACGGCCTCGACTTCATTGCTGAGCTCACCCGCATACGGCCGAATGCCCGTATTATTGTGCTGACTGGTTACGGCAATATTGCAACTGCGGTCTCGGCTGTGAAACTTGGCGCGGTTGATTATCTGGCGAAGCCTGCTGATGCCGATGATGTCACTGACGCACTGCTGGCGCCGCCGAACAGCAAAGCTCCACCACCAGAAAACCCGATGTCGGCCGATCGCGTGCGCTGGGAACACATTCAGCGCGTCTATGAACTCTGCAATCGCAATGTCTCCGAGACGGCGCGGCGCTTGAACATGCATCGCCGTACGCTGCAGCGCATCTTAGCTAAGCGCGCACCGAAGTAAGCTTCAGTCTTGAATGCCGGCGAAGGCTAGACGCAGCGCGGGGTCAAGTGCTGCCGACAGCCGCGCTGCGGCGGTGCGCGCAATTCTGAGTGTCATCGCCTTACGCCGTGCGGCCACTAACGGCGGCTTCGTGGCGATCTCGCGCACGACAGTAGCGCCGAAACGGTCAGCGATAATCACGCCCTGTTCTTGCGGTAGCACGCTCACAGGAAAGTCTTGGTTCACGGCGAAACAGAAGCCGTCGCAGTAGTCGAGATAGCCCTGCCATTTTTGGTCGGTGCGAAAATCTTGCAAGCATGACTTGATTTCGATGATCCAAATCCGGCCGTCGTGCGAAAGCGCCGTGACGTCGGCACGGAGCCCACTTGCGAGCGCAAGTTCAGGGACGCAGGCGAAACCGAGCCCAGTCATCAGGCGCACGACGCCGCGAGCAATCTCAGCGGCGGCGGGCGATTGGCGCCCGTCATTGCATAGGCCCGTTTCGTCGCCGGGTGTTTCCTGTGTCATCGGGCCAGTTTCGGAGATAAGACGGCCGCAGCGCAAGCGGGAATTGCGTGGCACAGACGAGCCAGAGACAGACATTATGCCTGAATTGCCGGAAGTTGAAACTGTGTGCCGGGGCCTCGCGCCTGTGATGGCGGGCAAGCGTATTGTGCGCGTGATCCAACGCCGCCCAGATCTCAGGTTTCCATTCCCGGTGCGTTTCAAGACACGGCTCGAAGGCCAGCGGGTCGAGAGCATCGAGCGGCGCGCGAAGTATATTTTGGCAACCTTGTCTGGTGGCGAAGTTCTTGTCATCCATCTCGGTATGAGTGGCCGCATCACAGTGGCTGAAAAAATCTCTGCAGCTGGCGTCAACAACAATTGTGCAGGCGTCCCAGCCTCGTCAATTCTCGGCGACTATATCTATGAAAGCGGTAGCGATCCCAAGCACGACCACGCCGTGTTTCACCTCGAAGGTGGCGCAACGATTACCTACAATGATCCGCGCCGGTTTGGTTTCATGCTGTTGTATGGTGCCGGTGAACTCATCGAACAACCGATGTTTCGAAGTCTCGGCGTCGAGCCGCTAAGCCCGATGTTATCTCCGGCCTATCTCGCGCTGCGTGCAATCGGCCGCCGGTCTGATCTCAAGGCGTTCTTGCTCGATCAGCGTCATATTGCAGGGCTCGGCAACATTTATGTCAGCGAGGCACTCCATCGGGCCAATCTTTCACCGACGAGGTTGGCATCGAGTTTGGCGCTGCGCAGCGGGGCGCCATCGCCTCGCGCTGAAGTGCTGATTGCCGCAATTCGCATTGTCCTCGAAAAGGCTATTGCAGCCGGAGGATCGACGCTTCGCGATTTTCGCCATTCAGATGGAACGTTTGGAGCGTTTCAAGAGGAGTTTCTAGTCTATGACCGTGCCGGTCAGCCGTGCGTGCGGGCATCATGCGGCGGCACGATCAACCGCCTGGTGCAAAGTGGACGCTCGACGTTCTGGTGTCCAAAATGCCAGAAGTAAGTGGGGAGCACGAGGCGCGCGCAGTGACATATTCCGTCTCAGCCTTTTATAAGTTCGTCGCGATTGCCGATCCCGAGGTATTGCGATCTGCGATCGAAGACGTCTGCCGCCAACACGGAATCAAGGGCACCATTTTGCTGGCACACGAAGGCATCAACGGCACCGTGTCTGGATCTGACGGCGCAATTGCTGCACTTGAGAATTCGCTGAGGACCGACGCGCGCTTTGCCAGCCTCACACCGAAGCACTCCACAGCTTCGGCTGAGCCATTCCAAAAACTGAAAGTGAAAGTCAAACGCGAAATAGTAACGTTTGGCGCGCTGGGCGCTGACCCAACAGTAAAAGCCGGAACTTACGTTGCTCCCGAAGACTGGAACCAACTGATTGCTGCTCCAGACGTAACGATAATTGACACTCGCAACGCCTACGAAGTGGCGGTTGGCACATTTAAGGGGGCGATTGATCCCGGTACGCGGGCCTTCAACGATTTTCCAGAATTTGTCGCGAAGGAGCTCGATCCCCAGAGGCATCGCAAAGTGGCAATGTTCTGTACTGGCGGAATTCGATGTGAAAAGGCTTCAGCCTATTTGCTGTCGCAAGGCTTTGAGCAGGTGTTCCACCTCGAAGGTGGTATCCTCAAATATTTAGAGACAGTGCCAGAAAGCCAAAGCCAATGGCAGGGCGAATGTTTTGTCTTTGATGAGCGCGTTGCGCTTCAGCATGGCCTCGGCGAGGGAAGCCACGCGTTGTGTCCGGACTGCGGGTATCCGGTGCCGCAAAGCTTAGATGGCAATCGCGACTTGGAGTCTAACAGCCCGCGCTGTCCAAAGTGCGCTTGCTATTAAGCCTTCGCAGTCTTCGACGAGGTTTCAGTCTTATCGAACAACAGCGCGTAGGAGCAAATCGCGATCAACGCTATCGCTCCGCCAAAAAAGATATTGTTGGCGACCCAGTCCGGCTGGGCTGTCGAAAGTAAGCTCTTTGACGGGCTGAGTGCCAGCCAAGCCATTGTGCCGAGCATGGCAACCAGCTGGCCAATCATGATTGGACGGCTGAGGTTGACCAAGGTTTCGTCATCGCGCTTGAGGGCTTCGTCGCGATCGAGCGTCGAAGAATAGAAGAGGCACAGAACGCCGGCCGCGGCGAAGGCAACAAAGTACGCGAACCAGTTTGGCCAATTGTTGCTCAACACGAGGCCGTAAGAGACAACCAATCCGAGTGCGCCCCAGGTCCACACTAGGCCCATGAAACGCGCGACCGCGCTATTCAGAATACGGCGCGATGCGCCAGCGGCTTCAAGTGCGCGAATTTCGCGGATGGCAATTACAGCGATGCCGAAGCTGACCCCGGCCGACATCATCATCACAATCGAAGGCTCGCCAACTGCAGCGCTTAGAATTATGGCGCTCGTGCAAAGGGTCAACACAATCATCCAAATAATGTTGGACACGGCGATGCTCTCCGGACTGAGGGTTGCTGAGAATTCGATTTGCGCACATTGACCGGAACTTGTTTACGGCCAGTTAAGGCTTAGGAACTGATTGATCGAGTTGGTAAAAATGCATTCTTTGCGCTTGTCAACTGACGCCGGCCAGATGAACGCCAGATAAATTTTTGCTTCAGATTGGGTTCACGCTCCGGGCTTTAGAACAGCATCATCCACTCAAGAGGTGGAACGGACCTGGTCACAAGAAACACGAGACCAGTCACCGCCAAACCCAAGGAGACTACGACCATGAAGACCAAGTTTTTCGCTCTCGGCGCCCTCGCTCTTTCGATGGGCTTTGCGATGCCAGCATTCGCCGGTAGCTCGTCTGTCAACATTGAACAGTACGGTTATGCCAACGGCGTCGGCGGTGCCCAGCAAGGCAGCCGCAATGCTCTGACCGTTTATCAGCGTGGCACCTGGAATACGGCGATCAGCAACCAGAACGGCTCGCGTAATAAGGTCGTAATTGGTCAGGCTGGCCGCCGCAACTCGGCGGCCACGTTCCAGAACGGCCGCGGTAACATTGCTGGAGTTGCGCAGTTTGGTTCGGGCCACACGGTTGTCACCTCGCAGGACGGCTCTGGTAACGCAGTTGGCGTGATCCAGGCTGGGAGGAACAACAAGGCCAACACCACGCAGGTCGGCCGCGGCAACATCGCCGTGATCGTCCAGGACTAATAGGAACAGCAAGGTTGGGGGAGCACGGCGTGCTCCTCCAACTTGCACTGAGCAACAGTTTTGCCAGGGGAATGGGTCATGAAACAGATATCGAAGTGGGTTGCGCTGCTACCGGTTTTTACTGGTATCAGCGGTTATGCAATTGCGCCCACGGCGGCAGTCGCTGGGTCCGGTCTCTCCTGTGACATCGAAGTGATGCACAGCGGCGGCGGTGTGACGTTGAAGGGTATCGTTGCGTCCGGAGCTGCTGCCGATGGAACTTATACTCTGAAGGTCACAAGCGCCGGCTCCGGCAGTTCCAACATCAACCAAAGCGGCGACTTCAGTGTTGGCGCCGGCGGTGTTGAGCAGCTTGCGACGGTATCGCTCGGCGGTGACGGCATTTATTCGGCGCGCCTTAGTGTAACGGCCAATGGCCATACGACCTCGTGTGCCGAACGTATCGGCGGGTCATTGTAAAAAGTTGCGTCGCGTCTGCGTGAAAGGGCCTCGTCAGCGGGGCCCTTTTTTATTTGTTTGGATTGCCGGCTATGAACGAAATCTGAAGACCAAGTTCAAAACGCGTTCAGCTACAGCCGTGTAGTGTGGAGGTATTCACTGAGGTCATTGCCCAGTGGTCATGAACCGGAGCCGGACAATGTTGAGAAAATCTCTAATCCCTGCAATCGCCGCTGTGATGTTTGGCGTTTCAACCATCGCGGCGCCCGCTCCGGCGCTGGCCGAAGGACTGTTTGACAGCGTCAGCATTTCGGTGACGCCAAAAGGCAAGAGCGCGGTCGCGATGCGTCAAGCGCTTGCCGCGCACAGCAGGGTCAACGGTCTGAACAGGGCGACGATCCAGCAAAAAGGTTCAGGGAACGCCGCTGGCATCGGTCAGCATGGCACCGGCAACGTTGCTGGTATTTATCAGAACGGCCGCAAGAACATCGCGACGGGGTCTCAGACCGGCAACAACAATGCGCTGGCGATTGTGCAGTTGGGCAACAACAAGACCGCCAACGTCAAGCAGACTGGCAACAACAAAACCCAGATCGTGTTTCAGGCTGGATTTTGATTGAGTCGTCAGGCGATTGCACCCTATCGCTCTACGGCCCGATGATCTGTACTAATCCGGCTCGCCAGTTCGAAATCGCCGATCTCAAAGCCGGCACCAGAGTGGCAATGGACTCTGGTGACTGGGACGCGATGCGCAGGACAATAACAGAAATTTGCCGCCCCTTAATTTTCTGCTGCAACGTAAGGTTCCGATCAAGTGTGACGAGCACATCGTAACGCACTTCGATAACGTCGAGCAATTCGCTGTCGGGAATTTGATCGAGGCGTGCATAGCGCGCAGTTTCAACATCGAATTCATCGAGTTCGTGTCTAAGCCATTGTGGAACACAGGCATCAAGCAGGACTTTCACCATGCTTAAGTGCCTACTACTCCGCCGCTTCAGGAACAGTGACCGCTCGATTTGCTAGGTCGATAATGGCAATCGCATGCCCGCGAGAAACACTCGGAAAATCTGCCAGGAATTGTTCCAGGGTGCGACCCGATTTGAGATAGTCAAATAAAGACTGAATTGCCACGCGCCGGCCGGTAAAGCAGGGTTCGCCTCCAAGCCAATCTGGTGAGACGGTCACAAGTGGTGCGGGTAGGGGGTATTCGGCTAGGTCCATCAGAAGAGCTTAACATGTTCAACGTTATCGATCAAAGGCGAGTTGGCCCCTAATCCTAAGGGTGAGGGGCCACCGCGCGAGAGTTGCTTTAAAACCTTACTTCGCTTTCCACCAATCGATATAGGGTTTCACCCAACTATCCCAAATCGACGTTTTCTCTGGCAGCGGAGTGGGCGTTGGTGCCGGAGCCGGTGAAGGAGTTGGCGCAGGAGTGACCGGCGGTGGCACCGTCGGTGGCGGTACTTGCGGCGCGGGTTGCGCGATCGGGCCCGGAGCAGGCGGTGGTGTCACAACGGGCGGCGTCACAACGGGCGGTGGAGCCGGTGGCGGTGTGACCGGTGCAGGTTCGGCAATAATAGGACCAGGCGCGGGTGGCTCTGGAGGAGTTGGCGCTGGCGGAGCAGGTGGTTGCGCGATGGGACCCGGCGCTGGAGCCGGTGGTTGAGGCGGTGTCACGGGTGCCGGCTCTGGTGCCGGCGGCTCAGTGGGTTTCGCACCAATCGCTTCAACAAATGCAAACTCCAGCTTTTCTGATACGCGCTTGACTTCGCTGCAGGTCTTGCCTGGGAAGCTGTCGCGCTCTCCCGTCAGGGTTATCGATTTGTTATCGGCCGCTGTTGTGCCAGTGACGTCGTATTGCCGGTTGCCGCACCGCGAACTGTAATGGCGCGCCTTGCCGGTGCCGGGGCCACCATCCACTGTGCCTTCGATCAAAACCGGGTCAGACCGAACGGTGTCGGCCAGACCATCACTCTTCGGTTTGTAATAGACGATCTTGCGTGCGTTGCCGTCTTCGACGAGCCCCATCACAGAGCCATTGTGGCACCAGAGCGACACGAACGTAAACTGCGCTTCGGTGCCCAAAGTTGGCCGACTCGCGGATTCGCTGCACAGCGCCGGCGGCTTGACTGGATCTGGCGTTGTCCCGTCACGGATTTCATAACGCGCATCGAAGGCCAGCGTGCCATCGGGATTGATGACGTAATCGTTTCCAAGCGCGCGATGATAGGCGGCGATCATCGACGGAAGTGGGTCGAGCGATCGATAGCCGTTCTTGTCTTTATAGCGCAGTTCGATGTGCAGATGGATTGTAGTTCCGCCCTGCATCACGTTCCAAACTTGACCGAGGCGCTGGCCCTTTTTGACTTGCTGGCCCTTCGACACCTGCCGGTTGGTCATGTGCAGATAAGTCCAGATGTAGTCCTTATTCTTGATGACAACCGAAGCGACGCCGCCGGAGCTGCCAAAGGTTATAACCTCGCCATCATCGACAGCCGTCACCCAATACTTGGGATTAGATCTAGGCGACGCCGGCCGGCAGTCTTGCCCCATGTGTTCTTGATATTGTGTGCCGCACACAAGATCGCCGCTGCGGCCGCGCTTTTCGCAGAAATTGGTTGTCCACGGGAAATAGTAGTTTTCTTCGCTATTCATGTCGACGCCGCGCGGAACCCCGGGGCCTGTTGGTGCGGCGCCGCCACCCAGTCCATAGTATTGCGTATTGCAATACATATGCTCGCCCTTCTTGGGATCGATCTCCATCGGCAGGCCGATGCCGGGAGCCGCAACAAAGCGGGCCAGTGGAAACGGTTTGCGGCCGCCGCGGGCTGGAATGTGCACACCAAGATCGTAGTATTTGAACTCGGTTTTGCTGGTTCGGACCTTGTAGAATTCGTCAGCTGCGAAGGACGGGGCCAACAGTGCAACAATCGCGGCCAACAGTGAAACGGAAATCCCAGAACACTTCGCCAAAAATGAATTCGATTGACCAATACGCATAGCCGTCACTCCCCCGTTCGAACAAGGACTGCGCCCTTCACAATTTCATCTATAAATTTGTCGTCGCATCGCGGATCGTCTTGCTTTTCGCAAGAGACGGTCAGCAAACATGGCCGTCCAGCCTTGGTAAAATTCCGCTCCTTGTGAATGCCTGTAAATTCCGGATCTGTGTTTGACGCTGCACCAGCATCCTCCTCAGGCTCGGGGGCCGCACCGGCTTTCTGATCTTCGAACGATCGCTCCGCTTCGGCCTCGCGAGCCTTGGCGTCAAGCGCCTCGAGTTTGTCCGAAATGCTGGCATTATAGGCCCAATGGCACTGCAGCGACGCATTGAGTTCTTCGTATTGCGTCTCGAACGATGTCGCCTCGGCGCCCGCGCTATCATACAACGTCCGCTCGTCGACCGTTTCCGCGGCTGTCGAAGCCATGGCGGATCGCGTATCGTCCGAGCCGCCGACAATGGTGCTATCAAGTTTTGTTAGATCGATGGCAACGAGGAACCGATTGCTTTCGGGTAGAGCTGAAGGCGCTAGGCTGCGCTCTGTGACAGCGGAATAGGGATTAAGTGAGCGCCCCTCGCGCAGTTCTTCGACCTCAGGTGTCACCTCAAGCGGAATTGATTTCAAGCCAGATGATGCGCCGGGCGCAGCATCCTCAGCCAAAACGCCTACCGGGCCAGCCAAAAGTACGGCTACAATTGCGGCTGGCCAAAGTCGCTTCGCTAGGATTGTGCCCGTCGTTGAGACAGTGCCTCGCCGTTGCATGGTGCCCTCCGATAAGTTGCTGCAATACAGAGACTTAGTTCAGTTGGGGTTGAGCGCATTGGCCCGTGTGACTGCAAATTTACGGACCCGGCGGTTGTTCGACGGAAATAGTCCAATTCCGGAGCATACTAGAGCATCATCGGACCTTACGACATCGCTTTCGCGTTTCACCGGTCCGATAAAGATGCTCGAGAATCTGAATTCTAGAGCAATTTCATCCGATCCTATCCGATCGGATATTGCTCTAGCAGCAAAAAATCGCGCTGTGTAGAGGCAAGCTCTGATCAATCGGATCATTGTCCCGTCGACGATGCCGACAATAAAAACGCTTCGAGGTCTGCCTTCTCCGCCTCTGACAATTCAAGATCCCGAATAATGTTGCTGTCGAGTGACGGACGCTTCACCAGCCCGCCTGCATAGTGATCGATCACGCTGCGCAACGTCGGCTTGGAGCCATCGTGCATATAGGGCGCGGTTTTTGCCAGTTCGCGCAAGCCCGGCGTCTTAAATTGCGGCGATCCCGGCACGCCACCCGGCACATTCGCTCGCCCGGGATCTTTGCCCGGGAAGCCGATATCGTGAAAGCCATCGTCGGTGAAGCGCCAGCCGCCATGGCAGCCAACGCAGCCGCCTTTGCCAACGAAAATTTGAAAACCCTGCTTTTGTTCGGGAGACAGCGCGCTGTCGTCGCCCTGAACCCATCGGTCAAAAGCCGATTCGGGGGCGACAAGCGTGCGCTCGTAAGCGGCAATTGCTTTCACGATATTGCTATCTGTCACCGCCGGATCGTCTGGAAATGCGCGCGCGAACAACGCTGACATTTTGCTATCTGCGGCAAGGTGCCGTGCAACGTTCGCCAAGTCCGCGGCCATCTCACGGCTATCTGAAATCGGCTGACGCGCTTGGTCTTCGAGGGACGCAGCCCGGCCATCGAGGAAAAAGTGCGTGCTCCACGCTAAGTTATAAAGAGTTGGCGTGTTGCGCTCGAGGTTCGAGCCATCGCGGGCAGCAGCTGTCTTCAGGCCATCCGTGAACGCGCGCTCCGGCTGATGGCAGGAAGCACACGCCCGTGTGCCATCCCCCGACAGGCGCGGATCGCGAAACAAGGCTGCTCCGAGCTCAATCTTGTTTGGATTAGTAATGTTTTCAGTTGGCTCGGGGTGGGTTTCAATTCGCGTAAAAATGCGTCGCCAGACGCCGTCCCGGCTGGCCGGGGCAGCCCCAGACGGCGACAAGAATTGAGTGGTTGTTCCAGCCAGCACAAGAACGAGCACCACCGTCGGCAGAACCGGTCTGCGCAACGTTGCTCGAGGCGGGGCTTTTCTAATGGCGTGGAAAATCACTTGTCCTCTGGCATTGTATGCGCACGGTCTCAATCTGAGGAGTAGCGAGAAAGCCGTTCTAACTCAAGAAGATGGCCAGAACTGAGCACGCGGCGCGCATCCTGACAACGGCGTGACTTAAGCGTCACGGGCCGTCCACTGTGAATCAAAATGCGTCTTACTATCCTTGACGATCAAAGGATCAATCCCGATCATCATTGCAACTGAGGACGGGTGCAATGACCGGCGGTAAACGCCTCCGTAAACTATAAAAATACAAACAATGCCAGATTAGACGTACGCTGCTCTATCCGGCGTGGAAATCGCATAACATCTCAACAGTGATTTCCTTTTTGGGGGCCTGAATGTCTCGCGTAATCGCACCACACGAAGTGCTGCCAGGCACGGCACTGCATCCAGTGAGCTGGAGCTGGGCGTTGCGGCGTGCGGCACTCGGCATCTTAATTTTGGCAAGTGCTGTCGGCCTCGTGGCGTGGCTGACCTACGCTTCGATTGAGCCAACCGTAGACGGTGCGCCTTCTGCTCGACTCGACAGCAGTGGTAGACAAACGATGGCAGCCGAGTTCTAGTGGAGGCGCCGCGCGGCGCCTGTGCGGCGTGCGGAGGCTGGCTTCACGATGACGATTTCGTTTGAAATTTTAGTGCTGATACTGGTGATCGCCGGGCTCGCGTTTTACGCAGGCTACCAGGCCGGGCGGCAGTCCGTTTTCGCAGCTGGACCTGGCGGAGAACGCACCGCAAACACCAACGATGCTGACCGCGATCCCGAACCAAGAATTCCATTGCCCGGTCCGGCAGGGGCAACGCCAAGACCGTATGAAACGCAGGCGCCACGGGGCGCGCCGCCGCCAGCATCCGCCGGAGCCTCATCCGGGCCGCGGGTCGACGCGCCGGCCAGCGGTAGTGGAACCGCGGCTGCTCCGCGCCGCACGGTGCCGCCACCTCCTGCAAGTGCTGCGATGGTCTCAGCAGACAAACCGAAGAAATCTTGATGCTTGAAACATCAGTGATGGATCAGTCGCGATGACAGTTCCGGATGTTCCGTTAGAAAACCCTGCGCCTCCGCCACAACCAATGCAGCCACGGCATCGGTTGCTGTTGGCTGTGGTCACAATCGCGGCAGCTGCATTCGTTGCAAGCGCAATCGCCGCCGGCCTTGGCTACCAAACCGATCGCCGCTTGGAGGCAGCGTGTGGATCGATCTTGACGGTGGTTAATCCAGAAGGCGCTTCGTTCGATCGATTGTCCTCAGACGTCAATTCGTCAAAAGGCGTCGTTCGAATGTTGTACGGCATTAACCGGCTGGGCGAAAACAGTGCGCGCCGCTCGGTGATCGTGTGTACGTTTGGATCAGGAACAGTGCTGGCCAGTATCAATCCCGAATTAATTGCGGCCTCCGTTGACGGCAAGACCATTGGTCCAGCGCGCATTGCATTTCTCAACCGCTTTTGGCTCGGCAAAGGTGCCGCTTCAGGCTAATGTCGGGAAGCAAAGCAAGGCGGTGCCATCTGCAACTGGTCACACCGTCGATTGTCACAAAACTTCTGTGCCGCAATGCGCCTTGAATTCGATGAAAGTGGCAGCCTAATATAGGCACTGTTGAACAGCCTCCGGTCAGTTTCCGGGTGTAAAAAATAGAGCCCGGATTGTCGGGCCGGTCCTTGAGGGCGATGTCGTCGCATGTCGGAACAACAAAAACAGTTTCCGGAATTCTACGTCACGTCTCCGCAACCCTGCCCCTATTTGCCGGGCCGGCTTGAGCGAAAACTCTTCACGCACTTGACGCGCGAAAAGCCGGCGCAACACATCGACAATTTGTTGAAGGGCGGGTTTCGCCGCTCACAAAACATCGCCTACGTCCCCTATTGCGAGGGCTGTCATGCTTGCGTGTCAGTCAGAGTCGTCGTTGCTGATTTTGCACCGACCGACAGCATGGAGCGCGTCAATGCCCGTAACCGCGATATTGCCGCCCGCCGCATGCCAGCTGCGCCGACGCTTGAGCAATTCCGGCTGTTTCGCGGCTACATCGAAAATCGCCACTCAGATGGCGGTATGGCCGACATGACGGTCATGGACTACGCGGCCATGGTTGAAGAGAGTGTCGTCAATACCTTCGTCACTGAATACCGCGTCAAGCCTGAGAACCCGCTTGAGCCGGGCGCGCCGGAAGGGCCATTAGCCGGCGTTGCCTTATGCGATCGGCTTTCAGACGGCATTTCGATGGTTTATAGCTTTTATGATCCAGCCGTTCAGGATCGAAGTCTTGGAACCTACATGATCCTCGAGCACGTCGATCAAGCGCGCCGCCTTGGGCTTCCGTATCTCTACCTCGGCTATTGGATCGAGGGCTCACGCAAGATGAACTATAAAGCCCGCTACCAGCCTCAAGAAAAGCTCGGCCCCAATGGCTGGGTCAGAGGGTAGCTCAAAAACTAGCCGTCACCCGCCTCCCAAAAGAATGTCTTTGGCTTCGTTGACCTTGGCCGCGAGATAGGTTGAGCCGCCGCGATCGGGGTGAACTTTTTTCATCAATTCGCGATGCGCGTGGCGAATATCGTCTTCGCTGGCACCGGCTTTGAGGCCAAGGATATCGAGCGCTTCTTCGCGTTTAAGTTTGCCACCGGGACTGGTCTTCATTTCCTCTTCGCCGCGCTCCATGTCCTCGCGCCAACCGGGATGCACGCGATCGAGATAGGCTTCGAGCATCAACGCCGATTGCGGATCGGCAAAGCGGCAGTCGGTCCACAGATGCGCCAATTCAACAGGCTTCAGGCTTTCGATGGTCCGGTCCTTGAACATGCCCTTGATGACCCGGCCTTTGATGGCGCCGGTATCGAGATCGATGCGCATGATGAGATGATCGGTTGTCACTTCCGACGACCGGCCTGCCGTCGTGCGGGCGCGCGGTGTACTGGAAAGCCAGCGGCCCAACATAAACAGGATTGAACTGATCAGTATAAACGGCAGTGCAAACACACGGCCGATGCGGCTCGAAATCAGCACGCTTATAAACCGCGTCGTCACCAACGCGGCGGTGTTGACCTTGCGAATGACTTCAGCCGGATTGGCGCTTGTGAATTTGCTCAAGGCCCAAATCACGGCAGCCAATGTAATCAGGCCGAGAAGGAAGGCCTGCATGGACTACGAGCCTTTATCCTTTGCGCGGGTCGCGCTATCCTTTGCGCCGGGTGCGCTATCCTTTGCGCGGGACGCGCTGTCCGGGGCACGGGGCCCCTGCATCTGAGTGAGCATGAGCTGAGCTTGGCGCCCGTTTGGCCCCGCGCTCAATTTTTTTAGCGCCGCTTGCCCGCCTGCTGCATAAACGGCGACCGCCGAAAGGAGATCGCGCAATTGTTGCGCAGACCCGGCATCAAAACGGCATGCGGCGCCGCGTGTTACCCGGGCAATGGTCTCGAATGTCGCGGCAACGCTCGGGTTGCGGCCTTCTTGGAACAGAAACACTGGCACGCCAAGCAGCGCCAACTCGCCGGCGCGTTGGGCTAGCGCGACCCTCGCTTCCTCGACGGCGTCACCGACGAAGACCAGCGCGTTGACGCGTTTCTCACGCGCTTCCGTGGCCGCATGGATCAACACGCGTTCAATTTGCGTCTGCCCGCCCTCACAATTGACCTGGCGCATCACGCGCGCAAGATCTTCGGCATTCGACTTCCAAGTTGACGATTTGCATTCGCTGGCGCCGCGAAAGTAAACCAGCTGCACATCAAGTCCACCGGCTTCGCGGACCGCGTCGAACATGCCCGATTGCAGCGATAGCGCCATGTCCCATGATGGCTGGCGGCTCATGGTGGCATCCATGGCGAATATCAGCCGGCCTCTGCCCTCGGCAATAACGGGCGGCAGCGTCTTGATTTTAGCAATGAAGGCGTTGACGGCGTTGACTTCAGATACCTGTTGCGGCTTGACATCTTGGGTGACAATAGGCGAACCAACCGGCTTGGGATCAGCCGGTGTGTCTCGGCTTGGACTACGAATTTTCATCTTAGACATCGTTACGCACTCATCATGGGCAGTTGTTGGTCAACATGGCGAGGGCTTGCGGAGAGCGCAAGGCCGTTCCGCAGCTCTCGACACGTTGGGTGGCTAATTTTCGCCAGCCTCTCGCGTCAGCAGCGAGACATTGCCGCCCGTTGCCGTAATATCGGTCGAGCGCACGCGTTCGATCGAAAACCGCTGCAGATAGTTGGGGCCGCCAGCCTTTGGGCCGGTTCCTGATAGTCCTTCGCCGCCGAACGGCTGCACGCCTGGGACGGCGCTGATCTGGGCGCGGTTAACGTAGACGTTGCCCACTCGTGCCGTGCGCGCAACCTGGTCTGCCACCGCTTCGATGCGGCTATGGAGGCCAAGCGTCAATCCGAAACCGCAGCCGTTGATGCTTTCAATGACCTGATCAAGGTGGCCGCGGCCGAACAAAATCACGTGCAGGATCGGTCCGAAGACTTCGCCGCCGATCTTGTCAATGTGATCAATCTCAAACGCCGCTGGCGTGACGTAGGTGCCAGCCCGGCATGGCTCCGGCATCGCGAGATCGACCAGCAACTTACCGTCGGATTTCATCCGCACTTTATGCGCTTCAAGCCGATTGGCCGCCGCTTCGTCAATGACGGGGCCGATGTCGGTCGCATAGTCAAATGGATCACCAATTTTGAGGGCAGAAATGGCGCCTTTCAGCATGGAAATCGTGCGCGGAGCTATTTCAGTTTGAATAAACAGCACGCGCGCGGCCGAGCATCGCTGCCCCGAACTGTCGAACGCCGAGCGCACGGCATCGCGCACAATCTGCTCCGGCAGTGCGCTTGAATCGGCGATCATGGCGTTGAGACCGCCCGTCTCGGCAATCAGCGGCACGATGGGGCCGCGGCGCTCGGCCAGTGCACGCTGGATGGTCCAAGCGGTCTCGGTCGAGCCGGTCATGGTCACGCCTTTGACGCGCAAATCGCGGACCAGTGCCGCGCCAACGGTTGCGCCGCCAGGCAACAGATGCAGCACGTCCTTCGGCACGCCGGCCTCATACAGAAGCTGGGTCGTTACGAATGCAATGACCGGAGTTTGAGGCGCTGGTTTCGCGAGGACGGGATTGCCGGCCACCAAAGCAGCTGCGATTTGGCCGGTAAAGATAGCCAATGGAAAATTCCATGGCGAAATGCATAGGAACGGACCGCGCGGCGCATAAGACAGCGTGTTGGTTTCCCCTGTTGGTGACTTCAGATGTGTGGGCTCGCTCAACGTGCGGCGCGCTTCATGCGCATAGTAGCGCAACAGATCGACAGCTTCGCGTACTTCAGCCAGTGCATTTGGCAGCGTCTTGCCGGCCTCGCGCACCAACAGCGCCATTAATTTTGCGCGGTCGCGTTCAAAAAGATCTGCCGCATGATCGAGGATTTTGGCGCGTGTCATCGCACCGAGTTGGTCCCAAGTGACAGTCGCGTTGGCGGCGCTGCGCAGCGCGGTCTCGATATCGCCGCTTGAAGCCGCCCGCACGGTGCCGATCCGCTCTCGGTTATCATGCGGACAAACGACCGCGACTGGCCGTTCGGCCTCATCGCCCTGAGTGCCGTTGACGAGTGGGCCAACGGCATAGGGCTGTTTCAAAGCCGTCGTCATTCCGTCGATCAATGCCAGGCGTGTTGGCAGATCGTTGAGAGCCAGCCCGGCAGAGTTTTTACGTTCCGGCCAATACAGTTCGCGCGGTCGCGGCAGCGGCTTGACCGATGGCCCCTCGACGCGCTCGCGTTCCGCCGCTTCAACAGGATCACGAATGATTTGAGCAACCGGCGCATCATCATCGGCTAACCGGTTGACGAATGACGTATTGGCGCCATTTTCCAATAGCCGGCGTACAAGATAGCCTAGCAGATCTTCATGATCACCAACCGGCGCATAAATGCGGGCAGGCCGCGATAGCGTCTGCGTCCCGGTGACTTGCGAATAAAGCGCTTCGCCCATGCCGTGCAGGCGTTGGAATTCATAAGCACTGCTGCCACCAGCGACGTATGCTGCCGCAAGCGTATGCGCGTTGTGGGTCGCAAACTGCGGATAGAAAGCGTTTGGATCTGACAACAGCAACCGCGTCGCAGCAAGATATGAGACATCGGTGTGCAACTTGCGCGTAAACACTGGATAGTCAGCGAGGCCACGCTCCTGCGCCCATTTGATTTCGCTGTCCCAGTAAGCGCCCTTAACGAGCCTGACGAAGATGCGCTTACCTGAGCGTTCCGAAAGCCGGCGTAACCATCGGAGCACCGGGATCGCGCGTTTGCCGTAGGCTTGAACAGCAATGCCCATCCCGTGCCAATGCGCGAGAGAGGGATGTTCAAAGACGGTCGCAAACATATCGAGAGTGATATCGAGGCGGTCTTGTTCTTCGGCATCGATCGTGACTGGCAGCCCCGACGATTCCGCTTCTCGCATCAGCCTCAGCAGGCGCGGCGCAAGTTCAGAGCGGAGTTGGTCTTCTTTGCCGGGCTCGAAGCGCGGATGAAGTGCAGACAGTTTTACCGAAAGGCCCGGCCGCGCGATCAGTTCATCGGAATGCTTGGTTTTGAGTTTTCCAGCCGCTGTACCGATGGCATCAACTGCATCGCGGTAACGATCGAAATACCGGATTGCGTCGGCTTCGGTGCGCGCTGCTTCGCCGAGCATATCATATGAGATGCGATAGCCTGCCGCTTCGTACGTCTGAGCGCGTTCAACCGCTTCATTGATGTTACGGCCCAATACAAATTGATCGCCCAACAATTTGACGGCCTGACGGACGGCCTGCCGGATCACCGGCTCGCCGGACCGGGCGACCATGCGTTTCAGCGATTGAAATGGATTGGCGCCGCGAGCGTTTTTCAATTTTACGACGCGGCCCGACAGCATCAAGCCCCAGGTCGAAGCATTAACGAATAAGCTTTCGGAATGCCCGCGATGCTTGTCCCATTGGCCGCCTGCCAGCTTTTCACCGATAAAGCGGTCGGCAGTTTCGCGGTCGGGAATGCGCAGCAGTGCCTCCGCGAGGCACATCAGCAGCACACCTTCTTCGCTCGATAGGCCGTATTCGAGCATGAAGGCGTCAACGCCGGCATGGTTGCCGCGGTCTTTGCGAACGGAATGGACCAAGCGGCGTGCAATATCGGCAGTCCGGCGGCGCTCAGCTTCGGTGTAGACGGCGCGTTCGATGAGCCCACTGGTCAACCGGGTTTCGTCAATCAGATAGTGGGCTGCGATTTCATCGCGCGACGGTTCGGTGCTAGTTGGGCGCAGGCTTGCGGGAGCCGTCGAGCCAGTTGTCGCTATGGCCGTTTTGTTTGAGGAAGGCTCCACAGTCTTGCCATCCTGTTTGACCTGTCGCATCACGCTCATGCGGTCCTCGGGTTCAAAAAAACGCAGACAGTGATTCGGTGCTGCCATCACACTATCAAATTGCTAGGCGGCTTGCGCTCCCTGATATGAGTATGCCAAGCCAAATCGACGCAAACATGATCGCGATTGAGGAAAGATCAGTGGCTGAAGCGAGACTTCGAATTGTTCGCAACATTAACGACTTGCGTAAAGCGGTTGGAAAATTGCGGTCTGCCGGCCAGTCAATCGCCTTGGTGCCGACAATGGGCGCGCTGCACGACGGCCATTTGGCGTTGGTCAAGCAGGCCCGGAAACGGGCTGATAGGGTGGTGGTGTCAATCTTCGTCAACCCAACCCAGTTTGCTGCGGGCGAGGACCTGTCGCGCTATCCCCGCGATGAAGCCGGCGATGTCGCACGGCTGAAAACGGCAGGTGTCGATGTGGTTTGGGCGCCTAGCCCGGCAGAAATGTATCCTGATGGTTCGGCAACGGTTGTTAGCCCAGGAGGAGCAGCTTTGCCTCTTGAAGGCGAATTTCGCCCACACCATTTTGGCGGTGTCGCAACCGTTGTGCTCAAACTGTTCAATCAAGTTACGCCAGACGTCGCCGTATTTGGCGAGAAGGATTATCAGCAACTTGCCGTCATCAGGCAGATGGTTCGCGATTTCGATCTCGGCGTCAAAATTGCAGCCCTGCCAACCGTGCGCGAAAAAGACGGTCTCGCACTGTCGTCACGCAATCGCTATTTGTCGGCAGTGGAACGCAAGATCGCGCCGGCTCTATTTGCTGCAATTTCAAATATTGCAAAGGATGCGAGATCGTCGCCAACGCAGAAACTTTGCAGCAAGGCCGCCGAGGCGCTGATTGCAAAAGGCTTCGCGAAAATCGATTACATTGCTGTCCGTGACGCGGAAACGCTGGCGGATTTCAATCCAAAATCAGATCGCAATGGCCGGGTCTTGGCAGCCGTCTGGCTCGGCAAGACCCGCCTGATCGACAATGCCGGGTGCTGAAACTCAACAGCCCTTTGCGTTCTCGGCGGCCTTTATTGCGCGAACATTCGCGCGTTCGCTCTTCGATAACGGGACAGCCGATTCACTGTCGTACTGACAGCCCGCGTTGCCGAAGTGCTTGATACCGCGCGGCGTGTGGAAGCAATAGCCGTTGTCTTTGAAGATCTGATTGCGTTGCTCCCAGAGCGTGCCGCAACTCCAGCCACTGTAGTCACCATAATCGCCGCGGGGTTGTTGAGGAGCGGGTGCCACTAAGGCGGTTCTAGTATCACTTGTGGCAGCATCTCGCTCCGCCCTGGCCTTATCGGCCGCTTCGCGCGCCGCCAACGTTTCCTTTTCGGCGGCGATCAGTTCCTGCTCAGCCCGCTTGATGGCTTCGTCCTTGGCTTTCATGAGCGCCTCGGCCTGTGCAGCGGCATCTTGATTGAGTGTTGCAGTACTCAACGCTTCTGCCGCCTTGCGCGCCGCCTCGGCTTTGGCTTCTTCGGCTTCTTTTTGTGCCTTCGCTTTTTGCGCCGCTTGTTCGGTCAGTTGCTCGGTCATGGTCTTCGCAAGTCCCGCGAAAGTTCCATTCGGGAACCGGTCGAGGTAGGTCTTTATGATCAGCGGATTGCCAGAATCTTTGACTGCGTTCCAGAACGCCAACTCAGCCTGCTGCTCATAGGTCTGAACCTGGGCCGGAGAAGTTGCTGCGGACGGACTAGCCGTCTCTGCTGGGGGCACAAAATAAAACCGCGCGGTCAGTGCCGAATGCTCCCAAGGCACTTGCCGCTTCGAGGTCGCTCCCATGACATCGTTACGGACGTTGATTAGCACACTCGACAAGTCATCACCGGCTTTGGCGATGTGCTTCACGAGTGCAGCGGCATAAGGCGAATTGCGGCCGGTCCCATCTAGCGCAACACTGCCCGGTTGCGTTGAGAAACTGATCAACGTGCCTTCTCCCGATTCAATTGCCGCCAGACCGCGGCCGATGCTTGTGGAACGCGTGCCCAACGCGCGCGCTAAATTTCGTGACAGGGGGTTGTCGCGGCAGGCGTCGAGAATAATGATGTTAGTGCTCGACGCATTCTCCATCGTGCGATGCACGAGGTCGAGCCGGACCATTTCAAAGTCCAATGCGCTTGTGGTGCTTAAAGCCGCGTCAATCGGCACCAAATAGTTCTGGCCGCCGACCTGTAGGCCGTGTCCTGCGTAATAGAATAGGCCAACTTTTGCCCCATTCAACACTTCGGAAAATTCACGGATCGTCCCGTCCATGCCAGCTTTATCGAGGTCGTGTGCTTCGATCACCTTAAAGCCAAGCGCGCGCAGTGAATTGGCGACGTCTGTCGCGTCGTTGCCAGGATTACCAAGTTTTGGCGTGTTCTTGTAGGCTGAGTTACCGACCACGAGTGCAACCCGGTCATCAGCGAGTGCGGCTGGTGCCGTGGCGTGAACGGCCAATGACGGAACCAGAATTAAAAGACAGACACGGGAAATTTTTGCGCGTCGTGAAAGTGCTTGAACGACAGCCATAGCACTGCCTCCTAAAAGGAAAAGGCTCTCATCCTATTGCCGAGTGGTGTGAGTTCCGCACGGCGAAATACGATTAAGCTATCACGGTCAGTCTTGAACTCCAGTCAGATTTGATTGCTGGTGGCGCCAGTCGAGACATTGATGTGCTCACTTTTGAGAAAAAGGTCAGCAGAATGTTATGATTATACTGACCCTTCTATCATGCGCAGCCGTTCTGCTGTTCTTGATACTTGATATTGCGGATCACTTGGCGTTCGGCCCATGACAATGGGACAGAGCTTTCTTTGTTATAGTGGCAGCCGCCGTTGCCGAAGTAGTTGATGGCGCGCTGCGTCTTGAAACAGTAGCCGTTGTCTTTGTACATCTGGTTGCGTTCGGCCCAGAGCTGCTGACAGCTCCAGCCATAGAATTCATCGCCTGCAGCGGCAGGGCCAGCGGACATCGAGGTTATGGTTGCAATGGCCGTCATCGAAGCCAAAGTCAGGGTGCGAAGGGTCGTCATCGGCGTTATCTCCAAAATGCGTTGTTCAAAAAAGACCGCAGGGTTGGGGGTAGGGGTCCTGCGGTCTGGGGCAATCAGCTGCTTGGGGGAAGCAGCATGAAGACACCTTATTGTGCGGCGTCTGAACTCAATCTGAACATTGATCAAAGTAAATGTTCAGGATATCGCTGTGGACATGACAGCCCCCAAAAGACGTACAGCAATTCTGATTTCCGGCCGCGGCTCCAATATGATGTCGCTTGTCGAGGCGGCCCGCGATCCCGCCTATCCGGCAGAGATTGTTATTGTGATTTCGAATCGGCCTGATGCAGGCGGGTTAGAATGGGCGAAAGACCAGGGCATTCAAACTCTTGGGCTCGATCATAAACGCTATAAGAGCCGCGAAGACTTCGAAGCCGAACTCGATACCGCACTTGGTGCCGCGCGGGTCGATCTGGTCGCCTGCGCTGGTTTTATGCGCCTGATGACGACTGGATTCGTTGAGCGCTGGGCCGGCCGAATGCTCAATATCCACCCGGCTTTGTTGCCGTCTTTCAAGGGCTTACACACTCACGAGCGAGCAATCGAAGCTGGCGTCAGAATCGCCGGCTGCACTGTCCACCTCGTAAGTCCAGACATGGACGAGGGCCCGATTTTGGCGCAGGCGGCGGTGCCGGTTTTTGAGAGTGATACGGTGGAAACGCTCGGCGCGCGCGTATTAGCGGCCGAACACCGTATTTATCCGCAAGCGCTGGCGGACTTTGTGCGCTCTGGTGTGACTGCAAAAGCCGTGGAAAAGCAGGGTATTAAGCCAAGCGATACGCTGTATTCACCACCACTACCTAAATCCTCTTCCGCCAAAGTTTAACGGCCGCCGTGTGCTAAATTGGATCCGCGAGTCGCACTACCCGACAAAGGATCGTATCATGAAAATCAACAAATTCGCCCGTGCCGCTGCCGTGTTCGCTACTGTGCCGGTGCTTGTTCTGTTGCCCGTTGCCGCCGAGGCCAAGCAGTGCCGCCAAGCCGGTGGTCTATCGCAAATGCCGGCCAAGGCACTGGCCGAATTCATGGCTGAGGCCGCTCTCAAAAACGCGATCGCCGCCCATGGCTGGACCGCTGCCGGCCCGGTTTCAATGTCGTGTAAGGATGACACGTTAACCACGACGTGCACCGCGCGGAGGCGCGCCTGCAACTAAGCGCGGAGGCGCGCCTGCAACTAAAATCGAGGTGGCCTTCGACCCCAGCCGGTCATTGGACCTGCCCGGCCTACCCGGGCTGGCCGGTCGGTTATGCTTGCAATCCCAAGCCATGGCCTCAATACCGCCCTAACTTGCGCCAGAAAACATTTACAGATCAGCACGTTAACCAGACAATCTGGGCGCAGTCGCTTCGCCGCACCAAATCGGCTACCGCAACGTGTGCCTCCAGCAACGGAGGCCAAACAAAGTGACGCGGCGTGAGGCAACCGCATGGACGGCGATTGTCAGCCGGTGGTACGCGCCACTCTGCTAATTTCAATGTTCGCTCTGCCTCAACCCAGTTGCTTTGGGTGCGACGAGGCTCAGGCGAGCATCTCAAGGTAACACATGAGCATTCCGAAGCCGCAACCTTCCCACACCCAAGGTTTGGGTGACGATAGCAGCATTTGGTTCAAGCTAACGGCGCTGACGAAAAGCGACGAAGCCAACCCGATGCGCGTCTTGATGCGCATGACCGAGCGTTATGGAAAAGCCATCCCGGTCAACATCGGCAGCCAGCGCGTTATTTTGCTCTCCGACCCCGAGCATTTCAAATACGTGCTGGTCAACAAGGCCGACAGTTACATCAAATATTTCGACGGCCTGAAGCCGATCTTCGGCAAGTCGATGATCACGCATGATGGCGCCTTGTGGCAGAAGGTACGCGCGCCGCAACAGCCGGCCTTCCACCCCGACATGTTCGCCGAATACATTCCGTACTTTAATACCGCCATCAAATCCAAAATGAAAATCTGGGAACAGTATGCGCGGACCGGCGAAACCTTCGAAATGGTCGAACAGACCTGGACGCTGGCCGCTGACATGATCTGCAAGGCGTTGTTTGATCGCGACATGCCGTTCAATCCGCATGTCGTGTTCAAGTGCGTGAAGGTCTACACCGACGTCGTCAATCATCGCGAAATCCGGCTCCGCCGCCAGTCCGGCGAAATGTTCGAGATGGTCGATGAAGATGCGGCCAAGGCCATGGAGACGTGGTGGGCCGTGCCGCCTGCAGTGTTCGCGTCAGACCCGAATGAAGAGCGCGAACGCACGCTGCTTAAAATGATCGAGGCGGCGAAGGACGATCCAAACTTCCCCGAATTCGACGAGCAACAGGCGCTTGATGAATTGAAGCAATACCTGTGGGCCGGCACGGAGACGACGGCACTCACGCTGGCGTGGGCGCTCTACGAAACCTCGCGCAATCCCGAAGCCGCTGAGCGCATTCGCCGCGAAGGCGAAGCCGTGTGCGGTGATCGCGAGCCGACTGCTGCCGATTACGCCGGTCTCGCCTATACGCGCGCCGTGGTGCAAGAAACGATGCGGCTCTACCCGCCGATCTGGGGCATGATCCGTGTCGCAACCGAGGCCGACGAAATCGATGGCGTCGAGATCAAGCCCGGCGATCGCGTGGTGTTGTTCGCGTATGGCGCCCATCACAATCCGAAATTCTGGGACGATCCCGAAGCCTTCAAGCCGGAGCGCTGGATGGACGGCGCCGCCAAGAAGCAGGTCAAGTATTCCTACCTGCCGTTCGGCGGCGGCAAGCGCAGCTGCATCGGCGGCGCCATGAGCCAGGTCGAGAACACGCTTGCACTCTCACAACTGTTGCGCCGCTTCCGCGCCGAATACGTCGGCCAAGACCCGGCCGGCATCAACGCCACCGTGACCTTGACGCCCCGCGGCGGCCTGCACTTCAAGGTGCATGAGTTGGATTAAGGGCTGCAAAGAGCCTACCGCCAATCGCTGACCGCATTCTGATTGCCGAGCGTTCAGCCTCCAATGCTTTTACCCATCCAACACCCTAATTCAGAATCCCCCTCCCCAGCGGGGAGGGGTTTGGGGCGGGGAGAAGCGTAATGCGTGGTGCGCCAGTGCCGATGCGGACAGGCTTTCTACTTTCAGTTTGAACCGGCCATCAGTATCTGCCGCGCCGACGTCTTGGGCCAATACCGACCGATGTGAGACACGGACGATCAGTAGTGGTGAGCTTTTCGTGCAAATCAATTCGGTGGGCATCGCCGCAAAAATCGTAGCGACGCATCATGCCGACGGTCCAATTCTTGCCCCGGTAACTGCTTTCGGTTCTATCTCGTTCGTCGACAGTCAATCCCTGGATCGGGCATTTTGCCTCCACTGCGGAAGTCGCGCAGACTGAACTCTGCACGCGCAACTGCATCCGATTGATCACGAACGAACGCTGCGGCATGCGTGATCGGCGACGCAAAGACGGTCTCCGTCCAAGTCAGCTTATGTGACGGTTTCTCGGACGGCTTGCCGCTTAGGACGTACTCCTATGGAAACTTCTTATAATTAAAAAAGAAGCGGCCTTTTGAGCACCACCCGTATGTAAAACTTCCAGGCTGCACTGGATTTGTCAAACACGTGTTCGAACCGTTACATGTTCCAGCTGAGCACCACCAAGACACCTCTACCGCGTAGGGACAGTTATTCGTAAATTTAATGTTCGCGCTTCCATCACCTTTCCAGTCACCTCTCACGCAAGCACCTGCCTCGTTTGATATCAGCGTTATTACCGCAACTGTGAAAAACACAAAATTTGTACCAGTCATCAATTTGACTCCTATCCTTTAATCGTCAGATTACTCAATGGAATGACGAGGTTGATAAACAGCTTGGGCTGGGGCCCATGCAGTCACGAATACTGATGGAAAACCTTGCTCAGGATCTTCCACTCCTCTCCGGCCTTGAGTAGCGTGAAAACGTCCGTGTAGCGGTGCCCGTTCCAGTCGTCGAGTTCGAGCCGCGCGACGGCGATCGTGTCGATGATATCGACGCTCACCAGCCGTCCTTGCACGCCCGCTGCCGGGGCCTCGTGGTCGACATAGTCAAAGAGCTTTTGGATCGGGCCTGAAAAAATCTCACCATCGGAATAGCCGCAGATGGTTGCATCCTGGTGGAAGGCAGGGCGCATAGCGTCCCCTTGTCCCGACCTGCCGCCGTCCACGTAGCACTGGATCGTCTTGGAAATCGCATCGTACTCTTTGAGGTTGGCGCGCGAGTTTGTCATGGCTTATTACCTCGCCAAAATTCGAAGTTTTTTCTTGGTTGAAGGCCGCTCATGCGCTGCGAAATCGTTCTGAATAGTCATTTCCCGAGGATGGCAATGTAGTCCTTGACCCATTGTGAATAGGGCACACACGCGCTTTCCTTCTCGCACTTTGCCGTAGGCGTGCGGTAGAACCAGATCTTTTCGAAATTGTCGAAGCCATTCGTGGCGCAACCGGTATCGGTCAACAGCGGGTTTCCTTTGCATGCGGCAGGCACGGCGGGAGCGCCACCGAACCAAGACGCCAAGTCACCTTGGAGCTTGATCTCCAGTGAGTGGTTCATCCATTTGTAAGCGCAGTTGGGATGCTTCGCCTCGGAGTGCATCATGGTTGTGTCGGCCCACCCCGTAACTCCTTCTTCGGGAAGTGTCGACGCAACCGGCCGTTTATCGGAGATCAGCAGATTAACTTGGAAAGGCCAGGATGAGGAGGCAACTACGCCCTCATTTTTGAAGTCGTCGATCTGCACCATCGCGTCGTGCCAGTAACGCCCAACAAGCGCGCGCTGTGCTTGCAGGATCGCAATCGCTGCGGCGTACTGATCCTTGTTGAGCTCGTAGGGATTCCTGATGCCGAGTTCGGGTTTTTTCTTCATGAGGAATAGCGCGGCATCTGCGATATAGATCGGACCGTCATAAGCCTGCACACGCCCCTTATTGCTCTTGCCGTCCGGCAAGGTCTGCTCCTCGAATACAACCGACCAGCTCTTGGGCGGCTCCTTGAAAACAGAGGAATTGTACGCCAGCACGTTGGGCCCCCAGGCGAAGGGCGTGCCGTAGTGCACGCCATCGACCGTGTGCCAGGGCGCGTCCCGCAGCCGCTCGTCGACATTCTTCCAGTTTGGAATGAGATCGATGTTGATCGGCTGCACCTTTTTGCCAGCAATGAGCCTTAACGAAGCGTCGCCGGAGGCAGTGACGAGGTCGAACCCACCCTGGTTCATGAGAGTCACCATCTCATCTGAGGTGCCCGCCGTCTTCGCATTGACCTTGCAACCGGTTTCCTTTTCGAAGCCGGTGACCCAGTCGTAATTCTTGTCGATCTCGCCGCGCTCGATATAACCGGGCCAAGCCAGAATATCGACTTGGCCTTCGCCGTTGCCCACGGCCTTGGGGGCATCGGCGCGAGCAAGCGGCACACCCGTCAGGAGCAGCACTGCCGTTACGAAGAATTTCTTGGTTGGCGTCATTTTGTTTCTCCTCAGTCAATGGCGTGAAATGAGCCACCGCGATCTCAGCATTTCGGTCCCAAACGGACCAATCCGCTATGCGCTATCGCAGCCCCGCTACGCGTTCTCGCAACCCCTTTGGCGTGCAATTCGCCGGTATAGGAAAGATCGTCGATGGCTCACTTGATCTTGGCTCAGCGCATATGAGTCAAACAGGTGCAAATGTACTATTGACTGAACGCTGACGATATAAATCTGCTTGGCCACGGTCGCACATGCCGTTCGCCTACCCGGCCATATCGGAATTCTTGGATTTGCGAATGGCTGAATGGCGATTTGCTCAGTGACCGTTTGCGGTCCAAAGTGTGCCGATAAGGTGGGCGACCAGCTCGGCCTGTCGCCGTGTACCGGTCTTCTCGAACACGGTGGAGAGCTGGTTGCGGGCCGTGTTGCGCGACAGGCCCGCGTCTCGCGCATAATCGGCGAGTGAACGACCGGCGACGAGGGCGGAGGACAGCCGGGCTTCGGCAGGTGTCAAGCCGAAGTTCGTCATCATGCTTTCGTGCGGGATCCCTGTTGCCTCGTGCAGGTCACAAGCCAGAAGGAGGACTGCCGCGTTTGTTGCTTCGACCCCGAGATACTTGAACCGGTTGCCCGTCTCGCGATTCTGATTTTGCCCCACTTGGGAGCCAAGCGGAACAATCCAAACAAGATAGCTTCGGCCGTTGGCTGCAGACGCCAATTTGAGGGGTGCTGACGCTCCGCCACGCGCGCTGTCGCGTGCCGATGCGATAGCATTTCCGAGGCGAGTGATCTGTGTCGGAGCCGCAGCATGTAAAGCGCCAGAGCGGTCGAGGGCAAAAAGCCGTCCGGTTCGAAGCAGTTGGTCGGCAAATCGGTTCGTGGCCACGATGCGATTGCGTGCATCTATGACAACAGCGCAGGCCCTAAAAGCCTCGAGCATCGGCTTCCATGTTGAGCTTGGAAGCCGCGATTCCTCAGCCAAGTGGGCCAACTTGATGGCGCGGACAAAATGGGGGGCAAGTAGCTCCAGTCGTCGACGGTAGTCTTCAGCCTGCGATTGAATGATGCTTTTGCGTGGCGAAACCGCCAACACGACGACATGTCCGTTGCTCGTGCAGAGTGGCAAATTGAAATGATCGGCAGGGACCTCGCCTGATCCCGAGTATGGGTCGAAGCAAATGGATCGACGCGCCCTGTGAGCCTCATCGACTTCAGTGACCAGTTTTACCGTGCCAGCTACGTCGTTTGGAAATGTCGCTGGTGGGTATCGGTTGATTCTTAAATAAGCCTGAATGCTGGAAGCGGAGAACGGGGCATCGCAGTCGAATTTTGTTACAAAGTCCGTGACGTCGCGCTCGCGGTTGAAGCAGTAAAGAATACCCCCCGCGCCATCGAATGCGTCGGACACGCCGTCGATGAAGGCTTGCCAGCGCCGCCCATCTAGCGCCGCGTCATAGACGAGGTTGATTAATCTTGGGAAATCTCGCTCGAGAAACGTCTCCATGATGCCTCTCCGTCCGATGCCGATTAAAGATGCTAACTCAAAATCCATGTCAGCACGAGTGCCATTCAACCAAACACATCTGCTTCCCGGAAGCCGCGCTGCTCCGCTTGAGAGATGTGTGGGATTGGCGATTGCGCGGCTATCCGGGATCTTTACCGCGCATTGCATTGCGAGTTTCAACCTACCGAGAGCTCTGGCCTGCGGCGACGGTAAAGATCCCGGATAGCCGCGACTGATGCGTTCCCGCTGCCTTCGAGATTTGCGCACCGTGGCTTCCGGGAACCAAGAAAAAAGTTCTTCCGATTCCGTAAGAAAGGTGTCTGGACTCGGCAGATTCAAATTGTGCGGAAATTTGGTTGGTTGGGCAGAGGAAGCTGATATTGTGCCGCGCAATGCTCGGTTCAAAAATATTAGCACGGCCATGGCCGCTGTGCTGCTGACAGCGGAAGCCGATCTGCGAGAGCGGAGAGCTAGGTCGGGTTTCCAATCTCGTTCGATTGAGGGATCGGCCGGAAGATGGCGCCTTGTGAGGGGCCGAATGCATCTTGACCAAGGGAACCACCGATGTCTGGCTAGCCGGCCTAGGGCTTGGTGGGACAGTCCTGCGCCACGCCGGCATACGATGATAGGAGAAGCTGAATGTACCCGTTCGTGCTCGCCGCTGGTGTGATGGCCCTGTATTTTATTGTGGCGGCACTCCAGCGACCGCGCCCGGCCGAGATTTTGGCGGCCATCCTATGGGCGGCCTACTCAGTCTACGAGTACTACGTGGCCAATGGCACCCTATGCGACGCGAATTGCAACATCCGCGTTGATCTGGTGTTGTTCTTTCCGCTGTTGGGGAGCGCAACCTACCTTGCCCTTCAGAAGGAGCCGCGCACAGGCGCCGTCGCTCTTCTCTACGTCATCTGCTTCGGTATGACCGCGATGCTGGCAAAGGCTTATGGCTACCAAGCTTTGACTGTGATCGCCGGCGCCGGTGCGCTGATCGCCGCCGTCCTCGGACTCAAATCGATATTCTCAGGCAATCGGGCGTGATGGTCTGGTGGATTCTTGGGGGTACTTAGGGCGGGATTGACCATTGCGGGGTGGAGGGATCGGACGTCGTAGCACCCAAGGATGCACCGCTGCGATAGGGTCTCGGCCACGGCCGCAGTACACCAAACAGCTGACAAAAAAGGCGTGTCTTTGGTGGGCCGGGAGCCGTAGGGTGCAATAGCGCTCAGCGCGTATTGCACCGTTGCCCCTAAACCACTCCACTGCCAATCCGCTTGATCGCAATAATCTTCGATCCAGCCTTTTCAATGCGGTCGGCGGCTTCGGGGAGGGTTTCGACGACAACGGCCATGTGGTGGGCGTTGGCGTGCAGCATCATGATGCCGTCGGTCATGATGCCGACGTGGCCGGGCCAGAAAATCAAATCACCGCGCGCCAGGCCTTCGAGATTTTCCGGCACCAACACGTTGTCGCCGAGTTCGGCTTGCTGCATGTCGCTGTCGCGCGGCGCTTGAATGCCGGCCGCTTCGAGCGAGAGCTGCACCAACCCCGAACAGTCGAGCCCGATGCGCGTGCGGCCGCCCCACAGATACGGCGTGCCGATCAGCTGTTCGGCCACTTCGACGAAATCGCGGGCAAAGCGGTCGCGCACTGCGATGTGCCGTGTGACGATGAAACCGCCGTTGGCGAGGCGGCAGAAGCGTTCGCCGGTTTCAACAATCGACAATTCCGAGTTCAAACTCAGATGCATGATCGGCGGCGATTTCATATCCGGCACCGGATAGAGGAACGTGCCCGGCGCCGTGACTTTGTGGGAGGCGGCGCGGACGTCGGCGGACAGCGCCTCGGCGGGGATGTAGCCGACATAACCGTCGCGGCGGCTTTGGATCCAGGCCCAGCCGTCGGCGGTGTCGAACAGCGTCACGGTTTCGCCGAACAGCACTTCGGTGTCGAGGCTCGCCGATGCGTCGGGCTTGCGCCGTAACGGTACCGCGGGTCTGTTGACTTGCCGGAGCACGCCCGGCGCGAAGTGCGAGGCGTCGACTTTGCCCTTGAGGCGCTCGTCAGCCAGATCTTCGCGATAGGCGTTGCGGCGCGGATCGGGCGGCGGGGTTGCGGAACGGCGGCCGGCGCTCATGACGTCGTCTCCGATTTCAGAACCTCGAACACGGTGCGCGCGGTTTGCGGTTCGCCACCCTTGGGGCCGAGCGGGCGGGACGACGTGCGCCAGCCATAGAGATCGAGATGGGCGAAGCGGCGCGTGTTTTTGACAAAGCGGCGCAGGAAAAGTGCTGCCGTGATGGCGCCGGCAAACGGGGTTTCCCAGACGTTGTTCATATCGGCGATGTCGCTGTCGAGGTGTTTGTCATAGCCATTCCAGAACGGCAGCCGCCAGACCGGATCGCCGATCGCTTGGCCGGTCCGCATCAGGGTTTCGCCAAATGCGGCGTCATCGGTGAAGAGTGCGGGCAAGTCAGGGCCGAGAGCGGTTCGTGCAGCGCCGGTCAGTGTCGCGAACGTGATCATGGTATCGGGGCTGTCCGCATCAGCGAGTGCGAGCGCATCGGCCAATACAAGCCGGCCTTCGGCGTCGGTGTTACCAATCTCAACTGTTTTGCCAGAGCGGCTTGTTAAAATATCACCGGGGCGGAAGGCATCGCCCGAGATGCTGTTTTCGGCAGCGGCGATGAGGAGGCGCAACTTCACATCGAGCCCTTGGCCCATGATCATGTGAGCGACGGCGAGTGCAGTGGCCGCGCCGCCCATGTCCTTTTTCATGATCAGCATGCCTGACGCCGGCTTTATATCGAGGCCGCCGGTATCGAACGTGATGCCTTTGCCGACAAGCGTAATGGAGCGCGCGTTGGCGCTGCCGCCTGGCTTTTTCCAGTTGAGGTCGATGAGACGAGGGCTGCGTGGGCTGGCACGGCCGACGGCGTGGATCATCGGGAAGTTTTGTTTGAGGAGATCGTCACCGGCGATGACTGAAACGGTGGCGCCGTGTCGTTTGGCGAGCGCGCGTGCGGCGGCTTCCAACTCGTCTGGTCCGCAGTCCGATGCAGGCGTGTTGATCAAATCACGTCCCATCCAGATCGCTTCGACGGTGTTGATGAGCGCGTCGTGGTCACTGCCATCTGGCAATTGAAGCCGCGGCGGCGGCGCGCCGTCGCCGCCCGATTTATAGCGCCGGAAGCGATACGCCCCGAGACCCCAGGCCAGCGCTGCCGTCTCCACCTGTTTTGAAGGTCCAGCCAGCCGGTAATCTCCAGCTGGCAGATTTTGCGGCAACAGCCCGGCCAGAAGTTCTGACGGGCCACATGGATCTCCGCTTGTGCCATCGCCGAGGCCGAATACCGCGCCTGCGAGGTCACCGTTGGCGTCCGGCAACAGAACCTGTTTACGCGCTGTCGGCTTGTAATTGAGCGACTTCAGCCATGCCTTAGAATAGGTGTCGAGACCTCCGGCTGACGCCAGATCAGCACCATCCCTCAATAACCAGACCGGCAGAACGGCTTGAGCGTCCGCCGGTTTCAAAAATATATGCGCCGCCTCCAGAGGCCCGGCGGTGTCAACCTTTTTGCCCCCAGAATTGGGGGCTGAAACGGTCTTGGCAGGAAGTGCGGTGGATTTTTTCATGGTCCTGGTCTACGGCCCCGGCCAGATGATCCGGCCTTGCTGATATGAGGCTGGTCTATAACAGGGATTCGCGGCATTTTTGGCCGAGTTGACAGGTAAACCTGGGGGAGAAGCACTGTGACCGCCACCCATTTCGAGGCCTACCGGCTGGTGATCGGCAATAAAGCCTGGTCGAGCTGGAGTCTGAGGCCCTGGCTGTTGATGAAAGCTTTCGGTTTGCAGTTCTCCGAAGTTGAGCTCAAACTGCGCCTGCCCTCCTCCAAAGCCGAGATCATGAAACAGTCGCCGGCTGGAAAAGTGCCGGCGTTGTTCGTTGGCGATCTGTTGGTCTGGGATAGTTTGGCGATTATCGAAACGATTGCCGACCGCCACCCGAACCTAGCCGTCTGGCCTCGAGACCCGGCTGCCCGCGCGATTGCGCGATCTGTATCGGCCGAAATGCATTCGGGATTCCAGCAATTGCGCGAGCATTGCCCAATGGATATACTGGCCACTAAGCCGCTCGCAGAATTGCCCGAAACGGTTGCGCTAAACGTTCGCCGCGTGATTGCGATTTGGATCGATTGCAGGCGGCGCTTCGGAGCTGGCGGGCCATTTTTGTTTGGCGCTTTTTCGGCAGCGGACGCGATGTACGCCCCGGTGGCTTCCCGGTTCAAAACCTACCTCCCCGATCTCGCTCCGTTCGGCGACGACGGCACCGCCGCCCGCTACGTTGCAACCATATTCGCGATGCCGGAAACGGCGGAGTGGATGGCGGGGGCGGCCAAGGAGCCTTCGATTTAGGTACCGGTTAAAGATTTGTTGAGGGCTGTCCCCGAAACTGACACCAAATCGCACGTGATTCGCGTGCCAAGAGGCGAAGTGGGAGAGACCAATGGCAGGGCGTCCGTCAAACCAGCAGGGCACGACGTGGAGAGTGTCCGTCAAAGCGCTGGGGATGCTGCTGTTTTCAGTCAATCTCGGCGGTTGCGCCGGTATGGGCGATATGCCGGGCCTCTTTGCTGCAGATTCATCGACCAGCACCTCATCAGCGGCACTTGCGACTGTCTCTGGTACAAATTCAGACGGCTCGCCAGCAACTGACAACGGTCAAACGGACTTGCAAAAGGCCACCGTCTACTGGGGCAAGGAGTACGCGAAGGCACCGACCAAGCTTGAGAACGCGCTGTCGTATGCCAAAAACTTGCGCGCCATTGGCGACAAGCGCCAGGCGCTGGCCGTGCTGCAGCAGGCCTCGGAATATCACGGTGCCAACAAGGAATTGGCTGCGGAATACGGCAAGGTCGCGCTCGAACTCGATCAAACCACCGTTGCCAAACAGATGCTAGCGATCGCCGATGATCCGGCTGCACCCGATTGGAAGATCATCTCGGCACGCGGTACCGCCGAAGCGAAGCTCGGGAACTACAAGGAGGCGATCCCACTTTACGAACGCGCACTGTCTCTGAAGCCTGGCCATCCACCGATCATGAACAACTTGGCTCTGGCTCTGACCATGAGCGGAGAAGCCGGCAAGGCTGAAGGGTTGCTGCGTCAGGCCAGCGGCGCCGATGCGTCCAATGCCAAAGTTCGCCAAAACCTCGCGCTCGTGCTCGGCCTGCAGGGCAAGTACGATGAAGCGACCAAGGTCGGTTCGGAAACGATGGCGGCCGATGGTGCCAAGTCGAATACGCAAATGATCCGCCAGATGGTGAAGCTAGAACCAAAAGTGATGCCGCAAGGCGTAATCGCAGCGCCGTCTGTGCAAGTTGCCAACACTCCCGGACAACCGGCCATTGCCGGTCTCAAGCCAGCTGTGACGGTTGACAACAGCCAGGCCACGTCAAGTGGTTGGTCGCCGAAGGTGGCGACGGCGGCGCCTGTGCAGTCATTGCAGCCCGCAGCGGCGGCTTCTGGCATGGCTCCGACCGTGATCCAAGCTGATGGCGTTGGTTTCAAACCGGCGACGTCGAAGTAAAGCTGTTGGAGGCCACAATAGCGCAGCGTATTGGGCCGTCTTGCGGCTTGGGGCCGTGGTGCAGCGGTGCAATACGCGCTCGGCGCTATTGCACCCCACGAGGCGCGAACGGCGAGTGCCGAACTGAGCCTCAACCCTTGTTCATCACCATGGTCAGACCGATGAGGGTCGCATTGTTGAACTGGATTTCGATGATCTGTTTGTCACCGCGGACAATGATTTCCATGTTGGCGTTGAGGTCGTCGCCTTTGACGGAAATCCTGTAGCCATTCTTAGTGATTGCTCCGGTCAATTGCCCCGACTTGTTATAAATCAATTCACTCCAGCTGCCGGACAACGCTCCTGCGTCGTGTTTGACCTCGCTTTTGACTTCGACCTTGGCGCCGGCTGAAGCACAGCGCAAATTCTGGGTCAGCGTTTGTCCGTCTTCGCTCGCGAAGTAAGTTGCACGGCAGGTGATCGTCTCGGTCTTGCCTTCGGCAAAGCCAAGCCGGCCTTCACCGGTCCAGCGCCCAACTAGACTGTCAAATGGTCCCGGTGTTCCGGCACTGGCTGGTGCCGCGAATAAACTGGTGAGGGCGATCAATAAACAACTGACGAAAACCGTTGAGCGAGGCAGCGTCATCAAAAAATCCTGGTCTCTTAATTTGTCGAATGGGAGAGTTGCCCCTCGCCACCCTATAACCTGCTTTGCCAGAATCGAAGTTGCCGGGATGATACGGCCAGAGTGCTAAATAGGTGGCCAAAGTTGCACAAAAACGCGGCGGCCGAGGTTGGTCCCCGAGCCGCCGCAAATGCCAAATCTAAGTCTTAGCTCGCCTTGTAGAAGTTGATAGCAGCCGGGCCCAGAATGACCAAGAACAGCACCGGCAGGAAGAAGATGATCATTGGCACGGTCAGCTTGGGCGGCAAAGAAGCGGCCTTCTTTTCGGCTTCACTCATGCGGATTTCGCGGTTTTCCTTGGCCATCACGCGCAGCGCCTGGCTGACCGGAGATCCGTAGCGTTCGGCCTGAATGAGCGCCGTCGCCACTGCCTTAACGCCTGGCAGGCCGGTCCGTTTGCCGAGGTTTTCGAACGCCATCCGTCGCTCTTGCAAATAGGACAGTTCCGCTGTGGTGAGAGACATCTCTTCGCCCATTTCGAGCGACTGAGTGGTAATTTCCTTGGCAACTTTGCCAAAGGCGGCTTCGATCGACATGCCTGACTGGACGCAAATCAACAACATGTCGAGCGCGTCAGGGAAGGCTTGCTTGATCGAGAGCTGACGCTTTGAGGCCAAGTTTCTGACGAACACATTCGGCAGATAATAGCCCATGAAACCACAACCGAACGCCATCAAGACTTTGATGCCCGGCGGGTAGCTGAATTTGCCCATAACGAAGAAGTAGAACAAGCCAAGCACGAAGCAAATTGGTGGCGCCGCGACGCGGAAGAACATGTACGCCACCAACGGCGCTTGGCCTCGAAGGCCGGCAGACTTGAGGTTGTTGCGAACTTCCTCGTTGTCGAACATTTTGCGCAGATCGAGTTGGTCGACAATCTGCTGCATGTAGCTCTTCGGCGACTGACGCAGCTTGGCACTAGTGGCCGTGGCGCGTCCGGTTGCGGCCATTTCTGCCAAACGCTTTGTGCGCATTTCATCTCGCTCAACCGCCATGACTTTCATGCGCTGATTGATACGGTCGCGTTGCAGCAGCGGCAGCGCCAGCGTCAGCACGGTTGCGAACACACACACGGCGGCCAGCAAGGTTGCCATGAACGCCGGGTTCATGATGGTGTCCATAAAGGCTGTCATACGTCTGGACCTTTGCTGGGCGTGCTGTATTCAGAACGAAGGGTTAAAGCGAGTGGTTAGAACTTGAAGTTGATCATCTTGCGCATGACAAGCACGCCCAGCATCATCCAAAACAAACCGACACCGATCAAAAAGTTTCCGGTTCCGGTCTTGTAGAGAGGTGCGATGTAGTCGGGCGATGATGCGGTCAACATGAACATGACGCCGGGTGGCAAACAGGCCAGAACTGCGGCTGAGGCTTGGGCTTCACCGGCGAGCGCTTGAACCTTCATGGCCATGCGGTAGCGGTCGCGAAGCACGTTCGACAGGTTGCCCAACGCTTCCGACAAGTTACCGCCAGCTTGCTGCTGAATGGCAATCACAATCGTCAGGAACTTAACTTCCGACAACGGCATGCGCTGTACAAGGCGGTCCAGGGCATCGGCCAACGGCACGCCGACGCGTTGCTGTTCAACGACTTCCTTGATTTCGCTGGCGACCGGTTCCGGTCCTTCGCGGGCGATGATCTGCAAGCACTCATTCAGCGGCAGGCCAGATTTGACACCACGAACGACGACGTCGATGCAGTTGGCGAGTTCGCGCAGGAATTTCTTTTGACGGCGCTTGATCAGCTTCTTCAAAATAAAGCGCGGCAGGCCGAAAATGCCAACAAACATTGCCGTTCCGGCCGCGATTGGCCGGGCAGCTCCGCTCATCGAAAAGAAGACGACGATGCCTAAAACGACGCCCAAGATGATGCTTGCAATCCAGAATGCCCGTGGCTCAGCCTCTAATCCGGCTTGTTCCAGCTGATTGCGGATCGTGACCTTTTGCTTGTGCTTTTGCCGGGTCTCAATGTCTTTCAGCGTATCGGCAACCTGCTTCTTGCGATTGGCTGCAACATCGGCGGCACTTCGCGAGTTGACTTTCTTGGTCCGGACTTCGCTGACACTTGCGACCCGCTTTTCGACGTTCTTTTCGCCAGTGATGTAAGGATACGCGAACGCGAATACGACGGCCGCAAAGGCGACGGCCGCAAACAGCGGAATAAGCATGGTCTGCAGTTCGGCGCTAACCATTGGTTTCTCCCAAAGGATTGCCGTTGGCGTCCAGCACTTCGGCCTGTGCGAGTGCTTCGCCAAGGCGGCCGGTTTCGCCGTAGTATTCGGCCCGTTCCCAGAACCGTGGCCGCGCAATACCTGTCGAGCGGTGACGGCCGATCAGTTTGTCATTCGCATCTTGGCCAGTGATTTCGTAGACGATCAAATTCTGCAACGTGACGGTCTCGTCTTCCATCCCGATCACTTCCGTGATGTGGGTGACTTTACGTGAGCCGTCGCGCAAACGTGAGGCCTGCACGATAATATCGATGGAGCCGACGATCATTTCGCGAATGGTCTTCACGGGCAGCGAGTAGCCGCCCATCATGATCATGGATTCGAGACGGCTGATGGCTTCGCGCGGGCTGTTGGAGTGAAGTGTTCCCATGGATCCGTCGTGGCCCGTATTCATCGCCTGCAACAGGTCGAAAGCTTCGGGGCCGCGGACTTCGCCGACGATGATGCGTTCAGGCCGCATACGAAGGCAGTTTTTGACGAGATCGCGCATGGTGATTTCGCCTTCGCCTTCGAGGTTGGGCGGGCGGGTTTCAAGCCGCACAACGTGGGGCTGCTGGAGTTGAAGTTCTGCTGAGTCCTCGCAAGTGATGATGCGCTCATCCATGTCGATGCAGCCGGTCAAGCAGTTGAGCAAAGTGGTTTTGCCCGAACCCGTGCCGCCTGAGATCAGAATGTTGCAGCGGACGCGGCCGATAACCTCGAGCACGGTCTTAGCCTGTGGCGAGATCGAGCCGAACCGCAGCAGGTTTTCGAGCCGCAGCCGGTCCTTTTTAAACTTGCGAATCGTCAGGCAAGGGCCGTCGATGGCGAGTGGCGGCGCGATGACGTTGACACGCGATCCATCCGGCAAACGGGCGTCGCAAATCGGGCTTGATTCATCGACGCGGCGGCCGACCTGGCTGACGATGCGCTGGCAGATGTTCATCAGCTGTTGATTGTCGGCAAACCGCACCGACGTTTTCTGCACTTTGCCATTGACTTCGATGAACGTCGTGCCGGCGCCGTTGACCATGATGTCGGCGATGTCGTCGCGTGCCAAAAGCGGCTCAAGCGGACCGTAGCCGAGCACGTCGTTACAAATGTCTTCGAGCAGCTCTTCCTGCTCGGCAATCGACATAACAACGTTCTTGACCTGGATAATCTCGCTGACGATGTCGCGGATTTCCTCGCGCGCAGCCGCTCCTTCGAGCTTTGCGAGCTGCGTCAAATCGATGGTGTCTATCAGCGCGTTAAAAACAGTTGTTTTGACGTCGTAGTATTCTTCTGAGTGATGCCGTTTTGGAGCCTCGGGAGTAGCAGGCGGCGGAGTGGGCGCCGCCGCGGCTGGCGCACTCGTTTGCTTCAACTCAGGCGTTTGGGCACGCGGAGCGGCCGGCTGTGCGGCAGGGGCCGCGCTGGCCGGTTGGGGAAGTTTTTTAGGAGCGGGAGAATCTCCCGTGCGCTTGCCAAACATAATTTTAGGTCCTTAGCGCTTGAATTTCAGCTTTTCGAGCAGCGGTCCAAATGCCGACTGCTTCTTTTCAACTTTGTTGAGTTCTCTGCGGTGCGTCAGAGCCATGGCGATGTCACGGAAGGCCTGCACGGACTTCGCCGCGCTGTTGACCTCTTGAATCATTTGACCATTGTTGGCGGCTTGGCCAAATGTCTCGGTGTCGAAGTCAATGATCGACAACGCCTTCAAGCCAATGTTCTGCTCGAATTCCTTGATGCTGATTTCCGGCCGCTTGGGCATGTTGGCCATATTGATGACCAGGTGCGGCTTTGAATCGTTTTTGCGGGCTGACTTCAGCAAATCGATGACATTCTTGGCATTGCGCAAGTTGGCCAAGTCGGGCGCGACCGTGATCACGACTTCGTCGGCTTGCAATAGAATGCGCTTGACCCAAGGCGACCAGGAATGCGGCAGGTCAACGGTGACGTAGGGAACGTTCTGCCGGACGACATCGAGAACCATGTCACATGCGTCGGGTGAGATGTCATAGTCGCGGTCGAGCACGACGGGAGCGGCGAAGATCGACAAGCGTTCCGAGCATTTTGTCAGCAAGCGATCGAGCAGCACTTCATCAAGCCGTTCAGGGCTCGCTAGGGCTTCGGCGATGCCTTGCACGGGGTCCTGGTTGAAGTCGAGACCGGTCGTGCCAAAGGCGAGATCGAGATCGGAGATGACGACGTTTGATTTCAGAACTTCAGACAGCACCCAGCTGGTGTTGTGGCAAATCGTTGACGAACCGACGCCGCCTTTGGCACCGATGAAGGCATAGACGTGGCCAACCGGGTCCGAGCCCGGATCATTGTAGAGGTTGGAAATACTTTCCATGACTTGCAATGGCGAAACAGGAGCGACGGCGTATTCGCTGACGCCACGCTTAAGCAGCTCGCGATAGAGTACGACATCGTTGTTGTGGCCGAAGATCACGACCTTCGTGCCAGGATCGCAGGTCTCAGCCAGCTTATCGAGTTGAGCGAGCAGGTGGGCGCCTGGCAAACTGCACTCGATAATGATCAAGTTCGGAGTTGGGCTGTCTTGATAGTGAGCCACGGCCGCCGCAACGCCGCCCATGTGAATGCTCACATGCGCTTTGCTGAGGCGCCGGTCCTCTGACGCCGTCTGTATCGAACCCGCAGTAGCGTTGGTTTCACAAAACGCTTGGATCGAAATGCGAGGAATAGGCCTGATGTGGTTCAGAGACGGCTCACCAGCCTCTGGATTTTCGATTTCCAGATCATCAGGCGACATCTGTGGAGATGTGGCTGTGCGTGTCATGTTTGAGCTGCCCTATTTCTTTTCAGTACTGACTTTTTCGTCTTCGGTCTTCACGGCCGTGGTCGATTCGCCGCCTACGTACTTGCCCCACGTCGTATCGCGCCGTTCAGCACTGCGATCACCCATCGTTCTCGGTCCGAGCAAGTCGGCGGGGTTTACGACCATTGCTGCGAGGTTGCGCTGATTGGCGCAGCCCATATTCGGATGCGGCAGGTTGGTCGGGTTGTACGCGAGGTTCTCTGGCCACTGGCCGCACTCGGGAGCTTCGGCGATATAGCGCAGGTAAGAAATCTTGACCGGTGCGTCACCGCCGTTGTCATGGCGGTAGACTTCGACTTGGATCGAGGCTTCTGAGAAGCCGCGGTCGCTCAGAAGTGACCGCACCTCGCCGACAGCATTCATGGCCGCGACTTCGTTCGGTGTGCCACTTGGCGCCGCGATCACTAAGCGGCTATTGCCTGCGTCTCCTGCTCGCGAGCTATCAGCAAAGCCCAGAACTTGTGCGCGCTGTTGCGGAGACAAGGCTCCTGCACCCTTGGTGATGTGCAGTGACATCTCTTGAGGCTGCTGTGAAACGATGATCGGGTGCCGTTGAGCAGGGTCAACGAGCGCCCATCCCGCAACTTTGCCTTGATTTTCGTCGTGTTTACACCCGGCGAGCGCCAGCACAACCGAGCACGCGATCAGAGTTACTGTCTTACTACCTGATCGAGGTCCCGTCTGTTGCGAAGCGGGGGTCTTGGAAAATGTCGTCATAGCAGTTGTCCCCATGTCGCTCTTATTCGACGATAAAGCCGTAGTCGCCCTTGAGATCGCCAGCGGGAGCAGTGCTGCCGCCTTGTCCGTAGACGCGATTCAAGTGACCGAGGAAATTCGCCTTCATATCTGTAGCCTCACCCAAGCCATCCAGCGGCCGTGCCAAGTCTTGGCGGGCAACGGCCTTGACCAGAAGCGGCGTGACGATGACGACGAGTTCAGTTTCTTGCTTGATGAAATCACGGCTGCGGAACAGTGTGCCAAGCATCGGCAGGTCTTTAAGCCCCGGAACCCCGTCGACATTCTGACGGACGTCGTCGGAGATCAAACCAGCCATCGCCAACGATCCGCCTGATGGCAGTTCGACGGTTGAATTGGCCTGGCGCTTCTTCAAGGCTGGGATTGTCAGCTGCTGCAACTGAACCGAACCTACGTTGGTCAATTCCGAAACTTCAGATTCAATCTTGAGGCTGATCCGGCCTTCCGACATGACGGTCGGAGTGAACGCAACGCCGATACCAAACTCTTTGTATTCGACGGTCAGCTTGCCCGACGAGTCAACGACTGGGATCGGATATTCGCCACCTGCTAAGAACTTCGCCGATTCACCGGAAATAGCGGTCAAGTTCGGCTCGGCAAGTGTCTTGATCAGGCCGTCTCGTTCGAGCATGCGGATTGCATGTCCGATCTGGCTGCCGCCGGCATTCCAGCGGCCCGATGTGCCGCTGTTGCCAAATACGCCATCTGATGGGCCGTCATTCCAGTTGCAAAGGATGCCGGCCGTGCCGCAGTCGGCGGTATCGCCAGGCTGCAAGCCTTTCGTGCCAAGACCTGGAATTGGCAAACCGCCGAGACCAGCCGCAGCTGTCAGCGGCAGCGAGTTCGAGGTCAACAACGATGTCACAAAGTTGCCAGCGTTGATATTGGCGCTGAGGTTGATACCCATTTGCTTCATCAACGAGCGCTGAACTTCAGCGACGACGACGCGCAGCATCACTTGCTCTTCGGCTTCGACCGAGAGCATGTTGATGACCTTCATCTTGTTACGCTTGTCGTCGTCCGGCTTGTTGGTGACGATAAAACGGGACGCGATATCACTGGCGCGATTGGAATCCATCGGATTGCGGACTGACCCAGTCAGAATGACGGTTTCGTTCAGCGTTTCCGATTTAATGTTGGATCCTTGCAGCAGCCGCTTGAACAGCGAGTCGAGGACCGCCGTGTCATGTTCGACCGAGATTTCGACGGTCAGTATTTGCTCGCCGTTGCTGTCGAAGAAAAAGGCGTTGGATTGCCCGATTTTCTTGCCGATGATGTGCACGCGATTGGAAGACTGAACGACCGCATCGGCCACTTCAGGGCTCGAGACCATCACATCGCGCAAATCGCGCGGCAGCTCGATGACCATCGCCTTATTGAGCCCGAGACGCACCGGCTTCGTCGCGGGCAGGTCACCCTCTTTGATCAGCAGGATTGAATTGTGGGAGCTTTCAATTTGCACGTCGCGTTGCGCGCCGCGCGCTTGCTGCGGAGCGTCGCCACCGGCCAGCGCGACAGGCGCGGGCAGGACAAGCGCAATCGAAACGGCCACCATCAGGGCACTCGGCAGGCCAAAGCCCAAGCGCTTGTTCACTCTAATTTGCATCGTCAATTGCCTTCCGGGCGAGCTACGAAGGGGTACGCAATCAGTTCACGCCATAGGTTCGTGTTTTGATGCCGTAACGCAGCACTTGGATGGCATTGCTAGTTTTGGGTTTACCCAACGCATCAGCGTTGGTTTCGTTATGAGTGTCGAGATCGGCAACCGATCGCAGCGAGAGATTGATCTCTCCCATTTGGTTCGCCAGGGCCATCATTTCAGCCTGGTCGGGAGTCAGTTCGAGTGTCGCTGTATCGGCACTGCTTTCAGCAGCTTTGTTGCCTTCTTTCGTTTCAATTTGCTGACCGACTGCCAGAACGCGCACGTTCGAGAACAGTAAGTCAGCGACATGTTCGTCGGTGCCGGAGCGGCTGTTGCGAATGCGCTTGGTCAGGATGATGTCGACGCGGTCATTTGGTAGGATTAACAGGCCTACGGCGCTCTTCTTCGAGATCTCTGTCGAGACCGCTCGCATGCCTGCGGGAAGAATGGCAGCAAGAACGCCGCCTTCACCAGGCTTCACGAGCTTGTTTGTCGTCACCGGTTCACCGGCGATTAGTGGCGAGCGGGCCAAACGGCCGGCAAACTGCGAAAGGCCGTCGGGGTTAGCGCTCATAGTAACGAAGCCGGGACCCATTTCGGCGGTCTTGGGCCACTGCTGCCAACGCAGATCGTTTTCAGCGGTAAGCTGGCCGAGGCCGATGTCAACACGGGTGACCAATACCGAGTCGGTATCCATCTGCACTTCGGTTTTGACCTGAGGGGCAGGCTGGCTGATCAGGCCGGAGACCAGAAACCACGCAATGAAGCCAGCAACGCCAGCGACCGCGATTAGAATAAGTTGAGCCCGTTTCATCAGCGCCGGATCCCTTGTCGAGGCCGCCAGTATGGCCGCGAAGTTTTTCTCCGGGCAATCATCACGCTAAAAACGTCAATGCCCGGTTAACGGCCGTTTCGAAACGGACACCGGTGCTGATTTCATTGGAAAAAATAGTCTGACCTAGGACGGTTTGTTGGCCGTATGGTCAGACGAAATAGGCGCTGATTCGAATCAGCCGCCGAAGGCTGTGAACCAAGGCAGCTGCGGATAGACCGACAAAGCCCCGGCCGCGATGGCGATGCCATACGGAGCACCATATCCAGGCCGGTGCAGGCGAAGTGCCCAGTCCGGCATCGGCATGGCGACCAAAGCTGGCATCGAGCGATAGGCCAGCAACGCGACCGACAGGAGTCCACCAGCGATGGCGACATGAGCGATAAAGATTATGAGGTGGCTGGAGCCGACCCAGAGAGCCGCGGCCGACAATAATTTGGCGTCGCCACCGCCCATCCAGCCCAATGAAAACATGCCGATTGTAATCGCCAACATCCCAGCCCCAGTGATTGAGTGGCTAAAAAACTGGTCGAGTGGCAATCCTGCCAAAGGTGTGGCGATCACAAAAGCTCCAGCGATCGCCAGGCAAATCCGATTTGGTATGGTCATCGTCAGCATGTCCATGGCTGCAGCAACAACCATCGCCAACGGAAACACGAAGAACATCGGAAAGTCTAACATTGGGCGTCACTCCTATAAGGCGTTCGGCGGACCCCGGGGCGCTGGGTCCGAAGCAATCAATTGAGTGCGGCCGCGAGAACGGTGAACAGCGAGACCAATGCCGTCTTGACGTTGCCGAGCGTGACGATAATGCCGAGCGCAATTCCAACGGTTATAAGGCCGTATTCAATCGCTGTCGCACCACCTTCATCGTCACTGAAACGGGTTAGCAATACGTGCATGTCGTCAGCCTCAATTCGGTGAACTTGCAATGGCCACCCACGTTCAATTTGATTTATATCTGATAGCATCTGCACCCTACTAATTCATAAATTAGGCAAGCGAATGAGGCGGTTGAACTAGCGAAATAAAATACAGTCAAGGAAGCATGACGGTTGCCCAGTTTTTTCGGGCTTTCCGCGGCGTCAAAATAACACGAAAACTGCCCGGGCACAGGGCGCCCAGGCAGTTGGATTTCGTAGCCAGTCAACCTTAGTTGAGGGCCGTTACAACCTGGGTGAATTTCGTGACCAAAGCGGTCTTGACGTTACCGAGAACGGTGATGATGCCGACGGCGATGATGGAAGCGATCAAGCCGTACTCGATGGCCGTTGCGCCAGATTCGTCGTCAGAAAAGCGTGCGAATAGTTTTTGCATTGCGTGGCTCCATGTTGCAATTGGCTGTTTTGCGCACCCGTTTGATCGAGAACTCATAGCCGTCAAAACTGATGTTGACAGTGCCCGAAAACTATAAATATCCAGTGAAAATGCAGGAATTCGCGTAAATATTTATTGCTAAGTTGGTGTGAATGGGAGTGCGATTTAAGTCGTTAGTTGATTCAATTATCTATTCATAATGAAACGCCGCGTGGCATGCAGTCTGGCCATCTGGTGAATGAATTATTCTGCGAGGTGTGGCGTCAAGCTGAGCTGTTGCCTTCCTGAAACGCAAAAACCGCCCTGGTGCTGCCACCAAAGCGGTTTTTGCTGATCAACCAAAAAACTTAGTTGAGGGCGGTGACGACCGAGGTAAACATTGTGACCAAAGCGGTCTTGACGTTGCCGAGAACGGTGATGATGCCGACGGCGATGATGGAAGCGATCAAGCCGTACTCGATGGCCGTTGCGCCAGATTCGTCGTCAGAAAAGCGTGCGAATAGTTTTTGCATTGCGTGGCTCCA
>JANNFX010000092.1:0-20913 GCA_031380225.1 Hyphomicrobium sp.
CAGAAGCAGGAGCGCTGATTGCATGAGGACCGGATCGGCGATCGATCGCATCACCGATACGGCGTGCCAGAAGGTTACCCCGAGGACCAGATACGCGACTAGGCGATGGTTGAATTGCACCGTTGCCGGGTTGTCGAAAAAGTTAGCAAGCCACGGCGACATTGAAAACAGATCGTCCGGCAGCACGGCGCCATTCATCAGCGGCCACGTGTTGTAGTGGAGCCCGGCCTTGAGGCCGGCAACAAAAGCACCAAGCGCAACTTGCAAGAAGACCAATCCAACAATCCAATGCGCTGTTCTGATCGGCATCGAACGCATCACTGCAACTGGTGCCCTCGAAGGGGTGGCATACTTGCCATGCTCGAGTGCGAGCAACACCAATAAGCTCAAGAGCAAGAACGCGACCGAGAGGTGCAGCGCGAGACGATAGTGACTGACATCAACACGGTCGACGAGACCGGACTTGACCATGAACCAACCAATGGCGCCTTGCAGTCCGCCGAGCGCCAAAACCGCCAGCATCTTTTTACCCATGCCGGGCTTGAGCGCGCCTTTCGCCCAGAAAAACGCCAACGGCAAAGCAAACGCCAGACCAATGAAGCGGCCCAGAAAGCGGTGCGACCACTCCCACCAGAAGATCGGCTTGAAGCCCTCAAGCGTCATATTTTTATTGACGAGGTGAAACTCGCTCGACGTTTTGTATTTGTCGAACGCGATTTTCCAGTCAGCATCTGACAGCGGCGGGATAGCTCCAAGAATCGGTTGCCATTCGGTGATCGAGAGCCCTGAGTCCGTCAACCGCGTTGCGCCGCCGACGCCAATCATAATCAACACAAGGCCCGCCATCACCCACAGCCAGATCTGCACGGCCCGGTCCCACGTGGGGGTCGCACGTTCTTCAATCGATCTAGCGGCACTGACTGTCACGAATACACTCCAAGGTAACTTCCATAGGATGGTGACAGCTTACCCACAATTGTCATCCTCGGGCTTGTCCCGAGGACCCACCCAGCGGTTTGCCATGTTTGCCAAGTTGGCGGTCGTTCGTTCGGCGTCGACGAGACTGCAAAATGGGTCCTCGGGACAAGCCCGAGGATGACACCGAGGGTGCGGAAGCACCGGAAGTCGCTGTATCCAAACCTACGGCTTGAATTCACTTCCAGATCGCATTGGCGATGGTGGCAGCGAAATACGCCATGACGGCGCAGGCTGGAAACGTCGCAAGCCAAGCCAAGACGATGCGGCCCAAAACACGCCAGCGCACATCCGACCAGCGCCGCGCCGCGCCGACGCCAACAATCGCGCTGGTGATGGTGTGCGTCGTCGACAATGGAACCCCGTAATAGGAGGCGCCGAAAATGGTGGCCGACGCAGCTGAGGTGGCTGCAAAGCCCTGCCACGAGGTTAACTTGGTCATCTTGCTGCCAACAGTTTCAATAATCCGCCAACCGCCGGCACTGGTGCCCAATCCCATCGTCAGTGCGCACAAAATGATCGACCATGTTGGAATAAAGAATTCGGTCGTTGCGCCGCCGGCCAGCAGCGTGAGCGCGAACACGCCCATGAACTTTTGCCCGTCGTTCAAGCCATGATTGAATGCCATGAACGCTGCGGATACCATTTGCAGCCGGTCGAACGTTCGCTTCGCCCGGGCAGGGGCCGCATTGCCCGCCAGTTTGACAATGAGTTTGCTGAGTAAAAGTGCGAACAGGCAGCCGAGCACGATCGAGCAAAACATCCCGATGCCAACTTTCTGCCAGCCAGACGATTGCAGGGCACCAAACCCACCCCCTGCATAGGCGGCGCCTGCAAGTCCGGCGATCAAGGCGTGCGATTTGCTGACTGGTAGACCGACTTTGGCAGCAAACGTGCCCCAGAACACAATCGCAATCATGGTGGAGGTGATCGACGGCAGCGTCAACGCTTCTGGCGCGACAATGCCCTTGCCGATGGTGTTGGCGACAGCCGTTCCCGCCATCGCACCCAGCGTATTCATGACAACAGCCATTAGAATGGCAGTCCGCGGCGTCATCACACCTGTTGAAACGACGGTTGCGATGGCGTTTGGCGCGTCGGTCCAGCCATTGACGAATTCAGCAGCCAGCACTGCAAACAGCGCAATGGCGAGGCCGAGTGTCAGCCACTCCATTTAGGCCTCCTTGCGGGCAAGAGATAGGATCATCTTGGCGCAATGGTTGGCGTCGTCGGTCATTTGTTCGAGCAGATGATAAAGCTGGTGCGAGGCAATGAAGCCAATGGCGTTGGCACCAGGCGCCGCGTATTTTTGAATCAGTGACTTTTCGAGCGCCGAGACCATGCCGTCGGCTTCAGACTCAGCCGCATCGATGACATTGGCCACGTCCCGCACGCGGGTCAGAGATAAACGCGGCTCGGCGAGCATGCCAATAAGGTCATCAATACGCTTCAGCATCCCTTCGCCGATGGCGAATAATTTCATGGCATCGGCGTCGAGGCCAGGCAGCAATGGCCGGTAGGCATCGATGTGGAGCGCGACTTTGCGCATGCCGTCGACGACGTCATCAAGATCGTCGGCGAGGCGCATGGAATCGGGAATATCAAAGCGCATAATGAAAGAGTTATCGAGCAGCTCATGGATGTCATCGACGATCGCATCGGCTTTGTGCTCGAGTTCGATGATGCCTTTAAGGTCTTGGCCCGCGGAATTCCGGAAGCAATCGGCGCACGAGATCGCCGTTGCCGACAGTGACTTCAACATCACTGCGAGTTGGTCACTGCGCGACGGCCCAAACAACGATCCGCCCACACGTTTTGCTGCTTTTGCCATACGAGCATTCTCCCCCACCATCGACCCGGCGCGTTTAGTAACGCCTTTGTGACAGGTGCTGACAGGGAGCAAGCGGCGGATTGTCCATAACCGTGGAAGAGTGCCGGGTGAACCCCACAAACTGTGTGAACCCCGTCTACTGTGGCTGCAAACCTCTATGTCAGAGTCCTAACTCGCGAAGGCCCGGATGGTCCGCCGGGCGCGGCCCCTGTGGCCAATGGAATTTGCGGCCGCTGGCAACGATCGGCAAATCGTTGATCGAGGCAAATCGCTTGGCCATCAGACCGTTGCCGTCAAATTCCCAGTTCTCGTTTCCGTACGAGCGGAACCATTGTCTCTTGTTATCGTGCCATTCATAGGCGAAGCGCACGGCGATGCGATTGTCGCCGAACGCCCACAACTCTTTGATCAGCCGGTACTCAAGTTCCCGCGCCCATTTAAGCGTCAGAAACGCTTTGATCTCATCGCGTCCAACCGGGAACTCCGCCCGATTGCGCCACTGGCTATCGGGCGTGTACGCCAGCGACACCCGTTCTGGATCGCGGGAATTCCACGCATCTTCCGCCATGCGGACTTTTTGCGTGGCGGTCTCAAGCTTAAAAGGAGGCAGCGGCGGCCGGGCTGTCATGGGTCATTCTCATGTCAAAAAACGGCGCTGATGTTCCGGATCGGAGCGTAGACACGACTCGCGGCGGCCGAACCAAGCGATGCGGTTGGACTGCACCCAATCATATAACCGGTCGCCGATCGAATTTGGAACGATGCGGCCCGCAGCCGTCAACCACCGCCATGGCCACGGCAACGTCCCTGCGGCTCCAAGTACGCCACGCCAGCGTGTCAATGGCACACCTTCGGACAACACCATGAAGGTATCGAACGTCACGGCATCGAAACCGTAGTGCTTGTAGAGTGCTTGTGGAATGGCATTTTGGATGGCCGCGAAGCGGCTTGTCCCACTGGGATCTCGCGCGAGCATCCACTGCACTCCCCTTGAACACAAGACGCAGTTTCCATCAAAAATCAGGATGGGCTGACGATCGTCGAATTCCGGAACAGTGGGGTCGTCGCGATAACTGTACTGGCGCATGGTCATTCAAGCCAACTTAGCAGATACTTGGCCAATCCTGACAAGGGTTTCCTTTTGGACAGAGGCAGCCTATTCGTGAGCAATGCCTCTCGTGCCGGACAAAGAAAAAGAAAAACATGACCGCGACGATTGCCGCCATCTATCGCTATCCTATTAAAGGCTTATCTGCGCATCCATTGCCAGCAGCTGCTCTCACAGAAGGCGAAACGCTGGCCTACGACCGCGCCTATGCGATTGAAAACGGCAAGGGCCGCTTCGATGAGGCCAACCCCAAGCATCTGCCTAAAATCAACTTTTTGATGTTGATGCGTGATGAACGCCTGGCAAAACTCGATGTCCGCTTCGACGAAACCAGCGAACGTTTAACCATCAGCCGCGACGGCAAACAGGTGGCGCAAGGCGATCTCGGAACAATGTCCGGGCGCGCCATCATCGAACAATTCTTCAGCGCCTATATGGAAAAAGAATTGCGCGGACCGCCGAAGATCAAACGCGCGAGTGGGCACAGCTTTTCTGACGTCGCCGCCAAGTGTCTGCACATTGTCAACGCAGCAACTATCCGGGAACTCGAACGCGAGACCGGCCGCGCCATTGATCCGCGCCGCTTCCGGCCCAATCTCGTCATTACGGGACTACCAGCCTGGCAAGAATTCGATTGGATCGGCAAACATGTTGTGGCTGGCTCAGCGCGCTTGCACGTATTCAAACGCACCGAGCGCTGCGCTGCGACCAACGTTGACCCCTCAACAGGGATTCGCGACATCGATATCCCAGCGCTGCTGAGCCGCCACTGGGGTCATACCGATTTCGGCGTCTACGCGCGTGTCGTCCAAAGCGGACAAGTCCGCAATGGCGACCCGATCACGGCCTAACACCAAGATCAGTCTTGCGTATCATCTGGCACCGGCGGGGTATCACTTTCAACAACTGCCTCCCGGCGTGGCCGGCGAACCGGACGGCGCAGGAAATCGGGCTGCTCGTGTGCCGGTACTGCTGCCGCAGCGGCGGGACGTTCCCGTCGGCGAACGACGGGCGCATCATCCGCGACATCCATGACCGGCATTGGGGCCGCTGCTGGAACTAGCGGACGCTCAACGCGTGGCTCGAATGCGGGCGGCTCTAAGGCACGAATGTCGGGTTGAGCATCGAAGCCGCGGTCGGGCACCCGTTCTGGGCGATCGAAGCGGTTGCCATCGCGATTCTGATCGCGGCGGAAATCACCTCGATCATTTCGATCGGGGCGATCGCGGTCATTACGGTCGGCGCGGAAATCACCACGATCGTTGCGCTCAGGGCGGTCGCCGCGATCATTTTGGAACCGTCTGAACTCGCCATTGCCACCTTGCGGGCGATCAACACGGTCATTGTTGCGGTTACGGTTTTGATTGCGGTTTTGATCGTCGCGCGGTGGGCGCGGCCGGTCATCCAATGGGCGCGGCCGGTCTTCGAAACGGTTGGCTCCACCGGCATCAAACTGCGGCTGTTGATCATCGCTCCGAAGTGCCGGTTGCTGACCGGTTCCGGGATCCATTGAGCCTTCGCCGCCGTCTTCGTCACCGAAGTCATCACCCGGCGCCCGAAGCCTCGCTGTCCCGGTGTTGCCTCCGGTCTCACCCTGCTGCTCGCGCCAGGCAAGAATAATGCGGTTGTAATGTTCGGCGTGCTGCAAATAATTCTCTGCCAGCACTGGGTCACCAGCCGACAAAGCATCGCGCGCCAAGTTCATATATTTTTCCGCAACGTGAGAGGGATTGCCTCGAATTTTCACGTCGGGGCCATTGCTCTCAAAACTCCGCGTCAGCGGGTTCTGGCCCTTGCGGTTATTCTGCTGGCCTTGGTGGCCCTGATTATGATGATGACCGTTACCACCGTTGCCGTTTTGACGGCCACGGCCTCTGCGGTGCTGCTGTTGTCCCTGCCTCATGGGCTCCATTCTCGATTGTTGCTGTAAAACGAAATAGCTCAACGGGAGGTTCCACCCCCCGCATCCTGATCTGACGCATTGCATCAGCCTGGATCGGCGGAGACTCACTCGTCAGCCGAAAATCATCAGTTCCTCTAGTGCAAAAGTATGTGCTTTCAAGGCGCTGTCCGCATATGTCCACACGTCGCTGGGACGACAGTCCGGATCGCGTCCCTTAAGCGTTCCCATCATGATAGAAGTAGCCGCACGAGATACTCAGTCCCGCCGCAAGTGCTTCGACGCTGGCAACAGCCCTAACGCCTCAACATGCTCTTCTTGCTTTAATGCGCTGGAGCTTGCCTCTTGGCGGCTTCAACAGCGCGGACCCATTTGGATCAATCGTTCATAGGTAGAATACTCTTGTTAGAGCCGCTTTCAAAGTGTTTTTGACTGCGACGGTTGATGCTGTGTCTCAACAGCCACACATCGAACGTGTCCGCCAAGATCAGTCCAATTTCGGGGGCCTTTTCCGCGTGGCCCTGCCGCCGCAGTCAGCAACCGCCCAACAACAACAGCCTGCCCGGCTCCAACTTCGACCATCATCACCCCTGATGGAACGACGCCCATCAGCCCACTGCTTATTAATCGGTAGACATCAAGTCCGTCGGCGCCACCATCAAGCGCAAGGCGCGGATCAAACTCTCTAACCTCGGGATCAAGACCTGCAATATCCGACGCCGGAATATAGGGAGGATTACTGATCACCAGATCGAATGGTCCCGTGAGACCGGTTAGTCCATCGCCCTCGACAAACACTGCCCGGCCGCTAACACCGAGCGCAAAGGCGTTGCGGCGCGCGACTTCTAATGCCGCGGCGCTCAGATCAATTCCAATACCGCTGGCGTTTGGCAACTCAGCCAGCAACGTAATCAGAATGCAGCCAGAACCGGTCCCAACATCTACAATCCGAATGGGCCTCAACAGCCAATCACGCTCGCCAGCGATTTCGAGTGCGGCGTCAATCAGCGTTTCGGTGTCGGGGCGCGGGTCAAGAGTTGCTGGCGTGACCTCAAACGCGCGTCCATAAAATCCGCGACGGCCGAGAATGCGCGATACCGGTTCTCGCGCCAAGCGTCGTTCGGCATAACTGTGGAGGCGCGCGCTTTCCGCCGTCGTGAAAACCCGCTCGGGATTGCGAATGAGATCTGCAGCATTGGCTTGCAGCGCTTCGGCGACAAGCAATCTCGCGTCAACTGCCGGGCTTTCCAAGCCCTGCCGAGCAAATGCTTTGATCAGAGCCGTCAGCGCTCCGGCGACTGTGACGTCACTGCCGCCAAGATCAGCCACGCTAGTTTTGACCTTCAAAATCTGCCAGCAAGCTTGCCTGATGCTGGGTCGTGAGTTCAGAGACAATTTCATCAAGCCCGTCACCGGCCATGACGCGCTCGATGTTGTGCAACGTCAAATTAATCCGATGATCTGTGACGCGGCCTTGCGGGAAGTTGTAGGTGCGAATGCGTTGCGAACGGTCGCCCGATCCAATTTGTGATTTCCGCGACTGCGAACGCTGATTATCCAGCCTTTCCCGTTCTGCTTCATAGAGTCGAGACCGCAACACTTGCATTGCTAGTTTGCGGTTCTGAATTTGTGATTTCTCAGCTGAAACGACCATAATTCCAGTTGGCAAGTGAGTGATCCGCACCGCGCTGTCGGTCTTGTTGACATGCTGGCCACCGGCACCACTGGCGCGCATGGTATCGATACGAATATCCTGGTCGCGGATTTCGATATCGACGTCTTGCGCTTCTGGCAACACGGCGACAGTCGCCGCTGACGTATGGATGCGGCCACTGCCTTCGGTCGCTGGCACCCGCTGGACCCGGTGCACACCGCTCTCGAACTTAAGGGACGCGAAAACACCGGCACCAGTGATCGACGCAACGATTTCCTTGTATCCGCCAAGATCGTTTTCCGACATCGAGATGATTTCGACTTTCCAGCCTTTAAGATCGGCGTATCGCGAATACATGCGAAATAAGTCGGCGCCGAACAACGCCGCCTCATCGCCGCCGGTTCCGGCCCTGACTTCAAGCACCGCACTTCGTTCGTCGGCCGCATCTTTGGGCAGCAGCTGCAGGCGGAGTTGATGCTCAAGGTCTGCGAGCCGCGGCTTCAATGTCTCCAACTCGTCTCGCGCAATGGCGGCCATCTCACCCTGAGAGGGGTCTTTCAACATCTCTTCAAGATCAGTCTTTTCTTTCTCCAGGCTTTGATAGCGGCGATAGGCTTCAATGATCGGTGTGAGATCTGAAAATTCTTTTGTGAGTTTGACATAGGCTGCCTGCCCGACACCTTCGTTGAGTTCAGCTTGAATGGTTTCCCAGCGCTCTGAGAGCTTTTCGAGTTTATCGGTTGGCAGGCTCATGGAGATTTAATTTCAAATTGTGTGGAACAAACACGCGATGCAAAGAATCGCGCCGCGGAACTTAGTCCGGAAGGGCCCTATACAGCTAACGCTGGGGCGAAGGCAATTTATCGGTCTTGCGCGACCGCGGATCAACCACTTCGATCCAAATGTGGCCATCACGGCGTTGTGCCATACTATGGCGGAAGAAATTATCGACTTTCAGGAAAAAGACAGCGACGGGTTCCGGCAGGACAGACGCCACAGCCTGCACAGGGCCACTGCTGGCGAGTGAGATAAAGATTGCCAAAGGTAGAGTGATCGATAGGACCGCGATCGTTCGGGCATTTTTGAGGCTCTTGACGGCTTCTGAAGGCCAAACTGTATCAAAGAAGCCAGCCATGGCTTGATAGGCCCGGCTGAAATAATCTTCCGGCTCTTCATCGGCACCGGCATGCTGAGTGACGCTGGCAGTGGCTTGAGCCGCCGAGTACCGCGCCGATAGGGCGCCATGAATGGAACTCAAGATCGGCCGAGGGTCAATTCCGGCGAACGCCGTGTAGCCCGTCACGATCCGGATCGTCTCGGGCCAGGGCGGCAAGGCGCTCGTAGAACCCCGTTCCAAGGCGTACAGAGTATCAACTGTTGTACCTAAGCGGTGAGCGATGTCTTCAATTGGCAGCCGCACTACTTGACGAAGCTGGATGAATAAGTCCGCACCTTCAAAGGTTTCGCCGAATTTAGCGGGGTGCAAATTTTGCCGGAAAGCTGTCGAACTCTGCGGAGTGAGTGGCACGCCGGGGGCACGCCCCTGACCTCGGTGAGCAGGCTTTGTCCCGCCGAACTTAGACGGCTCCGCTAGCTTAGGTGCCGAACGCATCTTACCCCGAACGCAAAACTCTAAGTCACACTCAATCCAAATTGTATGTCGCTGTCAAAGTGTTCCTCAACGCGGCGCTCCAATGCATCAGACACTGTGATCAAGCGACGACACCAAAGCCAAATGCAGCCTCGTGATCAAACAAAAGCCACGAATCAAATTCGTGCAATCCAAACAATGCCGTGGTACTAAATCTCCGCGCTGTGCGTTTCATGTGTTTGCGTATCGCGGTGCGAAAGGCGTTGCGACGGCCCCAAGTGTCGTCGCGGCGCTTATTTTTTTAGAGCGTGTCCCTAGCTTTTATAATCCGCAATGTGGCGCGCAAGATCGGCGTATTCTGCGCAAGATTGTCCGCAGCGGCGGCCGATTTCCTCAAGTTGCCCTGCAGCTTTTGCCGGTTCGCCGCGGCTGAGAAATGCTTCGCCGAGATAAGCTCGCGCCACCGAATAATCTGGATTGAGCGCCAGTGCGCGATCATAGTAGGGCAACGCTGCATCGACATTGCCGAGCTTGCGGGTTGCAAAACCAATGTATGTTAGAACGCGAACGTCGTTCGGCGGAGCGAGGCGCAGAAAATCCAACGCCTCGGCATAATTACCCGACTTAGCCAGCCAGTAGCCAGCGTAGAAGGCTTCGTCGCCCGAAAGCGTGGCATTGGCAGCTCCAACGCAGTTGCGCCAAGCTGTTGAACTCTTATCAAGTGGCTCACAGGCAGAATTGGCTGGTCCCAAATCTTTGGAAAACGGTTGAGCTCTGTTGTCCGCTGCCTGCACAAACGACGCGGCAGAAGCAAATAGCACGCTGGCTGCGATAAGTGCGCGGCCCAAGCGGCCCAACGAAATCTTGGTCATACGGCGCCATCCCTTGGTCTAAAGTTTGCGAACCCGATCAAGCTCACAAGCCCATACCTGCCGCGGTTTGGCGGCTGTGCCAAGTGCATGGGCGTCGCGGGCACTCAGCCGCCTAGTTTTATTTGACCCTCAAAGGCGCCGATTTCATTGGCAAGTTCAGCATAGCCCGAGCAGGTCCGGCCGCAGCGGGTCTCGATTTCTTGCAACTGCACCCGAGCCAGGACCAACTCACCCTTGGCCAAATGCGCCTCTCCCAGATACTCGCGGGCTTTTGTGTAGTTTGGATCGATTGCCAGCGCCCGCGCATAATAGGGCAACGCAGCATCAACATTGCCGAGCTTGCGGGTTGCAAAGCCAGTCGCGTTCAGAACCCGTGGGTCAATTTGGTTTTCGACTTCACTGAGCAGTGACAGCGCTTCGGTATAGGAACCCTGGCGAGCCAGCCAATAGGCGGCGTTGTAAAGCTCGTCGTCAGTCAGGCCACTATAGCCGGTCTTGCATTGTGGTTTATTTTTATTGGCTTTTTTAGTGCAATCAACCTTCGGCTTGGGTGGATCGTCGAGTGCGACCGACTGAGTTGCGCCGAACGCGGCCACACAAATTGCGCTGGCAAGAACCACGGACAAGACCTTGGCCAGCTTGGAGAATTGCAACATGGTCAGTTCCTCAATTCGATCTCTTTGATCATACCCAAATTCAGATGTCAGGTCCACAATGAGTTGCCAAACGGAAATACTCAATTCCGTGTTGGGAAAATCGGATCCGGCCCAAGGGACGCCACTTTTCGCGCTCAAGGCCACACTATCGCTGAGTTGTGGCAGTTGTGGGAACGGCTGCATACGAGTATGGGACAGCATGCGGAAAGTGCAAAGTGTGAGGGTGTGAATGTGGGGTTCCGCTGGCGCAGGCGCAACGAGGGGTTCGAATGGCGAACCTATGTGCGCACGACTATTTTACTGAAACGCGAACGAAGGCGCCGTAAGGCGGAAGACGTCAAAGCGGCTGCAGTCTTCGGCATCAAGCAAGCCGGCCAGCGCAGCGCCGACGCCGCCAATGGCCATTTGAAGTCCTTAGAACAACGCGGCAAGCTCGTCGTGCAGGGGGCTGGCCGCCGCATCCGGCGGGGCCTGCTCTTGGCCAGAGATCACGCCGCGTCAGCCGGATTGGCAGCACTGCAGTACGGGAGTGCTGCCGCTGCCGCTGGTGGCAATCTGATGTCAAATAAACTCAAACATGCGCAGGGCGCCTTAACTGGGCGCGGCCAGAAGGCTCAAGGTGCCGTCGCCGGTCAAATCGCCAGTGCTGTCTCGTTCACTCATCGTGGAATGAGCTGGATCGGCCAGCGGAGTGGCCGCAACCGGCGAACGACGGCGACAGCAGCACTGGCGCTTTCGGCGCTCGGAGTTGCGGTCTATCGCGCCTCTCATCTCGGGGCCAAGCAGGATTTGTTGCACGACACGGCGATTGTTGCGCTGCTGACAATCTCTGCGGCAGCCACGGCTGCTTTGTTGATCGAGCGCTGGTTTGCGAACCGTGACACTGGCCCCGTCACCATGGCGAAAGGCGCGGTCGCTGTTGCTGGTGCTGCCGCGTCGCGGGCGGCGAGGAGCCGTGTGGAATTGCCAATCCCGGCCGTTGCACTTGGCGTCACGGCTCTCGCTGCAGTAGCGTTCTGGCGGCCGTCTATTGATTGGCCATCAATGTCAATGCCGAACTGGTCTCACGTAGCGAGTTTCATGACAACGAAACCGGTTACGGTGAATGGCACAGCTACAGCCATTTCAGGCGATACGCTCCGCATCGGTGATGTCAGCTTGCGCCTCGATGGCATTGAAGCGCCTGGCACCAATCAAACCTGCTTGAAGCCAGATCTCAAAACCTGGAAGTGCGCCGAAAACGCAAAGACGGCGCTGGCCAGCGCGCTACGCCGCAAACAGGTGACGTGCTCAGTTATGAGCCACACCGGCGACGGCTATCCGATTGCGCGTTGCACAACTGCCGGCAACGATTTTGTGGCTGACTTGGTTCGCTCAGGCAGCGTCTTTGCAACGGGCGGCCTGTTGTCACTCTATGGCGCTCAAGAAATCGAAGCCAAGACATTGCGCGCAGGCATTTGGCTCGGAGAAGCCAAGCGCCCTGCAGAGTGGCGAGAAGCGCGTTGGGAAGAAGCCAAGCGCAAAGCGCCATCGGGATGCCCAATCAAAGGCAAGGTGCTGTCGCGAACGGCAAAGATTTATATGCTGCCATGGTCAAGCCGCTACGAGCAAGCGCGCGTGGACGAGCGCCGCGGCGAACGCTGGTTTTGTAGTGAAGTAGAAGCGCAAGACGCCGGTTGGAAACCCAGTCAAAAGTCTTGAAGCTTGATCTTGATAAGGACTTATGACACCTCGCCACTGCTGATGCATGCCAAATGCCAGCGCGCCACACGTTCAATGCGCGTTGCGGAAAGTGCGCGGCGAAAGAACCGTCAGAGCGATGATGTAAACATCGAGCAGCACCGACCAGTTGTCGATGTAATAGAGATCGTGGTCGACACGGCGGCGCATCGCCTCGTCCGTCGTGGTCGCACCACGGCAGCCGTTGACTTGCGCCCAGCCGGTGATGCCAGGGCGCACGTTCGAGCGCCGCGCATACTCTGGAATGCGGACTTCGTAAAGTTCGTCATGAGCAATAGCATGCGGACGTGGCCCAACAAGCGACATTTCACCGGCCAAAACATTGATCAGTTGCGGCAGTTCATCAATTGATGTGCGGCGCAGGAAGCGGCCGATGGCTGTAACACGCACATCGTTTGGCTTGGCTTGTTGAATGTTCCGGCCGTCGTCCATGGTGGTCATGGTCCGAAACTTCCAGATCTTAAATTCGCGATGATAGTAACCGCGGCGGCGCTGACGGAAAAGCACGGGTCCGGGATTATTAAATTTGATCGCAAGGGCCACGATGCCAAATACTGGTGCCAGGGCGACAAGACCGAGTGCGGCCAGGACCACATCAAAAATACGTTTCGTTAGCCGCTGGCCACAACCAAGTGGCGCCGCCGTTAACGACACGGCCGGCGTCGAAGCAAACCGCGAAATCCGTGCCTCAGTAAATGGACCGATAATGTTCGAAGCGCCCAAGTGAATACCGATCGGCAGGGCTTGAAACGCAGTCACGACATCCTTGATCTGCTGCGATTTAGACCAATCGGTAAAGATGACAACGTCGTCAATATGAAGCGCTCGCGCCTTGGCGACAGCCGCCATCAGACTTTGGTCTGCATTTTTGAAGGTCACCGCACCAGATGTGAGCAACGGAAGTCCGATCGCGGCCGCAACCCGGTAGTCGCCGTTCAGCGACATAGCACTCGCTTGTAGCCGGCTGATTTCTTCGGCCGCCCCAACGATCATGACCCGGCGCCGCTCGATGCGGTCATTCTTAAGCAACATGCGCAAGCCGAAGCGCATCGAGCTGCTGAGACCAACCAGCGCGAGTAGCCCAACGCCATAAAATAGCACCAGGCCACCACGCGAGAAAATCCCAGACGTTTTGCTCAAGAACCCGATCACGGAGAGCGTCACGAAGGCATAATTCCATACTAGGAATACGCGTCCGACACTGCGCGGCTCCTCAAGGAGTTTGTGAAATTGATAATCATCACGAAGCAGAAACGGCAGCGTATAGAGAAGTGCAATAAGGCCGCCCGCTAACATGTAGTGTCTGACATCGCCGATGTCGCCATACGCCCACAGATGATAGGCGGCGCCAGTTAACACCGACGATGTGATTATTGTTGCCGCCTCGGCGGCGACCGCGAGCCCGGAAAAAGCTAAACTGCCGAGCACAAATCGCGACGTCCGCGCGCTACTCCACTGTCGCAGTCTTTGAACGATGTAACTCACATTATACCCGCCTTTATGTGGGACGATCGGCGCCGCTTCTGATCCACCTCGGCGTGACATCCCAGCAATTCGTATTCCAATTAGCAAAACCGGTGCCTGCAATCCCTTCCGACATCTGACAAAGGTTAACGCTGGCGGCTACGCCCAACGCCCGGCCCTTTTTGGGCATAGGTCTTGCACACCTTTAATTTCACACGTGGACCGGAGCCAGTTCTTGCTTTCGATCTGCCAAGGACGCGCTGTGACGAGCGTGTCAATCAATTTCGCCGGATGGCGCTGTTAAATGGTATTTTGGGCTTGAAATCAATGCGGGTTATCCGGCCTACTTCCAAGCACTTAAGAGAAACACTTGTCAAGGCCATGACAATAAACCCGCAAGTTGTTCGCATGACCAGTAAATCTACGGCCGGGACAGACACGGATCTTGTTGGATTCGTTACAATTATTCAGCGTAACTTGCGCCGGATCGCTTTGGCAACTTTAGGTACACTTGCGGTTGCCGTCGCATATCTCGCTGTTGCCACGCCCGTCTATACTGCCACCGCAACCGTTCTGATCGATCCCCGGCCAAGAAAGACTGTGTCAGAAGAAGTTGTTTTGGGTGGCCTTGGCAGCGACTTGGCTTTGGTTGAGAGCCAAGTTCCGGTGATCAGTTCGGATAGTGTCTTAAAACGAGCCATTATCGAGCTGGCCAAAGATCCAGCGACGAATTTTGCACCTCAAAATGCTCCTGCTGCAAGTTGGCTTGAGTCATTCAAGACGTTGATCCGCGGCCCGCGCCAGACTTTGGATTCAAACGTTGCCGCACTCGAAGCGCTGCAAAAAGGTTTAATTGTTAAGCGCGCGCCCAAAACTTATGTTGTTGACATTGAGGTCTCGACAATTTCTCCGGTCCAAGCCGCCGCTGCGGCCAATGCGATTGCGGCTGCCTATTTGGCAGATCAGTCAGCGGTTAAGTCTGACGATTCGAGCCGCGCCAACAAAATGATCGACGCCCGTCTTGGCGAATTGACGGAGCAAGTCAGGCGCGGTGAAATCCGTATCGATGACTTTAAGAAGGCAAATAAAATCTTGTCGTCGGAAGGCGGCAACGTCAATGAACAGCAGCTTGGCAAGTTGAGCGCCGAGTTAGCGAGCGCGCGCGCGGTCTCTGCTGAAGCCAAAGCCCGGCTTGAACAAGCCAACCTAATTTTAAAGGGCAAGTCATCAGCCGATCTGTTGCCGGAAGCGATGAAATCGCCACTTATTCAGCGGCTGCGTGAACAGTATGCCCAGGTCGCGCGCCGCGAAGCTTCCTTATCGACGCAACTGCAGTCGCGTCACCCGGTCCTCATTGAAGTCCGGTCTCAGATCAAAGAGATCAATGCGCAAATCTCGACCGAACTCGTTCGCGTATCTCAATCGGCAAAAAGCGAGAGTGCCGTCGCGCAGGCTCGCGAGAAGGAGCTGACCCGCATCATTGAAGGCGCTAAAGAAGACGTCGGGCGGACCAATACAGCACAAATCAAACTCCGGGAAATCGAGCGCGAAGTCGAAGCCGGCCGCGAACTGCTAAAGGCGTTCCTGGCGCGAGCAAAAGAAACGCAAGAGCAAACCGGAATGTCGACGCCTGAAGCGCGCGTGATTTCGGAAGCATCCGTTCCGTTGCGGCCGTCAAAGCCCGGCAAGCTTCTGATCCTGTCGCTTGCACTTTTGAGCGGATTAGGGCTCGGCATCACGCAGGCCCTGCTGAGAGATCATTTGCGCCGCTCGCCAGCCGAAGCTGCGCCACAACTAGAAATGACTGCGGCATTGCCAGAACACCGGCACGTGACACGGCGAACCCAATTGGCAGTGCACAACCATAACACCTCGCTTCAAGACCTTGCGCATCTTCCAGCGCCTCCGCAGTCGCGAGCACAATTGCCGGGCGCAACTGCGGCAGGCTCCGTCAGCGATCTTTTGCTGGCGATGGCACATGAAAAAGCCTCGGCCGAGCCAGCCTTCCGCCAAGCCATTCACCGACTGTTGTCACGCCTGCAAAGCGGCGTCGGCGACGGCGAACCCTTGACGCTACTGCTCGGCAGCCCACACCGAGGCGCCGGGACTTCGGCTGCGACTTTGGCACTTGGCTGCGCGGCGGCACGCACCGGCCAGCGTGTCCTACTCGTCGATGCGGCTTCAATAGATGCGGAATTGTCAGAAGTTTTTGCCGGAGAATTGTCCCAAACTGAGCCGGTCGTCCTCGATAGCTCGGAGCATTTAGCAAGGATCGTCAAGTGCGACGACGTCTCTGGAATTTCGGTGCTGCCGATCGCTTTCGCCGACTTGCGAACTCTGAATTCGAACCAGAAGCGCCGGCTTGCGACCGGCATCACGTCACTGGCGCAAGCCTATGATTTGGTGCTGATCGACGGTGGCGCTCTGTTGGACGATGACTCAGCGCTGAGCTTGCTGCCCGCCGTCGACCGTATTGCCATTGTGGCCCGAATTGGAATGACCACAAGCGATGATATTGAGGCTTTGTCGGCCCTTTTGCGCCCAGACAACGATCGCCTTATGGGCGTAACCTGGACCGCTGCCTGACAGAGCTCAAGCAACAATTGTCCAATGCTTCGACTGAGTGGCGGCATGGATTTTGCTCTTCACCATCCTATCTCCTCGATCACTCATCCGCATGGACCCGTTCAATGACCGCGACCCCGTTAGCTAATATAAACTCCAGTACTCTGGGGGCGGCATTTGTGCCGTTGCGAGGGGAAGATTTCCAGAGCATAACGGCGTCTGAAATGGGTAAACGATGTGTTAACGGTGCCAGCCAAGTGATGCGTATCGAGGACATGCCCGCCGAAACCGCCGGCTCGTGGCGTGCGGAAGACCCGTTAGCCATCGTTGATGGTTGGCCGGTCAATTTGGCGAATATTGACCAAGCCATCTCTGCGATCATTCAGGCCGCAAGCCTCGGCAAAAGTTTTTCCGCTGTCACACTCAATCTTGATCATCTGGTCAAACTGCGTTCCAGCGCTGCCTTCCGCAAGGCTTACCGGTACGCCAGCTTTATCACCGCAGACGGCGAGCCCGTCGCGAAACTCGCGCGCCGGCAGAACACCGGTATCGTCCGTACAACAGGCGCCGATTTGGTCGTTCCGCTAACTGCGGCGGCAGCCAAAGCTGGAGTTCCAGTTTATCTGTTCGGCACAAGCCCTGCCGTTATTCAACGAGTCGGCGCCGACTTGACCGAACGCAGTGGCGGCACGCTCGATATCGCTGGCAGCGCTTCACCCGCTCATGATTTTAATCCAGAAGGACCCGAGGCCGACGCGGCCCTCGATCTTATCGCAGCATCGGGCGCCAAGCTCTGTCTGGTCGCACTCGGCGCGCCAAAACAAGAAATTTTCTCAGCCCGCGCAGTTGCCCGTGGAGTCAATTGCGGTTTTGTCAACATCGGCGCTGCCCTCGATTTCTTAGTTGGGGCCCAGGTCCGCGCGCCAAAACTCATGCAACGCTCCGGCCTCGAATGGCTGTGGCGGCTCGCGAGTAGCCCGCGGCGCCTGGCTGGACGGTATTTTTCGTGCGCCATCGTTTTAGCTGATATTCTCCTGCTCGGCCCTCAATCGGCGACCAGCTCATCGCACCGGTTGGCCAAATAGAGCCGGTTGAAACTTGACCACTCGTGGAACGTAGACGCTGAAGGACGCGGCAAAGCTCGGATCACCAATGCCATTGCCTAAGTTACTTTTTTACACTCATGCCCTGGTCGATGGCGGCGCCGAGCGGCTGTGGTCGTGCTTGGCGACAGCATTCAAACACCGCGGCTATGAGGTGTTATTTGCGGTCGACTATGACGCCAAAGAAAATGCGGCCAATCTCGACTCCTCGATTCCGTTGACTGTCCTGGGCCGGAACCATGCAAAGTCCGTCGCTCAATTGATCAAACTGCTGAGTTCCACACGGCCGGACGTTGTGCTGTCGGCTGTCGGCGGCTCCAACATTAAAATGATGACAGCGCTGGCCGCATCGCGGTCTTCTGCGGGTTCGATCTTGACGTATCATGGCTCAGTTGAACCGGGATCGGGCTGGATGGCGTATTTCAGTTTCAAGTCGCTACCAGTGTTGAGCCGCCGCGCGTCGCGCATCGTGGCAGTTTCAGAAGGTCTGGGGCAAACCCTGATTCAAAACTGGCGCGCGAAGGCCTCGCAAGTCGATGTCATTCTTAACCCGGTGTATTTTCCCGATACGGCACCGGTCCCGAGCCGCTCCGAACTCGCAGCCCGTGACGATGTTGTGCTGGCCGTTGGGCGCATGTCGCCGGAAAAAGACTTCACGACCCTGATCCGGGCGTTTGCAAAAGTTCGCCGGCAGACGGCAAAACTTGTCATACTTGGCAAAGGTCCGGAACGCGAAAAACTCGAAAACGAAGTCTTGCGGCTCGGCTTGCAGGATCGCGTCGCAATGCCGGGCTATAGTGTCGAGCCATGGTCCTACTACGCAGCCGCCAAATGTCTTGTATCGCCGTCGCAGTCAGAACTGTTCGGCAACGCAATTGTCGAAGCCATGGCGTTCGGTCTGCCGGTTGTTGCAACCGCGTGCGTCGGCCCGAAGGAAATTATCTGCTCTTCCGCCCATGGCACGATCATTCCGATTGGCGACAGCGATGCGATGGCGCGTGCAATCGAGGCTACTCTCGACGACCCAGGCGATCCGGTTCCGCGCCGCGCCCGCGCCGACGAATTTTCTTTTGCCGCCCGCGTTCCGATTTATGAGACACTCATATTGGATATCCTGGCCGAAAAAGCGCCAATACTGGCGCGGACCAAACTGGCGACCCACTGAGTGGATATCATGAGCGCGCCTCAGTTAGACAACAGTGACCGCAAGACGGTCTACCTCGACCTGACGCATCTCCGCCGTCATGTGACCGGGCTTGAGCGCATCGCTATCGATCTATTTGAAAAGGCCGAGTTCGACGGCGCCGTTATGAACCCGGTCAGGTCAAACGGCATTTTGTCAATGATCTGGAAACAGCAGGTCACGTTGCCGTGGTTAGCGCTCGCCAACCGTCAGGCCGAATTTGTGTTTCCCGGCTTCCCGCCGTCGCCGCTGTTCCGTTTCGCCCGCCATCGCACCACGCTTTACGTCCACGATCTGTTTTTGGTGACACGGCGGCAGGATCTGGGTCTCAAGGCTCGCGTTTACATGGCATGGCCGTTTAAGTTTGCCGTCACAGGCCTCAAGCGCTTTTTGGTCAACTCTGAAAAAACACGCGCCGAACTGCAGCCATTTGTGCGCCCTGACGCATCGATCGCACTTTATCGCCCCGAAGTGCGTAACGCTTTTGATCTCAGCCCCGAGGCCGGTGATCGAAGCGCCGATCAACATAAGCCACGCCCACTAAAGCTGGTATCTGTCGGCACTATTGAGCCGCGCAAGAATTACCGCGCCGCCGCTCTCATCACGGAACACGCCAACCGGATTCATCCCGGCGGCGCTGAGCTGCATATTGTGGGCCGCGAAGGCTGGGGTCCAGACGCAGCTTCTCTGGCCTCGCATCCGAATGTCAATATTCATGGTTATCTTGCAGCGTCAGATGCCAAGCGCATCATTGAGTCTGCTGATGTGTATCTCTGCACATCGCACGATGAAGGCCTGGGCTTGCCGCTGATCGAAGCGCAATACGCAGGGTTGCCGGTTGCCGCTCCAGATCAAACTGTATTCCGGGAAGTGCTCGGCAGTTCTGGAACCTATATCAACTCAGCAGAGCCTGAAGCCGCAGCTAAAACGATCCTCGAACTCGTCAGTCAACCTGGATGGCGCACGCGGCAGCAGGATTTGTCGTTGTCGAACACAATCCGCTGGAACAACTTGGCCAAAGGCGATCGTGCTCGCGCCAAGCAACTGTTCGCCATTTGTGATCCGGTGCAAAAACGGCCGCGATCTGCCGCGCTGGATAGTATTCTCTAAACAACTATCGAACCGCCACTTGCGCCGCCCTCGAGGCGTGCCAGGCGAGCTTCAAGTGCGGTTAAGCGCTGCGACAGCGCCTCGTTCTCAACCCGCGCTTTTTCTGCCATGGCTTTGACGGCTTCGAACGCTTCCCGGTCGACGACGTTCATGTCTTTCAGGACACGTTCGCCTTGCGACCGCATCATGCCCTCGACTTCGCGCCGGACGCCGTCTGCCGCGCCAGCCGCGTCTGTCATCAGTTTGGCAATTTCGTCGAACACGCGGCCGCTGGTTTGGGTCATTGTTCTTGTCCAAAATTATCGAGTATTATCGATATGGCTGCTCAACTTCCGGACTTCAAGTGCCGGGTTGACGCCGGTCGATCTATTTCGTCCAGTCAGACACATTGACAGCCGAGCCAATGGTCCGGCAAGTGCGGCTTGAAACGCTGCCGGGATCCTGTGCCAGATGCTGCCGTTCGCCATTCCGTTTCCTGACATCAGCCCAGTCGCGGTATCGATCGGGCCGTTCGATATCAAGTGGTATGGCCTCGCCTATTCGGCTGGCATCATCATTGCCTGGCTGACGATCCGGCGCTTGCTGCAAACGCCGCGCTTGTGGGGCGGCAAACCGCCGTTCGTCGCCGACGTCGCCGACCATCTCGTGATGTATGTGATCATCGGCAGTGTCATCGGCGGCCGGCTTGGACAGGCGCTACTCTACGACGGCAGTTACTACGCGTCTCATCCGCTCGAAATCCTTGAAGCCTGGAAAGGCGGGATGTCGTTTCATGGCGCAGTGATCGGCGCCGGACTGGCGATCCTCTATTTTTCCCATCGCATGCAACGCTCGGCTAGAACCGCAATGGACTTGTGCTGCGCCGGCATGACATTGACGATGATCATTGGGCGGTTGGCGAACTTCGTCAATTCAGAGCATTGGGGCCGTGTCAGCGATGTGCCCTGGGCAATGATTTTTCCAAACGGCGGACCGATGCCGCGCCATCCGAGCCAACTCTATGAAGCATTCCTTGAAGGCGCGGTGATGTTCGTCATCATCCGCTTTGTCACGCACTATTTGCTAGCGCTTCAGAGACCAGGATTTACGGCTGGTGTTTGGCTCGTCTGGTACGCAATCGCGCGCATGATCGCCGAGTTCTTTCGTGAACCGGAAATTGGG
>JANNFX010000096.1:0-11633 GCA_031380225.1 Hyphomicrobium sp.
CAACGGCGGGTTCGCGATAGCAACGGTCACAATCGTCGTAAGTGATCTCGACAGCACGCCGAAGGACGTGGTGTTCGGCGCCGGCGGTCCGGGCTCAACAACGGATGGCCAATCGCCTGGCACTCGTCCATTTACGCACGAAAGCATCTCTGTTGACGGGGCTGTCGTCGACGCTGTGTTCGGCGTCGGCGAATTGCACAGCGTCGCTGCCGCACTTGGTGCGGATGGCGTCGTGTTGGCGGCGGCCAACGGGCCGCGATCACTCGGTGGATTGGGCTCGATCGGAACTGATAACGTCATCGTCGAAACTATTCGGGCTGAGCGCTCCCGTGAAATCTTGGAAGCGGCTGGCTTCAGCCGGCCGAGCCAGGACTACAAACTGATATCACTTCCTGGTTTCTCGCTCCGCCGTGATGTGCCAGGTAACATCGGTGGTTTGTCAACGCAGGAGCAAGTAATCGTCGAGAGCTTGGTGCGCGAAGGCGCGCTGATCATCCAGATCTCGAATTCACTGATCGACGGGGACAAGCAGATCGTTGACTACCGGATTACACAGGCCGACGGCACACCGCTGCCAGGTTGGCTTGACAAGCCCGCCAGAGATTTATTGATCGGCCGCCGTGCGGCTGACTCTGATTTGTTAAGACTGCGGATTGAAGCGATCTATTCAGATGGCTCGACGGTGGTCGAAGTAGTAAAAATCGATACCGCGACGGGTGAAATCCAATCGATAAAAGACGGCAAGCAAGGCTCCATCGCACCGCCGTTGTTTAAGGATCAATTCCGCTCACGCGCGGCTCTGACGCCGGCAGAGATTGAATTGCTGGGATTGGCGCTAGCGGGCTAAATCTCTGGTATCAAAGTAACCGGCTGAGTGAAGTCATCAGGACATGATGACTTTGCCGGCCGGTTCTTTTATTCGCGATCAAAGAGATATGGTAGCGAGAGCCAGACTTGAACTGGCGACCTACGGATTATGATTCCGCCGCTCTAACCAACTGAGCTATCCCGCCATGGGAAGCCTCGTATGGCCTCCGGCACTTGATCTGTCAAGAAAGCCGGGCGCGGTGTGTCAGTTGGGCAATAAACGCACAAAAGCCGGGCGCGGGGCCCGGCTTTTGAAAAACTCACACAGATGAAGTCACTCGGCGGCTTCGGCCAATTTGCTAGAGGCCATTTTGCGGAAGCGCATCATCGTAAAGATGCCCCAAGGCTTCAGGGCTTGGCGCTGATCAAGCTTCAGGTCATTGCAGACCATGACCCGCGATACGTCGAAAACCGGCCGCCAGCCGATGATTTCGGCGAACGGTGCCATCCGGCGCTCAACCCAGCCACGGACGCCTTCTTCCTGGCTGAAGTGATTGACCAGCATCACTTCGCCGCCAAGCTTGGTCACGCGCGCCAATTCGCGCATGACTTTTTCAGGTTCAGGCACAACTGTCAGCACGAACATGGCGACGGTGGTTTCGAATGAGTTGTCGGGAAATTGCAGGTTCGAGGCATCCATTTCCTGCAGGCCAACAACGTTGGTCAGATTTTCTTCAGCAACTTTGGCGCGAGCCTTTTCGAGCATCTCTGGCGACAGGTCGATGCCGGTTATTCTCAGATCATGCTTGTAGTCACTGAGCGCAAGGCCGGTACCAACGCCGACTTCAAGAATGCTCGTGCCCGCAGGCTTTGAGTTCAACACTTCCACTGCCGCTTTGCGGCCAAGGGTCGAAACTGCGCCGAACGTGTGATCGTAGACAGGAGCCCACCGGCGGTAAGCAACTTTGACGACGTCTTCGTCAATGTGGCCAATGCCTGTAATCTTGCCGCCGTCGCGTTCAAGCTTGGCGAGGCTCGGACGCGCACTCTCCAAACGTGATTTCGCTGCCATTTGAATTACTCGCTCCTCAATAAGCATAAGCGCAAAACTGATCTTGGGCTGACCGATAAGGTGCGCCCTGCACCTGTCTACCGTCTAACTTGGATTTGCATCACGCGGCCGGCAACCCCGCGATCCGTTCGAATTGTGTAGAAATTTGGGCGGAGGCGGAAGTTCGAGCAATCCATCCTCCGCCAAGTACACGGGCGCCCGCATTTGGACCGTCATAGAACACGCAGGCTTGGCCCTTTGCGATGCCTTCTTCTCCGGTCTCGAGTATGACGTCGACGCGACCAAATTCTTTGCAAAGCACCAAAGTCGCAGGTGACGGTGCCTGTGTCGACCGGATGCGGGCAAATACCACTGCACCACCGGCGCCAGCAGCTCGTGTCCTAACGCCTTCATCCAACCAATTGACGTCTCTAAGCACAAGAGCCTGCGTTAACAATAAGTCACGAGGTCCCACTATGACTTCGTTTTTGGCGGCATCGACGCGGATAACGTACAGTGGGTCCGCGGCGGGAATGCGGATGCCGCGCCGCTGGCCGACAGTATAATTGATCGTCCCCTCATGCCGGCCAAGCAACCGGCCATCCACGTGAACGATGTCACCTGGCTTGGTCGCGCCCGGCTTCAACTTTTCAATGACGTCGGTGTAGCGGCCCTTTGGCACGAAACATATGTCCTGGCTGTCGGGCTTGTCGGCGACCGGCAGGTTCATATCGTGTGCAACCTGCCGGACCTCGGCCTTGGTCAGCCCCCCGATTGGGAACATGAGGTGTTCAAGCTGCTGACGGCTGGTCGCAAACAGGAAATAGCTCTGGTCGCGATGAGTATCGATGGCGCGCAGCAGTTCGGGTCCGTCTATGCCGTCACGCTTTTGGATGTAGTGCCCGGTCGCCAAATGCGAGGCGCCCAGATCCTGAGCGAAGTGCAACAGATCGCGGAACTTGATGTCCTGGTTGCAGTTCACGCACGGGATCGGCGTTTCGCCCGCGATATAGCTTTCGGCAAAGGTGTCGATGACGGCGGCGGCAAAGCGCTTTTCGTAGTCGAGCACATAATGGGGAATAGAAAGAACTTCCGCGACGCGCCGCGCATCCTGGATATCCTGGCCGGCACAGCAGCTGCCCTTGCGGCCTGTGGCTTCGCCATGATCATAAAGTTGCAAGGTCACGCCGATGACATCGTGGCCGGCAGCCTTAAGAATTGCTGCGGCTACTGATGAATCGACGCCGCCCGACATCGCAATAACGATGCGCTGGCCCGGCTTTCCCACACCTGCACTTGGTAAATCCGCCAACTCTAAGTCCTCTCAAAACGGCACGAAACCGGGATGTCCCATCGCTAGGGTCAACTCAGTCCATCACAATCAAATAGTTCAGAACCGGACAGGTTCCCAGAGGCATTTGGACCGGTTTCACACTCCAGGGCGCGATTTTTTGGCCTATTTGCTGGCATAGCGCTTGCGATCTGGAGGCTTGGAGGCGCCGGAACGCAGATATTTGTCTCGTTATGGGGCCGCCGTTAGCCGGTTGAAGCGCAGAAACCATAAGGCACGGGCATAAACCTTACCGGCCGGAGAAGGCCTTTTTCTCCAGCCATTTTATGCTATGTTTACTCAATGGGTTATGTGGATTTTAAGAGCAATCGGTTACGTTAAAATCTGGGTCAGTAGTAGTAATGAGTATCATGACCGAACAACCTATGAGAGCGCGGGTGCGCTACGTTATCGGCCCCGATGGGTCGCCGTTAACTGTCGCCGATCTGCCGCCGAAAGACACCAAACGCTGGGTCATCCGCCGCAAGGCAGAGGTGGTCGCCGCCGTGCGCGGGGGCCTTCTCTCGATTGATGAAGCCTGTGAACGGTACCGTCTCACGGTGGACGAATTCTTGTCGTGGCAACGGTCCATCGACAAGCATGGCCTTCCGGGGCTTCGTGCGACACGTATCCAGGACTATCGGGGCTAGATCTCCCCGATAGGGAACATGTGAGACTTAAACGGCGATTGGTTCCGATGCGGGGCAAGCCGTTTGGTGTGGTGCTAACGAGCCTGGCTTCATTGCCGGGTCGGCCGCAGCAGCAAAGTCTTGCCCGTCCAAACAACCTGAAGAAGTCAGCGCAAAGGTGGCGCCGGCTTGGTTTTAGGCGTTCCAGGTGCCGACTTCGCAGTCACAGGCGTCAAGGCAGGAGCTGCCGCCCAACCCGCGGTTACAGGCGCTTCGCTGCAACCCTCTTCTTTGGCCGACCAGCGGAACACATCGGCCTTTAAGCGGTCACCTAGGACCGGGTCAATCTTGAGATTTTCGACTTCGACCCGCGTGCCCTCGGGAGTTGGCGCGATATCGACCGCGAACGCCCTCAGGCTTCGCGGGTCGGCAGCATCTTTGTCGCGCGTTCGAACAGCGATTTCAGCCTTGCCGCCCTTCGATGGTGGATCGGCGTCGGCAAAGTAAATGTATGGCCCCTTGAGTGGTCCGCTGGCGCCGAACCAGCAAGTAAGAGCTCCACGAGCAATCCGTGTATAAACTTCGGTCGCAGTACCCTCCGCCGTTGTCATGTCTCCTGGCGCAATTTTGGGCAACTCGAGTTTGGGCGCGGCTGCCAATGACAGAAGACTTGTGCCGCCTTCAGACGCGCAGCCGCTAGCCAGAGCGGCCGCCGCCGCGGCGGTGATCAAGAGGCAATTCGGTTTTGTCGGCGGCATTACGTGAATTCACAGCTATTGGCCCGGATTTGGCCCAGGCGCACGAGTTAAGCTTGGTGACTGTCACGGGACAGCGGCATTGCCAAGGCGCTGCGGCCAAAAATGCCGGGATTGCTAGGTGCAAAACAGAAAACGGCCTGTTTAGAGGTCGCTGCAACTTAATTTCAGATGGGCTTGTGACCCCTAGCGCTACCGCAGGGCAGCTGTGCGGCTGGCTTCGGTCCGGCGACGGCCGAGGCTGGAGGTGTCGCGCGGCTCGGGATTGTTGGCTCGATCCAGCTGGCTTGCAGCTTCAGCGCGCTCACGCTCGGCGGCAGCCAGTTTGAGCATTAGGTCATTGATCGACACGACGAGCTTATCGCGGCGCCCTGCTGCCGATTTCGCAAAGGTTGAATAGGAGAAGTGGGCCGGATCCTTGATGCCTGTGCGGCCTTCTTCGGCCTCGATCTGGCGGTCAAGATCAGCTGCCATCCCCTGCAGCTCACGAATCATCTGTTCGAGACCTGCAACTTTGCGGGTCGCCTCGTCAGCTGCGAAGCGTTTCAGCCGCAGCGCCGTTTCGCGTGCCTTCATCGTTCGATACCCCATACAAATTCGAACAGTCCTAGATCGGTCGTGTTTCTCTCAACGAGAGTAACGTTACAACTACCGTGCCAGAATCAGCGCTGACACCCCTGAGACCGGCCGGTGCCGGGTCAGGGGCTAAAAGCACCGCTGTTAGGACCAATGAAGACCCAACCGCTATCCGTATTGTGGCATATGCCAATTAAGTTGCGGTAAAGCAACGGACTAGATGGATGAGTTAATTCTTTTTGCAAGCTGCCCAAATTCCCTAGATGTTCTCTTTGGACCTTAATCGAATTCTGTTAGCTGTTGATTCGAGGGCAAATTCCACGGCCGCCGCTTAAAATCGGTGGTTCGGTGTTGGACGCGGAGCCTGTTGGCGTTTTATCGCGCCGGTGTCGTTGCGTAGGCACTGGGGTGGCTGAGTTTATTCCAAAATGGCGGGGGCCGGACGCGCGGAAACATTGGCCGCGTGCAGGAGACGTGCGTGCGTAGGGTCGAATTAACGGCGGTAAAAAATTCGAAAGGATTTTGGCCGATTGCGGGGTGACTTGAAGGTTTTGTTAATAACTGACGGGTAACTTCTTAACATCGATTTAGTCAGAGTAGCGCTTTGGCCAGAATGGCGCAAAGTTTCGTTCAACAATGGGGCAATAGTCTCGGAAACGAGACTGGGACGAGAGGAAAATACAATGCGGGTCCTTCTTATCGAGGACGATAGCGCAACGGCACAAAGCATCGAATTGATGCTGCAGTCCGAAGGCTTCAATATCTACACGACCGATCTTGGTGAGGAAGGTGTCGACCTCGGCAAGCTCTATGACTACGATATCATTCTTCTCGATTTGAATCTGCCCGACATGAGCGGATACGAAGTCTTGAAGACGCTTCGTGTCGCAAAGGTGCAAACGCCGATCCTGATTTTGTCAGGCTTGGCGCAGATCGAAGACAAGGTTCGCGGCCTTGGCTTTGGCGCCGACGACTATATGACCAAGCCATTCCATAAAGATGAGCTGGTTGCACGCATTCACGCCATCGTGCGGCGCTCGAAAGGGCACGCACAGTCAGTCATCGATACGGGTGATCTCCGTGTCAACCTCGACACCAAGACGGTTGAGGTCAACAATCAGCGCGTACATCTGACAGGTAAAGAATATCAGATGTTAGAGCTGCTGTCGCTGCGCAAGGGCACGACGCTGACCAAGGAAATGTTCCTGAATCACCTTTATGGTGGCATGGACGAACCTGAACTCAAGATCATCGACGTGTTCATCTGCAAGTTGCGAAAGAAATTGCAGGCGGCCACCGGCGGCAATCATTATATCGAAACCGTTTGGGGCCGTGGCTACGTGCTGCGCGATCCAGCTGATGAGGGCACCGTTGCGGCTTAACTGCGCAATTCGTTAGCAATTCCCAATAAAGAGGGCCCTTAAACAGGGCCCTTTTTTATTCCAAAAAAAATCGAGAGTTTTTTTCTGAGTTATTCCGCCGACGGCAGTGCAACGAGCGCAATTGTGACGATTGCCGCTATAGCAATCGCCGCAGATTCCAATGTGGCGAGTTCCGGCTGCTGACCGAGCGCCGATCCAGTTAGCGAAATGATCCAGGTCCAGAAGCCCGCAGCGACGCTCGCTGAGAAGACGATTCCGGCGGTTTTGTAAGCCCAATCTTGGCTTTCAACTGCCTCTCGCGCATGGAAACGGGTGACCTCGTTGGTCTTTTGCATGTGCAGTTCCCCCAAAAATCGCAGACGCACACACAATCCCAGTTCGGTTAATAAATAAGTGTGTCGGCTCGCGGCCGCAAGGCAATTTCCGGGGTTCGTCCACAAGTGATTCGGGACTGGGGAAGCTGCGGTTCAAATGTGCCCATCTGCTTGCTTCCGCAGCGAAAAGCCGCCAAAAGCCAGCCATGAACGCGCCTGCCGCCCCCCGCAAAATCTACGACGCCGTAATCATCGGCGGCGGCCATAACGGCCTGACGACGGCTGCTTATTTGGCACGTGCCGGGTTCAAGCCGGTTGTGCTTGAAAAGAATGACGTCGTCGGCGGTGCCGCGGTTACAGAGGAGTTCCACCCGGGATTCCGGAATTCGGTCGCCTCCTACACGGTTAGCCTGCTCAATCCGAAGATCCTTCGCGATCTTGAGCTTCACCGGCACGGCCTCCGAATCGTCGAGCGTCCCGCGGGTAATTTTTTCCCAATCGCCGAAAATCGCGGGCTGTTGTTGCCGTATGGCTTGACTCAGCGGCAAGCGGCGATTGCTGAAATTTCCAAGGCGGATGCTGAGCGTCTGCCGGCCTACGATGAGGCGCTGACGCGGGCCGCAACGGTGCTTCGCGATTTGGTTCTGAAAACGCCACCAAATGCAGGTGGTGGCATCACGGAGATGATCAAAGGCGCCGGCATCGGCCGCACGCTTCTGAAGTTACCGATTGAAGACCAGCGCCTCGTCGCAGACCTGTTCACGAAGAGCGCGGGTGACTTTCTCGATCAATGGTTCGAGAGCGACATCGTCAAAGCTGTATTCGCATTCGATGGCATCGTTGGTGCCTACGCGTCGCCGTACACACCGGGCACAGCATATGTTTTGCTGCATCACTGCTTCGGAGAGGTCAACGGTAAGCCCGGCCAGTGGGGCCATGCGATTGGCGGGATGGGAGCGATCACGCAAGCGATGGCGAAATCGGCGATCGAGTCTGGCGCAACGATCCAGCTCAACGCCCCAGTCGCTGAGGTTTTGATCGAAGGCGGGCGTGCAGTTGGTGCAATCCTCGAAAGCGGCGAGACTGTGCGCGGCCGCGTTGTTGCCAGCAATGTTCCACCCAAGCTCTTGTTCCGCAAGTTGATCCCAGATGGGGCTGTCGCGCCTGATTTGGCGCAAAGATTCAAGACTATGAAGACCGGCTCTGGCACGTTCCGGATGAATGTTGCGTTGTCGGAACTGCCGGATTTCATATCGAAGCCCGGCAAAACACAGAGTGACCACCATGGCGCGGGCATTATTATCGGGCCCTCGATCGGTTATTTGGATCGCGCCTATCTTGATGCACGCCAATCCGGCTGGTCACGCGAGCCGATTGTCGAAATGCTGATCCCCTCAACCCTGGACGAAACCCTTGCCCCGACAGGTCAACACGTGGCGAGTTTGTTTATTCAGCACGTCGCCCCGCATTTGCCGGATGGCCGCAGTTGGGCTGATGATGCCGAAAAACAGACGTTCGCTGATCTGGTGATCGACACGGTAACCAAGTACGCGCCGAACTTCAGAGCCTCGGTCCTCGGGCGCCAAGTGTTGTCGCCTTTAGATCTTGAGCAGCGCTTTGGCCTGATTGATGGCGATATCTTCCACGGGCAGTTGTCGCTCGATCAGCTCTTCTCACTGCGCCCGGTCATGGGCTATGCCGATTACCGGATGCCTATAGCGGGATTATATTTGTGCGGCTCAGGCGCCCATCCCGGCGGCGGCGTAACGGGTGTGCCGGGCCATAACGCAGCGCGGGAAATCATGCGGGATTTGAAGAGCTGGCGCCGTTGCGTTTAAGCTCGTGGCCATTCGAGAGATTATGGATTCGCAGCACTTTCGCAATCTGATGCGCCATCAAGCCGGCGCCGTGACGGTGATTGCTGCCGGCGCGCCGGGGCATCGTGCTGGTATTACGGCGACGGCATTTTCGCCGCTGTCCGATGATCCACCCTCGATTTTGGCGTGCGTGAATCTGAAGTCGAGCGTACATGGCGTCATCCGTCAAATGCAGGCCTTCAGCGTCAACATTCTTGCCAGTGACCAACAAGTGGTCGCCGAAAGGTTTTCGGGAAAGACCGGAGTGAAAGGCGAGGCGCGTTTTTCAGGCCAATTTTGGTCAGATCTTTCGACCGGTGCGCCGGTGTTAGACGGCGCATTGGCCACATTGGATTGCCGCTTGACCGATCAGCACGACTTCCCAACGCATTCGATCTTTATTGGATCGGTTGTTGACGGCCGGTTTCGGGCCGAGGCACAGCCGCTGCTTTATTTTCGTAATGATTATTGGGATATCGGATTACGCTAAAGGGGAGGCGAGGCGTTGGAAATCAATCATCGTCTGACAATTGACGAGGATCTGCTCGAGGAGCGTTTTGTGCGCTCGTCAGGTCCTGGCGGACAAAACGTCAACAAGGTCTCGACCGCAGTCGAGTTGCGGTTTGATGCCGGCCGCTGCGCTGAATTGACGGCGGCTGTGCGCGAACGGCTGATTGGTCTCGCTGGACGGCGGATGACGGACGGTGGCGTGATCATTATTCAAGCAGAACGGTTTCGGAGCCAGGAACGAAATCGCGCCGATGCCCGCGAGCGGCTGACCGGCTTGATCCGCCAGGCTTTGATCGCACCGAAGCCGCGCGTCGCGACCAAGCCCTCCAGAAGCGCCAAACGGCGCCGTGTCGACACCAAGGTAAAGCGCGGCGACACGAAACGCATGCGCCGTTCGCCTGACGACGCCGATTGAGACCGGCGGAGGCACGGGGTTTGCTGTACTCCCACTGACATCCTCTCTGAGCCAGCGAGACTGGCGGTCCCCGCCCGCGCTTATGGAGTATTCGGCTGAAAACTGCCCCGTTTCGAGACACCCAATGGGTATGGCCCTGACATCGCATTCATTGACCCCGCCGAAGGGGTGGCTGTTTTCAGTCGCGCTAACGCTTGTCGTCATCCTGCTGCTCACCATTTCGCCATTGACTCTGATTGAACTCGGATGGAGCTACAGCGAGGCTGGCGGCAATCCGATTGAAAAATTCCATCCAGCGACACTGGTGGCCGTTGCGCTTTTATTGGCGTCTGCTGCGGCGCGTGGAAATCCGCTATCCGCCATTTGGGCGACGCTGACCGATCACCCCGGAATGATCGTTTATTTGGCCGGCATTCTGATGCTGATGGCGCATGCGGTGTTAATTGCCGGTCTGCCCTTCACGACCTTCATCGACACATTCACGCTGCCAGCAGTTATGTATTTGCTGCTTCGCGATATATCGAACGACCAGCGATTGCCGTTGTCGCGGCTCATCCACGTGCTGTTTGCGATCAATACCGTAATCGGCTTGTCGGAGTTTCTGTTAGGTTTCCGTTTAACGCCGCTGCACGTCGAAGGCGAAGTTCTGGAGCAGGAATGGCGCTCGTCGGCGCTGCTTGGTCATCCGCTGGCGAACGCCTTGTTGACCGGCTGCTACATGATCATGCTTCTCAAGAGTGGCGACGATGATTTGTCCAAGCCGATGCGTGCTGCGGCACTAATCTTGGCAACCGCTGGGATGGTTGTGTTTGGTGGCCGCGCGGCGACGGCGCTGTTGGTATTGGTGGTGCTCTATATCAGCGCCGTGCGCTTCGGCCGTATTCTGCTCGGCGAGCGCTTTGATACCCGCAGCGTGATCATGAGCCTGCTTCTCGTGCCGGTCGCCGGTCTGCTTTTAATCATACTTTCCAATGCCGGATTTTTTGATCAGTTTGTCGGACGATTTGTTGACGATGAGGGTAGTGCCAGTACCCGCGTCGAGATGTTCGAATTGTTCAAATACATCAATTGGTATGACCTGCTGCTTGGCCCCGATCCGAGGCAGATTACGACGCTCATGAACCAGTACGGGCTGCTCTATGGTATTGAGAGCTTTTGGATCGCAATGATGCTGTTGCACGGCTTGATTGTGTCATTCATGTTCTTTGCGGCGCTCTTCTTTTTCTGCCGAGAGGTGATCATGTCGGCCAATCGGGGTGCGTTTTTAGTGTTTGTCTATTTCTTTGCCGTCGCCTCGACGTCGCTCAGTCTTTCCGCCAAGAGTCCGATTTTCGCGGTCATGGTCATGTTGACCTATTTGCTGGGCAAACGGCCCGAAGTCAGTCCTGGCCTTTCCCGCCCAGGACTTGCAGTGGTTTAACCACCTCGGCCCCCGATAAATCGTTGCCAATAAAATCCAGTTTGAACCGGGAAGCAAGTTAATGGCATACTCCGGCCGGGGATAAACGGCGGTCGCTTTGGCTGCCTTGGAAACTGCCAAACGAGGGGCTCCGCTCATGGCATATGATAAAATTGCTGTCGGAAAAATTTTGCTCAATCGCCGTCATTTGGGCGCTGGGTTGCTCGCCGCCGCCGTGGCTCCGGATTTTGGCATTGTCGGGCGCGTATTGGCCGGGGAGCCGGCTGCAGCTGTGGTGACTGCGTCCGAGGCATGGGCTGAATTGGATGATCTGACAAAGGCCGCTGAGGCTTTAGGCCTTGCAGTGCCCCGAATGTCGCTCGGAGCAGAGACGACAACGGATGATTACAACTCGATTGCGTTTTCAATTGTTGATCTGATGGATGGCTTGCAGTCATCAAAGGAAGACGCAACGATCACTGCAAAGGCCGAAGATGTCGAGCTTTTGATGTCGCGCGCATCTGACTTATTGCGCGAGTTGCGCGACGGTGAACGCTCGCCGCGCGAACCCGAAGAAGGTGAGGACGACGCCCGGGCGTTTGCCGGCGC
>JANNFX010000166.1:0-4327 GCA_031380225.1 Hyphomicrobium sp.
GAAGTCGTGGTTGTCGGCGGCGGCAATACTGCTGTCGAAGAAGCGCTATTCCTGACCAACTTCGCCAAGCGAGTCACGGTCGTACACCGCCGCGATTACTTCCGCGCGGAAAAAATTTTGCAACAGCGTCTCGCCAAGAACTCGAAAATCGAAGTGATTTGGGATAGCGCCATCGACGAGATCACCGGCACCACGGAGCCGAAATCCGTCACCGGCGTGCGTCTCAAGAACGTCAAAACTGGCAAGCTGACCGAACGAGCTGCTGACGGCGTTTTTATCGCCATCGGCCATGCACCGGCGACCGAGCTTTTCAAAGGTCAGTTGGAGACGACACCGTCCGGCTATCTGATCACTAAGCCAGATTCGACCGCGACGTCTATTCCGGGCGTATTCGCAGCTGGCGATGTGAAGGACGAAGTCTTCCGTCAAGCTGTGACCGCGGCGGGAATGGGTTGCATGGCAGCGCTAGAAGCTGAAAAGTTCTTGGCTCACGCTAGTCAGCACGCTGAAGCCGCGGAGTAACTCGAGTTTTGATCGCTGGCGCAGGGACAAGCAGCCTACGCCCGCGAGTTCAAGATGCGGTAGACGCCGAAGCGGGACGTCAGCATGCACAACGCCGCGATTACCACAACGACGATGCCAAGCAACACGTAGCCGGCCATATCGAGCCCGCCGCTGCCGACCAACTGTTGCAATTCGACGGCTGTGACCTGACCGCCGCCAAGCGTCGTCATCAGCAATGGCATCGTGGCGAAAACAACGAGTGCCGACGACGCCCCAACAAGCCCAGCTCGAATGCCAAGGCGCAAGAAGTGCTTTTCAAACTCGCGCGCGATGTAGCGGTCGGTGGCGCCGACGAAATGCAACACTTCGACAATTTCCTTGTTCGACGCCATCGAGCTTTTTGTAGCCGACACGATAATCGCAGTCGTTGCCGACGCGACCAGCAACAGTATGGCCAAGCCACCAAGTGCAAAACTGCGCGTAACCGTGCGGATCTGCTGCTGCCAGCGGCGATGGTCATCAAGCGAGGCGCCCTTGAATTGCGCCTCTAACTCCTTGCGCACGGCTTCGAGGTCAGGTGGTGATGTCCGGTCGACTTGCAATGCGATCAGACGCGGCACTGGCAGCGATTTCAGAACATCAGTCTTGCCAAGCCATGGCTCTAGCAGTTCCGACGATGCCTCGACACTGAGCGGTGTCACCTTGGCGATCCCGGCTTGTTTGCCGAGAAACGCCGCGATGTCTTTGACCGATTTTTCGACGTCAACATTTTCCTGCGGCTCGACCTGCACAGTAACTTCGCTGGCGATGTCTTTGAGCCAAGCTTCCGCCGACTGGTTGATCATGTAGACAGCAGCCGCGGTGAGGCAAGCAAGAAAGCACATGATGGTAATAACGAGCGTCAGCGAGCGGCCCGTGACTGATCCTGCGGGGACGACGGGGGCATTGAGCTGCTCTTTGCCTTTTCTCTTGCCTGGCCGCGCCGGCGCGTAGAGATCCTCAGATGGAACGTCGAGCGAAGGCTGGACCTGTGGCGCCGGAGCTCGTTGAATGGCCGGCGCCGGAGCACCGGTGCGTGGCACGCCAGTCTCATCGTAGTCATAGCCCTCATATCCCGAATACCCCTGAGGCACGGGCGGAGGACCAGACAGCGCCGTCACCGGTCCTGTGGCCGGGCCGGTCGTATACTCTTCGAAGGGATCAAAGTCTGGGCGCGGCACGGGCGGAGGAGGTGGCCGGCCCGACCGGTCGTCATACGACCCGGACATTGCCATCGTGCAGCTCCAAACGCGGCGCTTTATATTTGCGCATCAATTGATGATCATGGGTTGCGATCAGCACCGAAGTGCCGAGCCGGTTCAATTCGATAAACAAGCGCAACAAACGTTGCGCCATCTGCGGGTCGACGTTGCCGGTCGGTTCATCCGCCAGCAATAACTCGGGCTTACCGATAACGGCGCGCGCAATGGCAGCACGCTGTTTCTCCCCGCCCGACAACACCGATGGATAAGCGTGCATGCGATCGCCGAGCCCGACCCACTGTAACAGGTCGGTCACGTCTTCCTTATAGTCATCGAGCTTTCTGCCGACCACGCGCAGCGGCAACGCCACGTTCTCCCAGGTCGTCAAATGATCGAGCAGCCGGAAATCCTGAAACACGATCCCGATCCGGCGCCTGAGCTGGGCGCGCTTGGAGGTTGAGATGCGGCTCGCGTCCTGGCCAAAGATTTCGATTTTGCCGCGCGTCGGGTGGATCGACATAAACAACAAGCGCAGCAACGACGTCTTACCTGCACCCGACGGTCCCGTTAGGAAGTGGAACGAACCCGGCTTCAGATGAAAATTGATATCCGCCAGCACATCGCTGCCGCTGTCGTATTTGAGCCCCAGATTCTGCAGTTTGATCACGTCTTTAGTCCCGCTCGTAAAGTCCCGCCCATGGACCTAGTCCAACCCCAGAAAGGCTGGCGCAACAGGTCTCTTGGCTTAATTCCGAACCTCGATCAATCGGGTACGATTGTGGCAGGGTCGGGGAGCCAAGCCCGATCCACTGCAACCTGGTTATGCTGCTTTGGAACCGGCCTCGAGGTTTTTCTTGATTTGGGCCGCAAATGCGCTGCCACACCTAACCAACCCCATGAAATGGTGTGCAACTTCTCAATCGACCGGCTAAGTGTGGACCCGCTCGATTCGCCGCATTACGGAGTTTGATATGGGCAAACGGCCCCCTGAACCAGCGCAAAACGTTGAGATCATCTTTTCGCCCGCCGACATTGCCGCGCGACTCGACGTTCTCGCCCGCGAAATAGCCGCCGCCAAGCTTGAGCCGCTGATGGTGGTTGCGGTCCTCAAGGGCAGCTTCGTTTTTGCCGCTGACCTGATCCGGGCCATGCACCGGTCGGGCCTCGAACCGGAAGTCGATTTTCTGACTTTGTCGTCCTACAAAAAGAGCCGGGTTTCATCAGGAACCGTCGAAATTCTGCGCGATTTGGACCTGCCTGTCGAAGGACGCAACATCTTGCTGGTCGATGATGTGCTCGATAGTGGCCGAACTCTGGTGTTTGCCAAGGACTTACTATCTGCTCGTGGGGCAAAATCGGTTCGCACCTGCGTGTTGCTCGACAAGAAAGTCGCCCGCGCGGTCAACGTTGGCGCGGATTTCCGCGCATTTGAGTGCGAAGATGTGTTCGTTGTCGGCTATGGCATGGACGCCGCCCACCGGTTCCGCGAACTACCCTATGTTGGACGGCTGGTAACATAGTTGAATTGTGTGGCCGGCGCCTTCATCTGCCCCGATTTCGCCGCGACTCACTTTGACTGCTGCCTCAGATAGAAGGGATCTCCACCATGGCCCACATTCTCCTGGCAGACGATGACGTTGCGGCACGCGAACTGGTTCGTCGCGCGCTTGAAATCGACGGACACAGCATTCACCTCGCCAGCGATGGCGCCGAGGCGATAGCGGCTTTTGATGGCGCAGGAGCCAAGCCCTTCGATCTCATCATCACCGATGTTGAAATGCCGGGTACCGATGGCATCACCCTGGCCAAGCACGCGCTTGCGGCGAGCGGCAAGATCAAGGTCTTGATGATCTCTGGATTTAACGAAGCCTTGGAGCGCGGCCGTTGGCTTGGCCCTGCGCGGCTCGGCGTCCTCGCCAAGCCATTCACGCTCGAACAAATCCGGCGTTCGATTAAGACGGTACTGGAGGGGTAAGAGCCATTGGCACAATTCTGTTGTGATCCAAATACGTAAAGAAAGTTAAGCTATTCTAGTGTTATGGCACTGACGCTTGGTACCCGGATCAGCTCTCCCCGCTCCGTCATCCCCGCGCAGGCGGGGACCCGCGCAAGCCCGAAATTTAAGTTCATATTTAAGCTTGCGCGGATCCCGCCCTCCGGCGGGATGACGATCCTTGGGGGTATCGAATGTCTGTGACAGAACACTAGCGTTTGCCGTTAGATGGATAGCTCGCATTGCTTCTTCTCCTTCCCACCGATTTTTTTCAATCGTCGAAGCCATTCTGAATGACTATCACTGACCGAACCGGACGCGTGCCATGACAGCAAAACTTGACCCTATCCCGCCCGGCGAAATTCTTATCGAAGAGTTTATGCGGCCGCTTGGCATCAGCCAGAACAAGCTGGCGCGCGACCGCGACGTGCCGGTGGCGCGCATCAATGATATTGTTCACGCAAAGCGCGGCATCTCGGCCGATACGGCATTACGGCTGTCCGCTCACTTCGGCACAACGGCCGAGTTCTGGCTCAATTTGCAATCACGCTATGATCTCAAGATCGCGAAGCGTGAGACCGGTGAAAAA
>JANNFX010000178.1:0-10133 GCA_031380225.1 Hyphomicrobium sp.
CATTTCGCCGCGGGCTCGACGACAGTACAAGGGCGTTCATTCACGAACTCCATAACGGCTGGTTTGCTGTCCGATCGCGTGCCGGGAAAATTTGTTCATCGATCGACGGGGAGCGAGTGATACCAGCGGTCAAAAGTTTTAACCCGCCTCGAGGCTGGCGGCGCGCGGCGGCCGGCTCGCGCGACCACTTGGAAGTCCCCTTGCGGGGGAACGCGTGTCGCCGGGCGCAAAGCGAAGAACGATACCGGCGCGCCTTCCAGAAATGGAAGAGTCAAAACTTTGGCGTGCCGGTATGACCCGCACCGGCCTCATTTTTTCTCAGGTGGCATCAATTCAGGCCGGTATTCGAAGTGCATGGTGTCGTAGTGGTGCCATTTGCCACCCCATATGAAGCCGTGCTTTTCGAACACACGCACGATCTCCATCGGAATCTCGTTTTTGTACGTGATGGGACCATCGGGGCCGCTTTTGGCCCACCGCCAATAATGCGCGTGTTTGGTCGAAATATCGATGGCGATGCCTTGCCCATGGGCGGAGACGCGCGTGGTGCCGGCGATGACGCGGCAGACGAATGTGCCCTCGCTCGGGAACAGGAATTTGTCGAGCGCAGCCGGCAGCGCGTCGAGTTCGGCTGAGACCGCTGTTAGAGCAGCAGCGGCGCCGTTGGCTTTTGCGAACTTAAGTTTCTCGCCCGATTTTTTCGGCAGCCAAACGACGTCGACGAGTTGTTTTGCGGTCTCGCCTTTGCGGCAGTCGCCGTACATTTTTTGGAAGAACGCTTCGTTGCGGGCGCGGCCGGGATCGCTGTCTTTGGCGGGCGGTGCTGCCAGTTCGCCCGGCACATACGGCACCTGGAACATGTCCTCGATATCGGGATCGCCGAGCCAGGCCTCGAAGGGTTTGACGCCCTTGCCGTCATCGATCGGAGATGAGGTACCGTTTTTCCAAACCAACTGATCACCGTCGAAGGATTTGAGAAAGTCGGGATAGGCGGCAAGCAGCCTGGCGCGGTTTGTCGAATCGAGTTCGCCAGCTTGGACGGCGGTCCAGGTGAGCGCCATCGCGGCGACAAATACTGAAGCTGCGGTCGATATCCGCTCCAGTGTGTAGCGTAGCGCCAGGTTCAAAGCGACCCGGCTAAAGGTGATTTTCATCAATTATTCTCGTGAGTTATGGCATTTTATCAGAAGCTAGAATTGCGAATGTGAGTCAGCGTTACGTAGTTTGTCTTTACGCGCTCTCAACCAATGATACACTCGGCGCCAACTTTAACCAGATGCAGCCTGCTGTGAGGTCGTGTGGGGCAGATTTGCCCCCGAGGCCGGACCCGGGCCTGGGGAACGCCGTGACCGGGTATCAGAATGACCGGGGTCCAAAGGACCCCTTTTCGCCTCAACCCGGTTTAGTGTCCGGCACTGGATCTGGCCACGTCCCAGGCGTTGTTCAAGCCGCTGTTTCGGAACCGTCTGCGCCGCAAAGTGGCTCCAACAATTGGGGCGACGAGGACGGCGCTCCCCCCTATCGTCCAATGACCTACGGCGCACTGGATCTCGGTACCAATAACTGCCGCTTGCTGCTCGCCAAACCTTCGCGGCGCGGCTTCATGGTCGTCGATGCATTCTCGCGTATCATCCGGCTTGGAGAGGGCGTGTCGCAATCTGGACGATTGTCAGATGCAGCGATGAACCGAACCATTGACGCACTCAAAGTTTGCGCGGCAAAACTGGCACGCAGCGGAACAACGCGCGCGCGCTGCGTTGCCACCGAAGCCTGCCGGGCTGCACAAAATGGCGAAGAATTTCTCGAACGCGTCAAGCGTGAGCTCGGTTTGAAAATCGAAGTCTTAAGCCGTGAATCGGAAGCCAGCCTGGCCGTTGCGGGCTGCGCAACGTTGATCGATTTCCGGTCTGACTATGTGCTGGTGTTCGATATCGGTGGTGGCTCGTCAGAATTGGTGTGGCTCGATTTGACTGGCACACAAATTGACGACGACGGCAACAGCCGCCAGCCAATTGAAAAGTCGATTGCGGCTTGGACATCGTTGCCAACCGGCGTCGTCACGCTGGCTGAAAAGTTTGGTGGCAAGCACGTCACGGCGGAAATTTTTGAGGCGATGGTCGCTCACGTTGAAGGATTGATCCGGCCGTTCGAAAACATGCACCGGTTCCGCCAACGCGTGAGCAGTGCCGACGTTCATATGCTTGGAACCTCTGGCACGGTGACAACTGTGGCCGGCATTTATCTGAAGCTGCCGCGCTATGATAGGTCGCGCGTCGATGGCTGCTGGCTGAACGTGCCGGACGTGCGCAATGTGACGATGCGGCTCGTCAATCATAGCTACGATGAGCGCGTGGCCGAGCCGTGCATTGGGCCGGAGCGCGCCGATTTGGTGCTCGCAGGTTGCGCAATCCTCGAAGCAATACTGAGAACCTGGCCGTCAGAGCGGTTGCGCGTCGCCGATCGTGGATTGCGTGAAGGCATTCTGACAACACTTATGACCGAAGACGGCGTCTATCGCTCAAGCCGCCGGCGTCGCAACGGCGGTAATGGCCGGCGATGACCAAAAAACCAACCAAAGGCCCCAAGGGTCCAGGTGGCGGGCAGCGTGATTTGCGCGTCGCCTTGAAGACGGCGCGCAGCCGGACGCCATCGTCACAGCGTTGGCTGGAACGGCAATTGAACGATCCCTATGTGGCGGCGGCACAGCGCGATGGGTTCCGCTCGCGCGCGGCCTACAAATTACGAGAGATCGACGACAAGTATCATTTCCTGAAATCGGGTCATCGCGTTGTCGACCTTGGCGCGGCGCCAGGCGGATGGAGTCAAATTGCAGCCGAACGCGTGCAATCGATCGGAGGCAAGGGGCAGGTCGTTGCCATCGACTATCTCGGCATGGAACCGCTTGCCGGAGCCGAAGTGATTGAACTCGATTTCACTGCTGAAGGTGCGGAAAGCCGGCTCATTTCAATGTTGCGTGGTGGGCGTGCCAATGTCGTGTTGTCCGATATGGCCGCACCAACCATGGGGCACAAAGCCACCGATCACATCCGCATTATGGCGCTTGCGGAAGCGGCGGCTCATTTTGCCTGTGATGTCCTTGAGCCTGGCGGTGTGTTTCTCTCAAAAGTCTTACAAGGTGGCGCCGAGCGCGACTTGCTCGATCTCCTGAAAACCTCATTTACAACGGTGCGGCATGTCAAGCCACCTGCAAGCCGGGCCGATTCAGCTGAGCTATACGTGCTGGCGACAGGGTTTCGCGGCAAGAGTTGAGTTCTGCCAGCAAGTTGAGCTAAATCGCGGCTAGGGACGTATCTCTCGTATGACCGATCAGCCGCCGACCGCAATTAAATCCGCGCGCCCACCGGCAAAGTTCGTCACCGGATCGTTACTGCGTCACATCCTAGTTATGACTGGAACTGGTGCGGTCGGCTTAGTTGCAATCTTCGCTGGCGACTTTGCCAACATTCTATTTCTGTCTTGGCTTAAAGACGAGGCTGTTGTCGCCGCTGTCGGTTATGGCAGCGCGATTGTGTTTTTCACGATCTCAATCGGCATCGGATTGTCGATTGCCGCATCGGCTCTGGTCTCGCCAGCGTTAGGCGCTGGGCAATTGGTGCGCGCGCGCCGGCTGTCGGTCAATTCACACCTCGCTGCGGTCATCGTTGCCGTCGTTGCAAGCCTTGTGGTTTGGCTTCTGTGTCCGAAAATTCTGACTTTGTTAGGTGCAACAGGCCGGACCCATGAGTTGGCCGCGCGCTATCTCAATATCCTCGTGCCGTCGCTGCCGTTTCTCGCGTCCGCTATGACGTCGGCTGCAGTTTTGCGGTCCGCTGGCGATGCACGCCGCGCCATGAACATCACACTTTCAATTGCGATCGTGAACACAATCCTCGATCCCATTCTCATCTATTGGCTTGGCCTCGGGATTGAAGGCGCGGCGATTGCGTCGTTCATTGCGCGCATGGTGTCGATGGCGATTGGGCTTGATGCAGTCATCCGCATCCATGATCTCATGGGACCACCAAGCCTGATGCGGTTGCGCGCCGATCTACCAAAACTCGCAGCTATCGCAGTGCCGGCAATATTGACGAATGTCGCCAGTCCGGTTGCGAACGGATATGTGACGGCAGCGATTGCTGCGTACGGCGATAGCGCCGTTGCAGGCTTTACGGTCATCGGCCGCATTGTGCCGCTAGCGTTTGGTGCAATTTATGCTCTATCGGGGTCTATCGGTCCAATTTTGGGCCAGAACTTCGGCGCCGGAGATGGGGACCGTCTTCGGCACGCGTTTACGTTATCCTTGATGGTGAACGCGGCTTTTACGCTCGCGGCATGGATCGCACTCGCTGTCCTCGCAGTTCCCCTGACGAAAGTCCTGCACACGACGGGCGAGGCGGCCGAACTCGTCGTGCTGTACTGCCGCTGGATCTCGCCATTGTTCGTATTCATGGGAGCTTTGTTCGTCTCCAATGCTGCCTTCAACACCCTCGGACGGCCTCGAACCTCAACACTATTAAATTGGGGCCGGGCGACACTTGGAACGGTTCCAACTGCGATGGCCGGCGGCGCCATGGCTGGCGCAGCAGGTGTCTTGTGGGGCTTCATGTTGGGCGGTATTGTCTTCGGCGTGCTAGCGGTCTGGATGGGCTATCGTTTGATCAGGGAGATTTCCCCTGAAAAGACTGTGCAACCTGTATTTCAGCACCAAGAAACCGTATAGACACAAAAATAGTATTCTGAGTTCGGCTTCGAAGCGGACTTAATTTCGGGGTATCCGCCACAAGACGTGCCGAGACGCGACCGTCGAGACACAATACGTGCCGGGGCATTGGGACGAAATTGGCCATCTCGCTTAATTTATCGGGGCTGAGAACGCGCTGGCGGCTGATGCTGCTGGAGTTGCCGCGCTATACCAAGCGCACACTCCTGGTTTTGATGGACCTGACCCTGCTTGGCTTAGCGCTGTGGGGTTCCATCTCACTCCGCTACGGAGAGTATTACGCTCCCGACAATTGGGGCGCGACGCTGCTGATGATCGCGGGTCCACTGATTACCGTCGGTGTGTTTGGTTGGATCGGTCTTTATCGACTGGTGACCCGCTACATCTCCTACCGCGGCACGCTTCAAATTTTTGCCGGTGTCGCGACATCGGTCATGATGTGGTCGTTGCTGGTTTTCATGTCGGGCCAGCTCGGTGTTCCTCGATCATCCATCCTACTTTATGGATTTGTCGCTGCTGCTTTGATCGCCTTGTCGCGGCAAGCGGCTGGCATGATCTTGAAGTCTGCTGGCATCGCTGTTCCAAATTATGTCGATGACCGCGATCGTAAACCCGTTTTGATTTACGGCGCTGGGCCGATGGGGGTGCAGCTTTTGGAATCGCTGCGCGGCGCACGTGACCGCGAAGCCATTGGCTTCATTGACGATTCCCCGACGCTCTGGGGTCAATACATCAGCGGCGTAAAAGTCTATCGCCCCGAAAAATTAGAGCACATGATCCGCCGTCAGGGCGCGCGCGAAGTGCTGCTGGCACTGCCAGGGTCGCACCGCCGTGAGCGCCGTCAAATCTTGCAGGAACTCGAACGCTATCAGGTTGAGGTCAAGGTTTTGCCGGCCTACGAGGATTTGACCTCGGGCCGCGTTGGCGTGCAGGATTTACGTCCCGTCGATGTTGGCGAATTGCTCGGCCGCGAGCCTGTGCAACCTAACCCCGAGCTATTGTCGCGCAATACCAAAGACAAATCGATTTTAGTGACCGGTGCTGGCGGTTCGATTGGGTCAGAGCTGGTTCGCCAAATCCTGAAGCAGTTGCCGTCCAGGCTGGTGCTGTTGGATTCTTCGGAAGTCGCACTCTATGAAATTGATATTGAAGTTCATCAGCGCGTCGCTGAACTGCCGGCCGATCAGCCGCGCCCCGAAATTGTGAGCGTGCTCGGCTCGGTGCTTGATCAAGTCTTGGTGTCGGATGTCATGCGAGCTAATAGAACTGAAACCGTCTATCACGCCGCCGCCTACAAGCATGTACCGATTGTCGAGCACAATCCAATTGCCGGTCTCAACAACAACGTGTTTGGGACGACAGTCGTGGCCGAGTGCGCTCGCAGCAATAACGTTGAGCGCGTCGTTTTGATTTCAACGGATAAGGCAGTCCGGCCGACCAACGTCATGGGTGCCTCAAAGCGTCTGGCGGAACTGGTGTTGCAGGCCCACGCGGCTGACAATTCGAAGACCGTGTTCACGATGGTCCGCTTCGGCAACGTGCTCGACAGTTCGGGATCGGTCGTACGCCGGTTCCGTAAGCAAATTGAAAGTGGTGGTCCGGTCACCGTTACGCATAAGGATATTGAGCGCTACTTCATGTCGATCCCTGAAGCAGCCGAACTCGTTATTCAAGCCGGTGCGATGGCCAAGGGCGGCGAAGTGTTCGTGCTGCACATGGGTGAGCCGGTTAAGATCGAAGCGCTGGCGCGGCTCATGATACATCTGTCGGGTCTTGAAATTCGCGATGAGACCAATCCGCAAGGCGATATTTCGATTGTTTATTCGGGTCTGCGTCCGGGCGAAAAACTCTACGAAGAACTGTTGATTGGGGCCAATACGACCGGCACAGAGCATCCCCGCATTTGGACATCAGGCGAACCGCATTTGGCGCCTGAAATTTTGCAGCATGAGCTTGAAGTTTTGCACGCGGCCATGACCGCGCGCGATGTCGAGGCGATTCAGGGATTACTGCTGCGCACGGTTGAAGGCTATAGTCCTAACGCAGATGCCGTCCGCGCTGCCGAGGAGATCACTGGCGAAGCCGCTTGGAGCGGCGCGACTCAGACCCTGCATTAAAACGCGCGAAAGTTATCCCCGCGGTTAGGGCGCAAAGTATTCTGGAGAGTTGGCCTTCGATTATCCGACATAACTTCTTGAAATTAATGACAAAAAGTATTATTTTAATTGCCAGCGCAACGCTGATCTGATACGTTTATGGTGTACTCGGCGAGTGGCGCCGGATTGGCGCTAACGCCGCCTTCACAATGCCAGCAAATTCCCCTATTGGATGCGTGCCGGTCGCGGGCGTAGCTCAATGGTAGAGCAACAGTTTTCCAAACTGATGACGAGGGTTCGATTCCCTTCGCCCGCTCCAATCACCTAATCCAACGGCACACGGCATCGGCCCATGGCGGCTGCCAGCCCAACGGATGCTTTCTCAAACGCCTTGTCAGCAAAGCCTTGCCCGCGTTTGGCGATAATATCCGCGCGCTGTTTGGAGCGTCCGGAACTCGGCGAAATCTCGGCCACCCAAATCGTGGCGCCGTCGGATCCTAAATCACTGGAAATGTCATCGAAAATGCAAGCGCAACTTTGCCGGGTGAATGCGCCACCCCAGGTCATACATTCCGCGACATAGGCGTTACGGAGTGACGACTCTGCACTCGCTGCACTTGGCCAGATCAGCGCCAATACTATCACCGGCCATTTCATGACTAACTCCCAAATTTCAGTGCGTGCGTTTTCGCGACTGTACTTGCAAACTGTGGCTCAAAAGTCATGATTTTTGCAGGGTGTCATCCATCTATCCGCTTTCTGGCAGTTGCCAGCGCTGTCTTGACTGCTAAGGTGCGCCTGGGATTGGGACGTGGGGACGTAATGATCACAAGAAATTGGCTGGGTGCGCTGGCGTTTGCCGCCGCGCTGGCTGGGTGTGCGTCCGCGCCGCCAAGTCCGCTGTCACTGTCAGAAACCAAGTCGCTCAGACTTGATTCAGTCAACGTTTCGGTTGCGCCCGACGCCGCTGTGTCTTGGGCCGGTGCCGAGGAAGATCTCTACGGACAGAAGCAGGCGGCAGGCCTATTGCAGGAAACTAAAGCGATTGAGACTGGGTCAGTCGGTCTCAACGGAGATCCGAACGCGATCAAGAATTCCGCGATCGCTGAATTGGCCAAGTCGCCGGAAGGCAAGGCCTATATCAACGAACGCATTGCAGACCGGCTCGGTACGGCGCTGGAGCAGACCTTAAAACCTTCGCTTCAAATGGGGAGCCGCGCAGTTAAACTCGAAGTCACGGTGCATCAGTTCTCAATTCCGACGGCTGCGCAACGCGTGATTATTGGGGGCATGCCGGTCATCAAAGCCTCGGCCGTTTTGAAAGATGCAGCGACGGGCGCTATGCTGGCGCAACGTCCGGAAATGATTTCTGCGGCGTATGCTGGCAATGGATGGGCCGGCGTGTTGGCCGATCAATTTGGTGACGACCTGGATGTCCGGCTGGTCAATTCCTACAGCGCTCAATACAAAGATTGGCTCGTGCCGCCACAAGGTTGAGGCGTCCAAACGGTCACTCATTGTTGAATCCAGACATTGATGACAGGCCGCACTGCCGGTATGACCATCAATCAATTGCCGATTGATGACTGAGCCAATTCCGGAGCCCGCCATGATCGTCGTTACCACCAATGATTTGACTGGATACAAGATCGTCCGGCACTTGGGTCTCGTGAAGGGGCTAACTGTCCGGTCTCGGAGCGTCGTCGGCAACATCGGTGCCGCGATCCAGATTTTTTTCGGCGGCAATATTACTGTCTATACGAAATTGGCCGAGCAAACCCGTCAGGAAGCGTTCAATCTATTGATCGAGCACGCAGAAGCGATGGGTGCCAATGCCGTGCTAGCGATGCGCTATGACGCCAACGAAATCGCCTCTGCCGTGACGGAAGTACTTGCTTATGGGACGGCAGTGATCGTGGAAAAAGAGTGAGGTCATGCATGGGTTGCCACCTGCGCGGCAACTTTTCATTTCACGCTTTCAAACTCTCCAACAACATCGCCTGCTGGCGACTGCCCTATTGCCACCCACTGCCACTTCGGCTATGCGTCCGCCCTCGACAGAGGCCCTGCGCGCTTAACGCGCGTGTACAGGGGTGTAGCTCAATTGGTAGAGCGTCGGTCTCCAAAACCGAAGGTCGGGGGTTCGAGCCCCTCCGCCCCTGCCATCTGTTCGGGACTGGACGCGTAGAATTAGGATTGCAGGCTACGGTATCTTTCGCCGGCCTGAGTTAGGGCAAGGATGGAAGCTTTCAGGGCAACTTGAAAGTTTGCGTCCATTTGTCGCATTGTGACTTGCCTGACAAAAAGTGGGATGACAAATTGATGGCAAAGCTTAATCCATTGCAATTCATCCAAGAGGTCCGTCACGAAGTCGCGAAGGTAACCTGGCCCACCTGGAAAGAGGTGTGGATTACCACGGTCATGGTATTGATCATGGTTACTTTGGCCGCACTGTTCTTCCTGTTAGCGGACTACATCTTCCAGCATGTGATGAAGTTGATCCTTGGGTTTGAAAAGTAGTGGTTTGCTGGGGTCGTTGACCCCAGGCATTCGTTTGTTTTCGTGCGCAATTGCAGCGGTTTGACGACGGTCAGTGGATCTGGAGAGACGTGGTTTCATGGCCAAGCGCTGGTATATTGTTCACGCCTACACCAACTTCGAACGCAAAGTGGCCGACTCGATCAAAGAGCGCGCCAAGACAGCGGGCTTAGAAAGTTTGTTTGACGAAGTGATGGTGCCGACCGAAGAAATTATCGAGGTCAAGCGCGGCCGTAAGGTTCAGTCCGAGCGCAAATTCCTGCCGGGCTACGTGCTGGTCAAAATGGAAATGACCGACGCTGCGTTCGTTTTGATCAAGAACACACCGAAGGTCACTGGCTTCCTCGGTGCCGACAATAAACCCCACGCCATCTCTGACAACGAGGCGATGCGGATTTTGAATCAGGTCAAGGATGGCGTTGAGCGGCCAGTCCCATCGGTGATCTACGAAGTTGGTGAGCAGGTGAAAGTCGTCGACGGCCCGTTTGCTTCGTTTCAAGGCGAAGTCGAAGAAGTCGATGGCGAACGTTCACGCCTGAAGGTTGGGGTGTCCATTTTCGGCCGGAAAACGCCCGTCGAGCTGGAGTTCGGTCAAGTGGAAAAGGTACCGGCTTAATGCCGGAAGTATGGAGTCGATGAGAGGCGTGAGTTTGGGCCCGGCTTGGTGTCCGGGCAAATGCGGCAAGATAAGATTTTCGGAATTCGGCCTTCGGGCCGGGTAGCCGCAGCAGGCAACGCAAAACGCGTTTTGCTTGATGCGGTTTTCGCGCGGGAGAACT
>JANNFX010000194.1:0-5488 GCA_031380225.1 Hyphomicrobium sp.
GTCGACGCGCTGCTGGCTGGTGATGTTGACACCGGAAAATCCATCCTGCGCGATTACATCAACGCGACCATTGGCTTCGAACGGCTGGGCCAGGAAACAGACATGCCGCCCAAAAGCCTGCTGCGGATGTTCGGTCCGTCCGGCAATCCCAAAGCCAGCAACATCTTCGCCGTCATTCAGCATTTGCAAGCCGAGTCGGGTGTGAAGTTGCGGGTGCGTGCAGGGGGATGAAGGGGCGTGGACATCATGGGTATGACGAGCTGAATATCTGTAAGGTGGAATAAAGGCGCGCGGTTCGATTTCAATTTTGAACGCAGGCGGCGATCGCGCCGTATTCCACGATGGGCCATGCAACGAATTCAGGCTGCGGTGGTCGCTTCTAGATGGTGGAATACGGCGCTTCATGCGTGCGCATGCCGTGCCTTTATTCCATCCTACGGATCTGTGGCTTCCCCGAATCCAGTGTGGAATTTGGCGACGCCCACGTCATCGTTTTCGGCGCAGCCAAGCCGGACATCGCGGCGGTATGTCGAATGCGGCCATGCGGACGGGGTTTCGACGAGCCGGTGGTTCAGAGGATTGTTGTAGCAGTACGCCAAGCAATTTTGAAAATCGCGGTCGTTTTGGATGGTGTGTTCCCAATACCGCCGTTGCCAGATTCCGCGCTCACCGCGTTTCTCACGATTTGCACTTCGCGGCTCAGTTTTTTCTAGGCCTCGCGAGAACCGCGTCTTGATAATGCGCCAGCGCGACGCGTAGTTGATGTCGCCTTCGGGCAGCGTCCAAATCGCGTGCAAGTGATCGGGCAAGATCACGAGCGCATCCATGCGAAATGGGTGACGGCGTTTGGTCCATGCAATCGCATGACGCAGCGCATCGATTTGATCGACGAGCAGCGTCGATGTTCGGTCATGCAGATTATGAGTGAAGAAAACCGTCCCGCCGGGAACATTTGCACGCCGGTAGTTTGACATGGGATGTGGCCGACGTACCGATCTGCAGGGTGGAATAACGCGAAGCGTACTCCACCCTGGGCGCATCAACAAGGCTGACCGATGAAATTCCGTTCCCTTGTAAGGTGGAATAAAGGCGCGCGGATCGGTGTCGATTTTGAACGCAGGCGGCGATCGCGCCGTATTCCACCATCGGCTAAGCAATGAAATCCGGCGGCGAAGGCTGCCACGAGATGGTGGAATACGGCGCATCATGCATTCGCATGACGACGCCTTTATTCCACCCTACGGATTGAGAATTTTCAACCTCTCCCCCTCCACCTTCCTCAGCTCCCGCTGCGTATTGGTATTATAATCCCGCGTGATGCTGGCCGCGTTGGGCTGGCTATTGTCGACCAGCTAACTTCAAAACTTCTTCGCCAACCCAGCTTGCTTCAGCACGCCGTTGGCCGTGTGGCGCGATTTGATCGTGCCGTCGACGACGAAGTTTTTCTGTGAAATTGGGCTGTACCAAATATCGTGATCACCTTTGCCATGTCGCACGAACGTGCAACCGGCGGCTGTCAACTCTGCGATGACATCTTGCTCATAGGTCGCCACAGCTTAGTAACATGGATTGGTAATGCGAGCGACGCGCTCAGCCATGATGTGGACGGGAATGTCCAGATAGTCTGCTGGATGGCCGTTGAGTTCGAGCAGCTCTGGAATCATTTGCAGAACTTTTTCGGAAAGGTCTTCAAGCGTCGCCGCTTCAGTCGTCAAGCCAGCGACGTCATCGCTTTCGGCGACCCAAACGAGGGCCTCTTTGTCCCACGTTGCTTTGACTAATATCGATGCGCGATCCACGGCTTCCAACTCCCTGGGCTTTGACAGTCGTAACATAAAGCTCCGCCACTTCAGAAGCAAGTTAACGCGCCATCTGTCGCTCACAAATGCCCACGGGCAAACTCACACCATCCCCAACACTCGCAACTTCTCCCCCTCCAACTTCTTCAATTCCCGCTGGGTGTCCGTAATGTAATCCCGCGTGATGCTGGCCGCGTCGCGCTGGCGGGCGAGCTGCATGTGGAACACGCACTGGCTGCCGGTGCGGAACATCATTTCGCAGCTGATTAAATAAAACTCGAACATCCGGCAAAAACGCTCGTCGTACATTTCGGCAATTTTCGCGCGGTTGGCTTCGAAGCGGTCGCACCAGTGTTTCAAGGTCTTGGCGTAATGCACGCGCAGGAATTCGAGGTCGGTGACCCACAGTTGCGCGCGCTCAACGACTGGGAATACTTCCGACAATGCTGGCGAGTAAGCGCCCGGGAAAATGTATTTGCGCAGCCACGGGCTCGCCGTTCCTGGCGGGCTCATTTTACCAATCGAGTGCAGCAACATCAGCCCGTCGTCTTTCATGAGCTCATTGACCTTAGCGAAAAACTCCGGGTAGTGGCCAACGCCGACATGCTCGAACATGCCGACCGAAACGATGCGGTCGAATTTGGTATTCAGATCGCGATAGTCCCGGAGTTCAAAACGCACGCGATCGTTAAGCCCTGCCTTTTGCGCCTTCGCGTTCGCCAGTGCGTGCTGCTCTTTCGACAACGTGACGCCAGTGACGTCCGAGCCGGTCATGGCGCCGATATAAAGCGCCATGTCGCCCCAACCGGAGCCGATGTCTAAAACCTTCTGCCCCGGCCCGAGTTTCAATTTCGACGCGATCAATCGCAACTTATTGAGCTGCGCTTCTTCCAGCGTATTGTCGTCGCTTTGAAAGTAGGCGCAGGAATACTGCATACCGCGATCGAGGAACAATTTGTAGAAGTCGTTGCCCAGATCATAATGATGGGCGACGTTCTTCTGCGCCTGACCAACCGGATTGGCCTGTTGAATGCGTTTGAAACTCCGCTGCACGCTTTTGAACACGCGCTGATACGGTTGATTGCCAAGCGATAGCCGGTTGATCGAAAACAGCGTCAGGAAATCGCGCAAGGATGAACCCGGAAACGTCATGCGCCCGTCCATGTAGGCTTCGCCGGCCGCCATTTCTGGATTGCTGAAAAGTTTTTTGTAAAGCGTGGGGTCGGAGAGCTTCATCGTCACGTTCGGCCCGCCGGCTTTACCGCCGAACAAATGGACCTTGTCCCCCGCATCGATGACCTTGAGCGAGCCTTTTTTGACGAAGCCCTTCAACATATAGGAAAGCGGGAACATGGCGCGGCCTCTGGTCGGTCGGCCCGAAGCGGGCCGGATGCGGTTTGGCCCGATATCGCAGACTTCCAAGGCCGTGGCCAGATTGCATTGGCAAAGCCCCACAACCTTGCCGCGGATAGACCCCGTTTTCTGGTTGCCAGAAGTAGCGACGCTCAATTTTTTAGGTGTTTTGGGCCGGGCGAATTTGCGGCTTTCTGGAACTTAGAGTGGTAGGTGCTTGCTTCGAGCACTGGCTCTTGGCCGCTACTGCTATCCCCAAATGCAAACACCTTTCATCGGCACACGGTAATCCGTGTGGAAATAGTCTCATCAGGCACAAATTCAACCAAACCGAAATTGATTGCATGGACTCGGGCTGCAACTCTGGCTAGGGACTGGTCATAATTTTGGCGGGGCGTGTGCATGCTAGCAGTATGGCAAATCCGGTCGTGGGGCCGGGCATCGGCAGTGATCGTCGCTAGCGCCGCGATCGCAACTCTGCCTGTTCGCGCCGAAGGTGCAGACTGGTCAGGCTGGTACGCCGGCGTCAGCGCCGGCGGCGGCAGCGCTGACTTGTATGATGATCTTGATGAAAATGGCATCATTGACCAGACCCAATTGTCAGGTGCTGTCGCAGGTCTGCATATCGGGCACAATTGGCAGTATGGAGCGCTCGTCTTTGGAATCGAAGGCGATTTCTCGTGGTCAAATGTAAAATTTGAAAACTCAATACCGCCCCCGTTCGGATCGACCTATACCGATACACAAGACTGGTTCAGCAGTCTGCGGAGCCGGATCGGCTTCAGCCAGGGACCGTTGTTGATTTTCGGAACGGCGGGTCTGGCATTCGCGGAAATTACCGGAGATTATCAAACAGACTCTGGCCCCGATACCGGTGAGTTCGACAGCAACAAAGTTGTCGAAGGCATTGTTGGCGGCGGCGGCATTGAGTGGGCTTTCAATGGCAATTGGAGCCTTCGCGGCGAAGCGCTTTGGTACAGTCTTGGCGACAGTTTCCGATTTACCGAACCCCAGTCCTTCGACGGCTTCATCGGCCGCGGTGGCTTATCTTACAAGTTTGGTGCGCCAAGTGATGGCTCTCAAGCTGCAGCACAATCCGCATCAATCGATACCGATTCAGACTGGTCAGGGCTTTACGTTGGTCTCAATGGCGGTGGTGGCATCGCTCAACTTGGCGTCGACGGAGCCCCGCAAATGCACGGCGGTTTAGCGGGTGGCCATCTTGGCTACAACTGGCAGGCTGAATCGCTCGTCTATGGCATCGAGGCCGACTTTGATTGGTCGGATATTGAGCACGACTATGTCGTCGGCAGGTTCGGCCCGGCTATTTTCACGGCCACTCTGCGTCAGGATTGGTCGAGCAGTTTCCGCGGACGCATCGGCGTCTCAGACGGACCAGTCCTCGTGTATGCGACGTTCGGTTTGGTGTTTGCCGGGGTCTCATTGGATGACGTGGACGGTGCTGAACGCAATACACTCGAAGGCATCGTTGGTGGCGCCGGACTTGATTGGGCACTAAACCGCAATTGGAGTGTTCGCGGCGAAGCGCTGTGGTCGGAAGTTGGCCGCAACTTCAAAATCAGTGGCGAAGACGGAATAGGCGTGTTTACAGGCCGCGGTGGCCTTTCATACCGGTTCTGATGCAAGTTCAACCGCAATTCGCACTCGGCTTTCTGTGCAAAAATGCCCCGGATGGTGGAAAAAACCAGCGCAACGTGTGGGTGCGTCTGGACTCCGGCGCCAATCCCCGGTTAGTCAAAATACTGGATTTGAGTGGCCCGTGATTGCGCGTGGCCGCAAGGAGCCTGTTGTGCTGTCAGGGGCGTGGACCGTGATGAACTTCGACCGTGTAAAACTTGGACTGGTTTCGGCCGTCGCAAGTGCTGCCGCGTTCGGCTTAGTGTTTTGTGCACCCGCGCGCGCGGATGATGCAAACTGGGCTGGATTTTTCGCCGGTATCCATGGCGGCGGCGGTTATGCCAATCCCGACGATGATGGTGGATTGTTCGACCTGACCGGTGCCATTGCAGGTGGACAGTTGGGCTACAATTGGCAGACCGGCAATACGGTGTTCGGATTTGAAGGCGACGTCAGCTGGGCCAACATCAACGATCAGATTTCGCAATCGGCGTTCGGCTTCAATCAGTCCGTGACGATCTCTCAAGATTTGCTGGTCTCGGCCCGCATTCGCTTCGGCTACACCTATGGTCCGATACTGTACTACGCCACCATTGGTGCAGCCTACTCGGAACTGAATTTGGATCTTACAGTGACCGGCCCCGGGGTGAACCTATCGCAGTCGACCCGCAGTGATATCGGCGGCGTGATCGGCGGCG
>JANNFX010000242.1:0-2949 GCA_031380225.1 Hyphomicrobium sp.
ATCCAGGTTAGCAGGATGCTGGCGGCTGCGCCGATGATGACGACCCACCAGGTCGTGCCCGGCAGGCCGCTGGTCGCGCTCAGCACGCGCAGACGGCGCAGCTCCGACAAACGATTGTACTGCCGCAGCGCCTCCTGATACACGGCCATCGAACCGTTCGCCCGGAGTTGAGTGTCGCCGCAAATTAGAGCTGGTTCTTGTAGATCTTGCCGTCCTTCATGATGACTTTGAAGTTCTTGTCAGGGTCCGCGACCAGTTCAAGGTTCTTGATCGGATCTCCGTCGACGAGAATCATATCGGCAAGAGCTCCCTTCTCAATCACGCCGAGCTTGCCTGGATATGGATTGCGCGGGCCGGAGAGCGCTAGGAGCTGGGCGTTGTCGTGGGTCATCAGCTTCAACACTTCAGCCTCGTTGAACCACGCCTTCAATTTCAGGATGTCCGTGCTCTGCTTGGTCATCTGCTGAGGGTCGAACATCAGGTCGGTCCCAAACGCCAGCTTGACCTTGTACTTCTTCGCCCAAGCGAAGGCATTTGCGGTGCCGTCCACGACCTGCTTCTTCTTGGCACGCACATTTTCCGGCGCCGCAGGTGGCGCTTCATCCAGGGACTGTAGGCTGAGCCATACCTTCTTCTCAGCCACAAACTTGATCGTCTCTTCGTCGAGCAGCTGGCCATGCTCGATGCACTTGACGCCAGCTTCAATGGCGCGCCGCACAGCTTTCGGAGTATAAGCGTGTACCGTCACATAGGTGTTCCAGTCGTCCGCGGCATCGACCGCCGCCTCCAACTCATCGAGCGTATACTGGGCAACGTCCAGTGGGTCGTAGGCCGACGCGGCGCCGCCACCAGCCATGACCTTGATCTGCGAAGCGCCGCTTCGCAGGTTTTCACGCGTTGCGGTCAGCACTTCGTCCCGGCCATCGGCGATGAACCCGACACCTAGCAGCTCACCTCTCGTGAAAGCACCGCCGAAGCGATGCGCCCTGTCATTCGGCATGCGGAAGTCGCCGTGCCCCGAGGTCTGCGAGATAAGCGCGCCGCTCGGGTAAATGCGCGGGCCTATGGACTTGCCTTGGTCGATCATGCGTTTGACGCCGAAAATTGGACCGCCAACGTCCCTGACAGCGGTGTAGCCGCGCAACAGCATTTTCTTGGCTTCGTCGGCCGCCGTTGCCTCGAGCATCTCAAACGTGTTGTTTGGGTCCAGCATCTCCGCTTGGCTGCTCCCCGCCATGAAAATGTGGGTGTGATTGTCGATCAGGCCCGGCATCAGGGTGCGGCCGCCGCCTTCGATCACAGTCGCGCCCTGGGGGGCCTCCATGCGTCCGTTCTTGATCTCGGATATCGTGCTGCCCTCGACGACGACACTGACATTCTTACGAATGGCGGCACTCTGGCCGTCGAACACGTTCACATTGACGAACAGCGTCGTTGCAGGAGTTTCCGCCAATACCGCGCCACCGAGGTTGATGCCGATAGCAACAGCGGCACCGGATAAAAACGTGCGACGAGACGTACGGGAATTTTCGCTGAACACACGAAATACACTATTGAGACCGGCAAGTTCTGGCATATTTTCCCCTGACCCTGTTTAGATCAAATTCGTGGCTAGGCTATGGAAATTGAAATTGCTACAGGCGGGCATCAGTTTCAATACTGCATGCGCGGTGGTCCTCACGGACATCGACCGTGCATGCGAACGTCCCTTTTGGTTCAAACGCTGCCGCAATACCCCCCCCTCACATCTTGCCCATGCGCTCGAGCACCAGCTCGTACGCGTCCGGGCCAACGCTGAATTCGCCGCGATAGGGATTGTCGAGCGCCGCGATCAGAAAAATCAGCAGCCCGATCAGGCCGGAATATAGCCCGGTCAGAAACAGGTGGCGGCGGACATTGTCGACGCTGAACATCCAGGTTAGCAGGATGCTGGCGGCTGCGCCGATGATGACGACCCACCAGGTCGTGCCCGGCAGGCCGCTGGTCGCGCTCAGCACGCGCAGACGGCGCAGCTCCGACAAACGATTGTATTGCCGCAGCGCTTCCTGATGCACGGCCATCTGGCCCTGGGTCTGCGGCTCGAATGGAAACATATGCTTTTGCAGGATAGTCATCAGTTCCGATCCGCCCTTGGGCTGCTGGCCCTGGCGCTGCGCTGGCCACGCCACGTTGACGACGTTGCGGGTATAATTCTCAAGTGCGAGCTGCATGTTCGAGCGCGGCGGTTCGGGATAACTGCTGATGTCACGAAACAACGCTTCAATGGCGGCGGCTTCCAGCGTCGATTTATTGTCAGCGTCGGAAAAGGTCTGCCATACGCCAACTGAAATCAAGCCGAGCGTGATGCCATAGAAGCCAACGATCGCGCTGAAGTAGAAGCCGACGATGTCATTGGTCTCGAGCACTTGCGTCGAGCGGCGGCCGAGAAACCAGCGCGTTGCCAGCAGGCCAGTCACGCCGAACGCGACAAAGGCCGTAACCGTCAGCAGCGCAAACGACAGGCTTGAAATGTCGTATACCCAATACATCATCCGTGGCGCGCTCCCGTCAATCTGTGTTCTTATGACCAATCATTCGTGGGCTGAGTGCTAGCCCGCGCGCACGGCTTGTCAAGTATCAAGGCAACCTGCTCAATTCGTGAGCGCAAGCCACTGAAACCGCCAGCACGCGCATGGCGCTTCGGTCTTGAGCAATACTTTCCCTGGCGCCGTAAAAGCTGTGTTAGCTTAGGCATCAGACGCCGTTGACCATCATGGTTTCAGAATTGAATTGAGGGCTGCGCCCATGCCGCTAATACAGCTGATCTATGCGTCGCGGCCGTTCGGCTTCGATGATCTGGCGTTGACCGGCATTCTTGCCACCGCACGCCGCAATAATGTCCGCGATGGGATCACCGGCGCCCTGATCTGCCGCGAGGATCTGTTCATGCAAATGCTGGAAGGCAGCCGT
>JANNFX010000255.1:0-10234 GCA_031380225.1 Hyphomicrobium sp.
CACATCAGTGCGGTCCGAAAGCGGCGGCAAGTTGACCTGCAACGTGTTCAAGCGATACAGTAAATCAGCCCTGAACCGCCTGCTTGTAATCGCCAGGCCAAGATCCACGTTCGTCGCCGATATGATCAGCACGTCTGTGGCCCGGCTTGTGCCTCCGATTGGCCGGACAGTGAAATCATCGAGGAACCGAAGCAACACGGACTGCAGAGTGAACGGCATGTCGCCGATTTCGTCGAGAAATAGAGTTCCGCCCTCCGCCTCCCTAATCAAACCTGGTGAGCCACCCTTGCGCGCGCCTGTAAACGAGCCGTCGGCATAACCAAACAGCTCAGCCTCAACGAGGCTCTCAGGTAAAGCTGAGCAATTCACAGCAACAAACGAGCCCTTTCGGCCACTCGATGTATGTGCGTAGCGCGCGAGTTTTTCTTTACCAGTTCCAGTTTGGCCGCAAATCAGGATTGGCAATCTGAGACGTGTTGCGGCGGCCACGTTGCTACAGATGGCTTTGACGTGTGGATCCAAGGCCACGAAGTCAACCGATGGTGACTGCAGTGGAAGCGACGGTGTTACAGCTTGCCGCTTTGCATGAACGGCATGCCGGTCACCCGCCGTTCGATTTTGCGCACCTGCCTTTTCGACCGGTTGATCCGCGTCAATCGTCCACGGCGGTGGAGAGCTATCGCAGCATTTGCCCTTCGTGGGCAGCGGTTGCCTGAGTTTCGTCGGGAAAATGATCATGGCACCGAGTTCGCTCGGGCCGTCACTGACCAGCACAATCCGGGCGTTGGAATCCAACCGGGCTAACCGGCCCTCCCATTGGTCGAAAGGAAGAATCTTCAAGAACGTCAGGTCGCCGGTTTCAGGTAAATTCTCACTGTGCATCGTCAGAATGCGCATAGCATCGAGCGATGATTGAACAATCGAGCCGCGGCGATCAACCAAGATCATGTCGTGGCTGGCCCACTTGCGTTGTTTCTCTTGAAACCGAGCCATGAGCCGCGCGTGGTCATTTCTGATCGACTGAGACATCAGCGATTCGATGTGGTCGGCAAACGAGACGACCAGAGCGAGATTTTGCGAACTAAACGTCTCTGCCGGGCCAGAAATGTCAATAACACCCAGCAATTCGCGGTCAACCGGATGGAAAATCGGGGCCGCGGCACAAGTCCAACGTTGAACATGCTCACAGAAATGTTCGCTCGCATGAATTTGCGACGGGGCCTTGGCGGCTAACGCAGCCCCGATCCCGTTGGTGCCGATTTGTTGCTCGGACCAGCAGCCGCCATCTTCCAAATGGACCTCGCGCCCAAACTCTATGGTTCGCGTATCGCCCATGGTCTCGATGATATGGCCTGTCCCATCCGTCAGGATTAACATTGACCCGGCTTCGCGCAGCATACAGCCTGCGCGTTGGGTCGCCAGCCGCGCTGACGCTGTTAACAATGCATTGTCTGAGCGTTTACGATAAAGTTCGCCATCCGATAAGATGGGCGCAGCTTGGCTGCCGGCATCAATACTGAAGTTTTTGCTGCGCTGCCATGAGCCAAATACCTCCGGCCTTACGGCAGACTTGACGTCGCCGGTCCCGACAACAAATTTTTCCCACGCATTGCGTACGGAACGCTCGTCCATTGGCGCGAGCCTCACAATAAAGGAAACTAATGGGCAGAATGTACCCCAGAGGTCAATTCAAAACAATCGACTTCATTGGTGTTTTCACTGATGACGTCAAGAACATCTGAGCTGATTAACGACCCTTCCACCGGCCCACTTCAAGGAGTTGAAACGAATTCAAGTCTCAAACTCCAATCACAATTCAATGATTTCTCAAACATCAGCTCAGTGTCAGCAAGCATTTGCACCGCAGCAATGTTGACAAAATGAACACCCATTGCTCAGTCGTTTGGAGTGCGCGTCGCCTTTAGCTTCGCTGAGAACTCATATTCTCGAACCAATTCAGATAGTTAAATTGTTGGCACGGGCATTGCTATTCTTACTGGAAGCGATCCGCAAAGGATCCGATCCTGGGATGGAAAATGGAGTGATGCATGAAGGCGGCGGTATTGCATCACTATGATGAGAAGTTGGCTGGCACTGAATTCGTTCAATACGAAGATGTCCAAGACCCGCGCATCGTAAATTCAACAGATGTTATCGTCAGGATTGGCGGAGCGGGCGTTTGCCGAACCGACCTTCACATCGTTGAAGGGATCTGGCGCGAGAAATCCAATGTCACGCTGCCCTACATCATGGGCCACGAGAATGCCGGTTGGGTTGAAGCCATCGGAACAGGTGTCGAAGGAATAAAGATTGGCGATCCTGTTATCTGCCATCCGCTTGTAACCAGCGGGCACTGTCTGGCGTGCCGGCGCGGTAATGACATGCACGCGGCCAGTAGTTCGTTCCCAGGTATCAATGCTGATGGCGGTTATGCTCAGTATCTCCGCACTGGGCAAAGGTCGATTATCAAGTTGCCCAAGACGCTCGCTCCAAAAGACGTCGCGCCGTATACCGACGCCGGTTTGACGGCATACCGGGCGGCTAAGAAGGCGTCGCGTCATTTACTACCTGGCCAGTTCGTTGCCGTTATCGGTGTCGGCGGTCTTGGCCACATCGGAGTTCAGGTTCTGAAAGCGCTGTGTGCCGCAACGGTTATCGCCGTTGATCGCTCGGCTGGAGCGCTCGAACTGGCGAAATCCTGTGGCGCTGACATTCTTATTGAGGCCAACGGCCAAGAAGTTGAAGCAATACTCGAACTCACCCAAGGCGCTGGCGCCGAGGCTGTCATCGACTTTGTGGGCGAGGGGGATGCCGTCAAGAACGGAATAGCAGCCACCCGCAACGATGGCTTCTACTACATCGTAGGGTACGGCGGGCGCGTTGAGGTGCCAACACTCGACATGATCGCCTCCGAGAAAACCATCGTCGGAAATCTTGTCGGCACCTACGCCGAACTCGTGGAACTGATGGCTTTGGCTGATAGTGGCCGGGTACATCTGAAAACCAAGGAGTACCGGCTCAGTGACGCCAATCAGGCCCTCCTCGATCTCCACCACGGCAAGGTGCACGGCCGAGCCGTGTTGATACCATGATGGGAACGACGATGAATACAAAAGGCACGTCCGATGGCCGGGATATAATGCTGCAGCGTCATGAGATCGTAGTGCGCATCATCGAAGCCAACTCGCGCGCGCTGCGCCTCGAGAACGAAATTAATGGGCTCGACATTCATAGCCTAAACGCCAGGCGGGATCTTGAAGCGTCCGGGACCGAAGCCAATCGCCAAGCGTTGGCAGACATTGTCGAGAAGAAGAAACATCTCGAACAGCAGCGCAGCGCCTTACTGGCGGAAAAACGGTGGCTCGACCTGACGCTGGACGATTTCGACAAGGTGTCTGCCGGCGAACCGCCACACAAAGCTCATCAGTAGTCCAAGGGATGGTTATGGCCGCAGAAGACAACATTATTACTGCCGATGAGAGCGAAGAAGACCGGTCAAAAGATGCGTTCTTTGCCCAAATTGGTGACGTCGCGACGAGCATGATCGAGAAACACGGCAAGGACTTTGCGATGGGCGTGCTGGTTATTTGCGCGCGCTTCATTGCTGAGGGCAAACCAGTGATACGGCCAAAGTAAGCAGTGCCTACTTTTAAAATTCGGATCGAAACAGCAGGGAGAACAGAACTATGTCGTCAGGATTAACACTCAACAAGATAACGGCGCAGAAAGGCATCAGCATCGCTGAAGCGACCTCTCGCGTCGCCGATCTCGGATGGACGCCGACTTATGTCCAGGAAGCTCAGACGTTTCCGACGGACTACAAGATCTCAAAGGTCCCCAAGGACCCGATGAAGCAAGTGTTGCGGTCGTACTTCCCTATGCAGGAAGAAAAGGACAACCGCGTTTATGGCGCACTCGATGCAGCACTGCGCGGCGACATGTTCCGCAACGTCGAGCCTCGCTGGGTTGAATGGATGAAGCTGTTCCTGGCAATCATTCCGTTCCCAGAAATTTCCGCAGCCCGCTCGATGGCGATGGTCGCCCGGTTGGCTCCAGGCGAGGAACTTCGCACTGGATTTACGATGCAGATGATCGATGAGTTCCGGCACTCCACGATCCAGATGAACCTCAAGAAATGGTACATGGAAAACTATATCGATCCTGCCGGGTTCGATATTACTGAGATGGCATTCGGCAAGTGCTACGCCTGCACCATTGGCCGGCAATTCGCCGAAGGTTTCATCTGCGGCGATGCCATTACGTCAGCCAACGTGTATCTGACTGTAGTCGCCGAAACCGCCTTCACCAACACGCTATTCGTGGCCATGCCGTCGGAAGCCGCCCGCAATGGCGACTACGCGCTGCCAACCGTGTTCCTGTCGGTGCAATCAGATGAATCGCGCCACATCGGCAACGGCCATTCGATGCTGATGGCTATGATCAACGATCCGTCAAACCATCAACTCCTAGAACGCGACTTGAAATATGCGTTCTGGCAAAACCACCGCATTGTGGATGCCGCCATCGGCACGTTCATCGAATACGGAACCACAAACCGCGATAAAAACAAGGAGTCCTACGTCGAACTCTGGCACCGCTGGATCTACGAAGACTATTATCGCACTTATATGCTGCCGCTCGAAAAGTACGGCATCAAGATCCATCACGACGACGTCAGTGCTGCCTGGGATGCACTTGTCAAGAAAAACTATGTGCACAAGGTCGCACAGTTCTTCTCAGTCGGCTGGCCCGTCAACTTCTGGCGCATCGAAGCGCAAACGGAAAAAGACTTCGAGTGGTTCGAACACAAGTATCCGGGCTGGTACGCCGAATTCGGCGAATATTGGAAGTGGTATGCGAGGAAGAGCGTGCCTGGTCAGACCAACATCCTGTTCGATGCTGAGAATGGCTACGTCTACCCGCATCGCTGCTGGAGCTGCATGGTTCCGTGCCTGATCCGTGAAGAATTCTGCACCGGTGAAGTGGACGGCAAGCTCTACACGTACTGCTCCGAGCAGTGCAAGTGGACCCACACCGTCGCCTTCCAGGCCGAATACGAAGGCCGTCCAACACCAGCAATGGGCCGCTTCAAAGGTCAGCGCATGTGGGAAGATTGTTACCACGGATGGGATCTCGCGGATGCCATCAAAGATCTTGGCTTCGTGCGTCCAGACGGCAAGACGATCGTTTCGCAACCGCACCTTCGGTTCGATCAGAAGGACATGTGGACCCTCGATCACGTGCGAGGCAACACACTACAAAGCCCGCTTGTTCTGCTTCGCAATATGACGACAGAAGAGCAGGCCAAGCATGTCGCCGAGTACCGGGCTGGCTTCAAGATCAACCCGTGCAACGGTAGTTGCTCTTGTAAGCACTAACTTCTGAGGCGGGCGCCACTGCGTTTCCAGGCGCCCGTCAAACTTGCGGAGGCCGTCTCAGCGGCCTCCGCCTTTTCGACAGGCCGTTAACATTCGTTGGACCACCATGGCGGGGACTGCAGTACATAAGGTCCGGCTCGAACCGGTCGGCATTGAGATGGATGTTGAAGAAGGCGAAACCGTCCTCGACGCCGCGTTCCGTCAGGGTGTGGCCCTGATGCACGGCTGCAAAGAAGGACAATGCGGCAGCTGCAAAGCCAAGCTGGTTGATGGCGACATCGAACTCCTAAAATTCTCGACATTCGCGCTCCCCGACTATGAACGCGACGAGAACTACATCCTACTGTGCCGAACCAACGCCTACAGCGACCTTGTCGTAGAGCTGACAAATTTCGACGAGGAACTCCTGAGCCGGTCGATCCCAGTCAAGTCTTACAATGGCAAGGTGCTCAACGTTAAATCACTCACCCACGACATCCGGCTGCTTGAGATTGAACTTGACGCGCCGCTCAAGTTCTGGGCCGGACAGTACGTCGATCTGACGATCCCCGGCGCTGGCGTGACCCGCTCGTACTCGATGGCCAACGCCCCAAGTGAGCCGCAACGCCTGCAGTTCATTATCAAGAAGTATGAAAACGGCGCGTTCTCGGCGCTCCTCGACTCAGGCCTTGCCCCCGGCACGGCGATTTCAGCCAAGGGACCCTATGGCGGATGCTTCCGCCGCGAAGGACGGCCCGGCCCCATGATCCTGGTCGGCGGTGGCTCTGGTATGTCACCGCTATGGTCGATTCTTCAAGACCACATCGAAAGCGGTGAACAGAGGCCGGTTCGCTTTTTCTACGGGGCACGAACTGCCAACGATCTTTTTATGCTCGACGAGTTCGCAGCGATTGCGGCCAAACTTCCAGACTTCGCTTTCATTCCGGCTCTATCGGACAATGCCTCCGCGGACGCGTGGAGCGGTGAAATGGGCTTCATTCACGACGTCGCCGGCCGACGGTTGCGCGACGAAAGCCTGACCGGTGAATTTGATGCCTATTCTTGCGGTCCACCGCCCATGATCGACGCGGCATTGCCCGTACTGTTAGCTGCCGGAGTGGAACCGAGCCGGTTCTACTTCGACAAGTTCACTCAGCCGATCAAGAAGGACTAATGCCGAGCCGTACTCGAAGCCAAAAAACGATGCCGAATAGCGCATGACGCGGGAGAGAGACATGGAAAGCGAAGCCGTTAAAGTGAAATCAGGCGCAGCCGGATCCGCTGTGTTCGCAGGTTCCGACAGCCGAAAGTTTAATTATTTTGAACCCAAGGGCCGCAAGGCAACGCACTATGAGGACATGACGCTCGACGTGCAACCAGATCCCGAGCGCTATCTACTGCAAGACTGGATTATCAATTTCCCAGATGGCACTCCGACCTATTCCAAGGATTGGACCCGCTGCAAGGCCGGTGACTGGCACAAGTACCGGTCCGTCGATCAGGAATGGGAGAGAACCCATTACCAGCGTCAGTCGACAATCTGCGGCACCGTTCAAAGCGTGATTGAGAACGGCCGCCGCTCTGGCGCAGCTTCGCGTTTTGACCCGACCTGGGTCAAGGTGCTCGCCGACCATGTTGGCGCCTACAAACACGCTGAGTTTGGCCTTGGCACGTCGCTGATGCAAGCGCAGCGCTATGGCTTCACGCAGATGATCAATAACGCGATCCTGACCAATTCATCGTACAAGCTGCGGTTCGCACAGGACCTGACACTTTACCTCGGCGAGATCAGTCTCGACATCGAAGGTGGTATCGACAAGGACGCAGGCAAGCGCAATTGGCTCGAGAACCCGATTTGGCAGGGTACGCGGCGCGCCATCGAAGAAATAATGGGCTCTTCAGATTACCTCGAACAGTACGTGGCGACAAATCTCGTGTTTGAGCCGCTCGTCGGTGAACTGTTTCGAAGTGGATTTATTCTGCAGATGGCGGCCGCCCACAATGACTTCATCACACCAAGCGTCGTTTCGGCAGCAGAAGGTGACTATGAGCGGAACTTGGCCAACACCGTCGAACTCGTCCACATGCTGAAGCAAGACGCAGTTTATCCGCTACACAACCAGGTCATCCTCAGTGAATACATCGAAAAGCACACCAATCTGTGCCTCGCGGCGGCCGACCAACTGCAACCAATCTGGTCGCAACCAAGGGTCAAGATGGTAAGTTTCACGGCCGCCTTGGACAACGCCAAAAACAGGCTCCGAAACATCTTATCGCAGACCGGACTTGCTGTGCCGGCAAGCATCGCTTGACCCCGCACAATTCCACAAAGGAAAACTTTCATGAGTGATCATACAGCCAACATCTTCAAGTCCATGAAGGACATCCGATTTGAGGGGTCAATTTCGCATCAATGCGGCGTGACGATGAACGATAGCGTCGAAGCGCGCGCTATCGCCGAGGTTATGGCCGAAAAACCCGGGGTGATTGTCACCTACATGCCAGCCATGATCCGCATCGATGGCCAGGGCAAACTTGAGTTCCGGATGAGCGAGATCAGCGAAGCCCTCGGGCGGCCGATGACGACCCACGTGTTCGAGATTTCGACTTCTACCCACTACGGCCGCATGGTGATGCTCGACGAAGAGACTGTGGTCCTGTTCGGTAACATGGACGATGCATTGAAGTATGTTTGAACCAACCCCGGTGATTAGAACCTGTACCAGGAGGATCGGTCGTGTACACAACTAAGAGCGGCGAAGACATCTTCGTCATCGACGGACATACGCATTTCTGGGACGGCAGTCCGGCCAACCAAAAGAACGTTCATGGCAAGCAGTTCATCGACTGCTTTTACAATTATCACACCGGCCTCAGCCCTAAGGATCAAGTCTGGCCAAAAGATAAGTTCGAGAAATACGATGCACAGACGATGTACGACGACTTATTCGTTAAAGGCTATGTCGACATGGCCATCTTGCAGCCAACCTATCTCACCGATTTTTATACCGACGGCTTTAATACGACTGAGCGCAACTACTCAATGAAGCAGCAGCATCCGGACCGCTTCATTTGCAACGGAGCGTTCGACCCTCGTGATGGCACACGGGGCATCGAGTATCTGCATGCACTCAAAGAGAAATACGGGATCACCGGCGTCAAGCTCTACACCGCTGAATGGCGCGGAGCTTCAAAGGGCTACAAACTCTCTGACCCGGACTGCTACCGCTACCTTGAGGCGTGCGAAAAGCTTGGCATCAAGAACGTACACGTCCACAAGGGCCCAACGATCATTCCACTTAATCGGGACGCCTTTGACGTGGCCGACGTCGACGATGTAGCAACGTCGTTCCAGAACCTGAATTTCATTGTCGAACACTGTGGACTGCCCCGGCTTGACGATTTCTGCTGGATCGCCACTCAGGAGACAAACGTGTATGCGGGCTTAGCAGTCGCCATACCGTTCATTCACAGCCGTCCGGCCTACTTTGCGCACATTATCTCCGAACTTCTATTCTGGCTTGGCGAGGACAAAATCCTGTTTGGCAGCGACTATGGGATATGGACGCCGAAATGGATCATCGACAAGTTCATGGCTTTCGAACTGCCCAAGGATGTCGCCGCCGAAACCGGCGTCGCCCTCACGCTTGAGACCAAGAAAAAGATCCTGGGTCTCAATGCGGCACGCCTCTACGGACTCGATGTGGCAGCCCAAAAAGAAAAGCTTGGCTACAAGAAAAAGGCGATGGCCAGCGCCGGCGGATGGTTCCGATGAGCAGCCGTGACTCACATTTGAGCCTATCCGAGAGCCGGATGGCAGACGTATGGTCTAAACTCAGTCACGTAACAGATCCCGAACTCGATGACAGCGTCACCGAGATGGGGTTTGTTACGAATGTTGAAATTGGTCCGGGCGACGACGTCCAAATCTCCTTTCAACTGCCGACCTATTGGTGCTCACCCAACTTCGCGTTCATGATGGCCGAGGACATGCGCACCGCCGTCAAAAGCCTGAGTTGGGTGACATCGGCGCGCGTCGTCCTTGGCGAACACATGTACGTGGATACTATCAACCGCGGTGTCAACGAAGGCCTGTCGTTCGCCGATAGTTTTGGCGACGAAGCGACAGCCAATCTCGATGAACTGCGGCGCACTTTCCTGCACAAGGCCTATCAGTGGCGCCAAGAAGCGCTGCTCAAGTATCTCCTCGATACCGGCGAGACCGCTGTCAATGTTGTACAATGGACGGTGTTCGAACTTAGTGAGCGGCTGTCCAACCCCAAAGAACAGCAGTTGATGGATCGCTATTTGGACCGGCGTCATGTGGCAGGACCGTTTGACGGCACAGCGCTCGCATTCGTGACACTAGACGGCGCGCCGTTGCAAGCCGGTGAACTCGAAACTTATCTGAAGCTCATCCGCCGCGTCCGAATAAATGCTGAGTTCAATGGCGCGCTCTGCCGCCGCTTACTCGTCGAACGCTTGAGCGCAGATGCTGATGTTGCGGGTTCGGTCGCGGGCCTTGGATTCTGAGACTTTCACGTTCGTTGTCGATAAGGAAATGCAATGCCCAAAATGATGCTGCATGACGAAGCCGCCCGCGAGGCGCTCGGCCGCGGCGTACATAAGCTCGCCCGTGCGGTTGCCGGAACGCTTGGCCCCAATGGCATGAATGCGGTTATCGACCGGCCTATCGGCACGCCCATCATATCGCGCGACGGCGTGACGATTGCCGCCGAGATAGAACTTGAATGCCCGTTTGAAAACATGGGCGCGCAGATCGTGCGCGAGGTGTCAAAGCAGACCAATGACGTCGCCGGTGATGGCACGACGACCGCCACGGTGTTGGCGGACGCTCTCGTCCAAGGTGGACTGAA
>JANNFX010000003.1:0-17732 GCA_031380225.1 Hyphomicrobium sp.
CGGCTGACCCATAGCCTCGAAGTGGCGCAAATCGCTCGCACCATTGCGCGTCAGTTGCAACTCGATGAGGATCTAGCCGAAGTGCTGGCGCTGGCCCATGATCTTGGCCATTCACCATTTGGGCACGCCGGGGAACGCGCGCTGGATAGCGCCATGCGCGCGCACGGCGGCTTTGATCATAACGCGCAAAGCTTGCGGGCCGTCACGTCGCTGGAACGAAAGTATCTCGGTTTTGACGGTTTGAACCTGACTTGGGAAACGCTCGAAGGTTTGGCCAAGCACAATGGTCCGATTTCTGATCCCGCCAACGCAGTCTCAAAAGTTCTACGGCGTTTGGAAACCTGGCGCAGTTTTGATGCGAACCGTTGGCCGTCGGCGGAGGCGCAAGTCGCGAGCCTCGCCGATGATATCGCCTATCTTACACATGACATCGATGACGGCCTGCGCGCGCGCCTCATCACGGTTGATGACTTGAGTATCGTTGCGCTGGCTGGCCCGCATGTGCGGACGGCTATGGCCAAGGCTCGCGGCCGCGATGAAGCGCGCATCATCTATGAGGTCACGCGGCAGATGATCACCGGCATGATCCGCGATGTGGTGGAAGAAAGCCGCGTGCTGCTGGCAGCGCTTGAGCCTGTGTCGCCCGATGACATCCGGGGCGCAGGACAGGCGACGATTGCGTTTTCAGAGACCTCGGCAAAAGGTGTCGCTGAGTTGCGGACCTTCATGTTTGAGCACGTCTATCGCCACCCGCGGGTTGTCAGGGTGATGAAGGACGCTGAGCAGATCGTCGCCGATCTGTTCGGACTTTATAGTGATTTCGACAATCCTGCCGCATTACCCGCGGCATGGGTGGCAGTCATGAAACCACTGGCACCCCGAGCCAAAGCCCGTGTTGCGGCCGATTACCTCGCCGGCCAGACCGACCGCTATGCGCTTGACGAGCACCGCCGATTGTTTAAGGCCACGCCAGAGCTGAAGTGAAGTGGGGTCAGTGGTCAGTCGGCGGTCGCACAAAACTCCAACAAGTCTCGTCATCCCAGCCTTGGGCGGGGATCGGTCAAGCTGCAGAAATGGGTACGTACAACGTCAAAGACCTCGTTCAAAACGGCCAGCGGTGACAAATTGAGACATGACGGGTCCCGCCCTTCGGCGGGATGACGATAAATTGAGAGAGTGGGCCAGCCAGCAGGCTGCTTTAGGGTGTGAAGGACTATGCGAAGATGAACGTGTTCCAACACGTCGAGACGACGATCAAGTCAGCACTCACCGCGCTGATCAAGGACGGCGTGTTGCCGGAAGGACTCGATCTTGCGAAGGTCTCGGCCGAGCTGCCGAAAGACCCAACGCACGGAGATTTTGCGACCTCGATTGCATTGGCGCTGGCGAAACCTGCCGGCAAGAAACCGCGCGAGATTGCGGACGCGTTGGCTGGCAAGCTGGTTGGCGCAAAAGACATTGCCAAGGTCGATGTCGCCGGTCCCGGCTTCGTCAACCTGACCATGAAGCCGGAGTACTGGCACGCGCTCGTCACAGCCATTCTGAAAGATGGCTCAAGCTACGGCGCCAACGGCATTGGCAATCGCGAAACGGTCAATGTCGAATATGTGTCGGCCAATCCGACCGGGCCGATGCATGTCGGTCATTGCCGAGGCGCCGTGTTTGGCGATGCACTTGCTAACTTGCTCAGCTTCGCGGGCTTTGACGTCACGCGCGAATATTACATCAACGATGCTGGCGGTCAGGTCGACGTGTTGGCGCGTTCGGCGCATCTCCGCTATCGCGAGGCGCTGGGCGAAGATATCGGCGCGATCCCCGATGGCCTGTATCCTGGCGACTACTTGAAGCCGGTTGGCGCTGCGCTTGCTAAGATGTACGGCATTAAGCTGGTTGGCAAACCGGAAGCTGAATGGCTGGCGGAGGTGCGCACGTTCGCCATCGACGCCATGATGGTCATGATCCGCGAAGATCTAGAAGCGCTGAATATAAAGCACAACATCTTCGTCTCCGAAGCGTCGCTGACGCGCGGCGGCACCGACAAGGTCAAAGCCGCCATCGATGCGCTCGACAAGAAGGGTCTGATTTACAAAGGGCGTCTCGAAAAGCCCTTGGGTCATGATGGAGATGATTGGGAAGACCGCGAACAAACGCTATTCAAGTCAACGCAGTTTGGCGACGATGCCGACCGCGCGCTGCAGAAGAGTGACGGCAGCTACACGTATTTTGCTGGCGACATTGCCTATCACTACGACAAGGTCCAGCGCGGCTACCGGCAGCTGATCAACGTCTTTGGCGCTGATCACGTCGGCTATATCACGCGGTTGACGTGTGCGGTGGCGGCGTTTGGCGGTGGAAAAGCCAACATTAAAGGCTGGTGCACCGAAGGTGGCCAGACCGATATCGAAGTCAAAGTCGTGCAACTCGTCAAACTGTTCAAAGGCGGCGAGCCTTACAAAATGTCGAAGCGAGCCGGCACGTTCGTGACATTGCGCGATGTCGTCGATGAAGTCGGCCGCGATCCGGTGCGGTTCATGATGCTCTATAGAAAAGAGCTTGAGCCGCTCGATTTCGATTTCTCCAAAGTTACCGAACAGTCGAAAGACAACCCAGTATTCTATGTTCAGTATGCGCACGCGCGGGCCGCGAGCGTGGCTGGCAAAGCGCTCGACGTTTTCCCCAACTTAGATTTGTCGGCTGCCGCACTCGCTAAGGTTGATCTGGGGGCTTTAACCGACGAGGCCGAACTCGCGCTGGTGCATAGATTGGCAGAATTTCCGCGTATGATTAATGGCGCTGCAGGCGTGCGAGAGCCACACAGGGTAGCGTTTTATCTCTATGATTTAGCATCAGCTTTTCATGGGCTATGGGCCCGAGGCAATGATTTGCCACAATTGCGGTTCATACAGGCTAATGACCGGAGTCTGACTCTGGCGCGCCTTGCTCTCGTACACGCGACAAAGAGTGTGATATCCTCTGGACTTGCTGTACTTGGAGTCGAGGCTCCGGAGGCAATGCATTAGACTCCTGATTCGCAGGCTGTGGGGCTTGCCAATCGTTCGAGGGGATCACATCCATGTCACGGTCCAATGGCTATGAGCCAAATTCGGGTGCCGTTGCGCAACCGGGCACGCAGCAGCAACAGCCTGCCGCGGGTTTTGGCCAGCCAGGCGCGTACCAAACCGCTGCACCGCAGTTGGATGCGTACGGTCAACCAATTTATGCGCAGCCCGGTTATACGCAGCCCAATTACGCGCAGCAAAGTGGCTATCAGCCCCAGCAGCAGGTCCCAGTGCACGGCTATGGGTTGACACCTCAGCCCGCAGCGGCCGCTCGCGGCACCCCACAGAATTATGCGCCAAAATTCGACGCCTACGTGCCGCCGTCACAAGGACAGCCAGCCGCGCAACAGTATCAAGCGCCGGTTCAGTCCGACTTGCGTGGTGCCGTTTATGATCAGTGGGCCACGCAAGGCCAGCAGCAAGCGCAAGCGCAGCAGCAGTCACTCGACCCGCGCGGCTTCGATTTGTCGTCCTACAGCCAGCCCGGTTACGGACAAGCTCCGCAGCCGCAGGCGGCCGCCTACGGCACACAATACGGCTATCAGCAGGCGCCCGCACAAGAATATGCGAGTCCGCAACAAGGCTACGTCCAAGAAGGCGAGCATCAACAAGAATACGCTGAGCACGACGAAGACTTCGCCGAAGAACCGCCGCGCCGCAGCCGCGGGTTTATGATTGCAGCCGCCTTGGCTGGCGCAATCTTTGTCGGCGGCGGACTGACCTATGCTTACAGTTCGTTGCTCGGCGGCTCGTCAGGCCCAACGCCGCTCGTCAAGAGCGCTGAAGGCCCGTCGAAGGTTAAACCGGCTGAGCCTGGCGGCAAGCAATTCGCGCATTCGGACAGCAAAGTTCTTGGCCGCTTGAGCGAAAACGGCGCTCCGGAATCGGACCCGTCTGGCGCCAAGAAGGTCGCAACACTTGTTGTTAAACCTGACGGCTCGATCGCCCCGCCGGCCGCCGCACCGGCTGAACCTGTTGCCGCCGTCATGCCCGGTATGTCGGTCGTCAACGTCGGTGGTCCAAGCCCGGCACAAGCCTTGGTCGAAACCGCTTCGACGGCACCTGCCGCTGAGAAGCCGCTGGTCGTATCGCCGCCGGTTGCTCCGCCCAAGGCCGCCAAGGCCATTAATGCTGTGAATGCTCTCAACGCCGCCGCGAGTGGTCCAGCACCCGTTGCTGCTGCTCCAGTAGCGACAGCCGCCTTGGCCCCGGCTGCTCCGGCAGTCGTCAAGAAGGCTGAGGCGCCGAAGAAGGTCGCGGCAACGACTGAGACCATCGCCAAGGCAGCGGCGCCGGTGACGACGCCGACGCCGGTCTCGACCGGCACCGGATATATGGCCGTTGTCGCTTCGATGCCAGCCACCAACAATAGCCGAGTTGGGGCGTTGGCGCGCTGGGCCGACATGCAGCAAAAGTACGGCTCGATCCTGTCATCCAAACAGCCCGACGTTCAAGAAGCTAACCTTGGCGAAAAGGGCACTTATCATCGCCTGCTCGTCGGCCCGCCAGGCTCAAAGGACGGCGCCAACTCGGTCTGTACGCAGCTCAAAGCCGCAGGGCATCCCGATTGCTGGGTGATGGCGTTCTGACGCTAATCTGTTCATGATTTCAAGAGCCCTTCTGGGGCGAACAAAACCGGTTCCATTTGAGCCGGAAGGGCTCTAGCGGGCTGCAGGACCTGCGGCCGGTTTTCGTTTGAGGGCACTGATGCCGACACGCGCCGCATTGATCGCTGGTGTTTCCGGGCTGGAGCTGACCGCCGCCGAGGCGGCTTTTTTCCGCGAATGTCGGCCTGCTGGAACGATCTTGTTCGCCCGTAACCTTAACTCCCACGAGCAAATCAAGCGGTTGGTTGCTGATATCAAGTCCGCAACTGGCGCTGACGATATGCTGTTCTTGATCGATCAAGAGGGAGGACGCGTGCAGCGTCTCCGCCCACCGCTTGGCCGCGCGTTGCCGCCCGCTGCTGCTTATGCGGCGCTCTACAGCACTGATCCAAAGGCGGCATGCCACTCGGTCAGAACCGCGGCGCGGTTGGTGGCAGACGACCTTATCGAACTTGGCATCAACACCAACTGTACACCTGTATTAGACGTGCCGGTTGCCGGCGCCCATGACATTATCGGTGACCGCGCCTTTGGCGATACACCCGCACAAATCGCCGCCCTCGGCCGTGCTGTTTGCGAAGGCTTTCTGGCTGGCGGGGTGGTGCCGGTTATTAAGCATATCCCCGGTCACGGCCGCGCCCGCGCCGATAGCCATCTCGAATTGCCGGTTGTTTCGACATCGCGCGCCGAGCTTGAGGTAACTGATTTTGTGCCGTTCAAACTGTTGAACGATCAGCCGGCCGCCATGACCGCACACGTCGTGTATTCGGATATCGATCGCGACCAGCCAGCAAGTACATCGGCGCTGGTGATACGCGAAATCATCCGCGGCCATATTGGTTACGACGGTTTTCTGATGAGCGACGATTTAAGCATGAAGGCACTACAGGGCCCGATGCGCCAGCGTGCCGAAGCGGTGATATCTGCCGGATCTGACGTAGCACTACACTGCAACGGCGACATGGCGGAAATGGCGGCCGTGGCCTCCGGTGTGCCGGCGCTTGGCGGTGCGGCTTTGGCCCGATTCGGGCGTGCAACCCACTGTTTGGGCGTTTGCCAGCCCTATGACCGGGACGCAGCCGAACTTATCCCCGCCTCTGTGCTCGCAGGCTATATTGGGTAGTCGCGGGATTTGGCCGTGACTCAGTGTATGGTCTCGGTCAGCATTAAGGACGTTGAATGAGCGGTGACGGAACAGAGCCACGATCCCCTTCCGAACTGCCAGAAACCTGGCAGGGACCGGCGTGGGGCACCGATTCGGATTTGGCGCCAACAGGGGCCGATGCCCTGATTGTCGACGTGGCCGGTTTTGAAGGCCCGCTCGATTTGCTGCTGGCGCTGTCACGGACCCACAAAGTCGATATCGCCAAAATCTCGGTACTGGCTCTGGTCGATCAGTATCTTGCCTATATCTCGCAGTCTCAAAGTCTCAAAATTGAGATCGCAGCCGATTACCTGGTTATGGCGGCTTGGCTGGCGTATCTTAAATCGCGCTTGCTGCTGCCGAAGGAAAAGGATCTTTCAGGCGACATTCCGGCCGAAGAAATGGCGCAGCGCTTAGCGTTCCGCCTGATGCGGCTCGATGCTATGCGGGGTGCGATGGCCAAGCTGATGACCAGTAAGCGCCTCGGCCGCGACGTGTTTTACCGCGGCATGCCTGAGACCACTAAAGCCGTCAAAGAAACCCAATGGACGGCCGAGATTTACGATCTTCTCAAAGCCTATGCCGAACAGCGCCGCAGAACGATTAAGGTCGTGCACGTCGTCAAGGCCCGCAAGGTTTGGTCGATCAAGGAAGCGCGCGGCCGGCTCGAGAAGTTGGTCGGCGCATCGGGCAGCGGCTGGTCACAACTCGATATGTTTCTTGAGCAGTATCTGCCTCAGGGCGAGGAGACCAAGACTGCGATTGCCAGTTCGTTTGGCGCCACACTTGAAATGAGCCGTGAGGGTCTTGTTGAGTTGCGCCAGGATGAGCCATTCTCTCCGATTTACATGCGTAAGCGTGGCACCAGCGACGACTGGCAAGTTCTGGCTGGCGGCAAAGACGCCAAACCAAATTAGATAACTGAGTGAGTGAGTGCGTTCGTGAGTGACAACAAAGGCAATACATCAATGTCTCCTCCACGGCTTAAGCTTGTGGCGCCCGGCGATGACTACGCCGATGCGCCAGTGACCGACAATCCCGCCGAAGCGGAAGCGCGCGAACTCGCGGCCGCACTGGCCGATGCGCAACTCGGATTTCCGCCCGAAGTCGAAGAACTGAAAGACCGCGACCAACGCGAGAAACTGCGAATTCTCGAAGCAGTGCTGTTTGCCTCGAAGGAACCATTGGACGAAGCACTATTGCAGTCGAGTGCCGGCGCCGACGCCGACCTTGTGGCGCTGTTGGCAGATTTGCAGCAGCTCTACTCAAGACGCGGCGTCAACCTGGTTCGTGTGGCCGGCAAGTGGGTGTTCCGCACCGCAGAAGACTTGTCGTATTTGCTGGAAAAGCATTCGGTTGAAGAACGCAGGCTGTCGAAAGCTGCGCTCGAAACATTGGCCATTATCGCCTATCACCAACCCGTAACGCGGGCCGAGATCGAAGACATCCGCGGCGTGTCGACGTCCGGCGGCACGCTCGATTTGTTGATGGAAAGCGGTTGGATCCGCCCGCGTGGCCGCCGCCGGGCACCGGGCAAACCGATCACGTACGGCACGACCGAAAGCTTCCTATCGCACTTCGGCCTCGACACCGTCAAAGACCTTCCGGGCTTGCAAGATCTGAAGGCCGCCGGGCTGCTCGACAGCACCTTGCCGCCAGGCTTCGCTGTTCCCGAGCCGAGCGATATCGCCGCCCTGATGCCCGATGAGCTGCCGCTTGAAGATGAAGCAGATGTAGATGAGCAGCCAGAGTTGTCGCTCGACGAGCCGCTGAGCGACGCCGACGATGAAGATGACGAAACTGGTGAAGACGCACCGGACGTCAAAAGCGAATAGCCGGCTACCTTACAAGACGAGATGTTACGAGAAACGAGTTTTGCGTTGAACCTCAGTTTACCCGCACAAATTTCATCGGCGGCAATGTTGGCCAATACTAGCGCGCCGCGTGGCCGCGCGGCGGCGTCGTTTGCCGCCAGCCTCACGTTTGAGAATGTGACGCGCCGCTATGGCGCCATCGACGCGCTTCGCGGTGTGTCATTGACCATCGAGCCGGGTGAAGTCGTTTGCCTGCTCGGCCCTTCGGGTTGCGGCAAGACCACGTTGATGCGGGTGGCTGCAGGCATTGAAAAACCAACCACTGGCCGGGTCCTCATCAATGATTACGAAGTCGCTGGCCCGGCACGCTTTGTACCGCCAGAGCGGCGCGGCGTCGGCCTGATGTTTCAGGACTTCGCGCTGTTCCCGCATCTTACGATTGTTGGCAATGTTGCGTTTGGCTTGAAGGGGCTTCCGGCCGCCGATGCCGAACGCGAAGCCATCGCTATTCTGGCGCGGTTCGGACTTGAACGTTACGCCAACGAGTATCCACACATCTTGTCAGGTGGTCAGCAGCAGCGCGTGGCTCTTGCGCGCGCGATCGTTCCGCGTCCGCAAATCATGCTGATGGATGAGCCGTTCTCCGGCCTCGATGTTCAGTTGCGTGACAGTGTGCAGGAAGAAACACTGGCGCTGCTCCGCGAAACGCGCGCGACCTCGATCATTGTTACCCATCATCCGGAAGAAGCGATGCGGCTCGGCAACCGGATCGCCGTTATGCAGGCCGGACAACTGGTTCAACACGGCAAGGCCGAGGATCTTTATCACCGCCCGGCTGCGTTGTTCGTGGCCAGACTGTTTTCCGAAATCAATGAGTTGCAGGGCGTGGCTCGTTCGGGTTCAGTTGCAACACCAATAGGAGTGATTTCAGCTCCTGGATTTGCTGACGGAGAGGCGGTCACCTATTGCATCCGCGAGCGCGGCATTGTGCTGACACCGAGCAACAACGGTCATTCCGGCGCCAAGACTGCGGCCGGTCGCAGCGTTGGGCGTCCAGGCCGGGTGCTTGACGTCAAGTTTTTAGGTGATGCGGTGTTGTTGGAAATCGGCGTCACGGGTTTCGATCAAATCCTGCGCGCGCGCGTTTCTGCCGGTCTTGGGCTCGCCAAAGGCGCCGATGTCAGCGTTGAAATCGACCCGGCAGGCGTCCTGATCTTCCCCGCTGCAGGCAAATAAACCTCGGCGCAATAGGGAGTTAACGAGGGCGCACCGCCAGGCCAACTTGCTGGCGCGGGGCATTTCTGCGATACTGAAATATGTTTGGCGCTCTGTAAGCGCTTTTTGGAGACGATATCCGATGGGCCTCAGCACGACACATCTGCTTCTACTTTTAGTCATTGTCGTCTTGTTGTTCGGGCGCGGCAAGATTTCCGAATTGATGGGTGATTTTGGCAAAGGCATCAACAGTTTCAAAAAAGGCTTGGCCGACGAGGATCAAGCTGCAACCAGCCAGCCCAAGCCGCTTGATCAGTCGATCCAATCGGCGGAAGCGCGTGACCGGACCAAGACCGGCTGATTGCTGCCGCGAGAGTCAAGGCCAAAGTCGAAATGTTTGACGTCAGCTGGAGCGAACTACTGGTCCTCGGGATCGTCACGCTCGTGTGCGTGGGGCCGAAGGACTTGCCGCGCTTTATGGCGATGATCGGCAAGTACACCGGAATGGCTCGGCGTCAAGCAACTGAATTCCGCCGCCATTTTGATGACGCCATGCGACAAGCCGAACTGGATACAGTCCGGCAAGACATCGATCAAATGGCGAGGGACGTCAATGAAAGGGTGATGGCAGCCAGTCAGGGTATCGAGGCCGACGTCAGGAGTGCCAAAGCAGCGCTTGCAGCTCCGGTCTCAACGTCTGCCTCGACTGTGTCGTCCGATGCGGTCCCAGCAGACGTCATGGTTCCCAAACCGGGGAGCACGCCAGCCCCATGAGCGATACCGGCATCGCCAAGAAGGACGATCCCGCCCGCCAGGGTCAGGATCGCATTGATGCATCGCAGGCGCCGCTGATCGAACATTTGATTGAACTGCGTCAGCGGCTGATGTGGTCGCTCGGCGCATTCTTGATTATGTTCCTGATCTGCTTTTCATTTGCGCGTTACATCTATGATCTGTTGGTTTGGCCCTACGCTTATGCGTCCGGCAATCCCCATGTCCGTTTGATCGCGACCCACTTTCTTGAGCAGATTTTCACCCAATTGAAGTTGGCCATGTTCGGGGCGGCATTCTTGTCGTTCCCGGTCGTGGCGGTGCAGGTTTATAAGTTTGTCGCGCCTGGTCTTTATAAGGACGAAGATAAGGCGTTCCGGCCGTATCTGTTTGCGACGCCATTGCTATTTTTAGCCGGCGCCGCCGTGGTCTTCTTTATCGCCATGCCGATCCTGATCCGGTTTTCAATCAGTTTGGCCGAAAGTGCCAGTCAAGGCGGCTCTGCAACCATTGAACTGATGCCGAAGGTGTCGGAATACTTGTCACTGATCATGACACTGACCTTCGGCTTTGGTATCTGCTTTCAGTTGCCAGTGGTTTTGACGCTGTTGGCACACGCCGGCTTGGTGACGGCGGCAGCTCTCCGGTCAGGCCGCCGTTTTGCAATTGTCGGGATTTTTGCCGTGGCGGCCGTTCTGACCCCGCCCGACGCGTTGAGTATGATTGTGATGGCACTGCCGACTGTGCTGCTTTACGAGATATCGATATTTGCCGTTGAATGGGTAGAAAAACGCGAATTAAAAGCCAAGGCGGCCGTATCCGGAGGATGATGCGGGCGCTCGCGGCAACGGGGGCACAGTATGTCGGATTGGACGTATGGCTATCGCGCCGATATTGATTACACCTACGGCTATTACGCCGAATTGAACCCACTTCGGATTTCGCTCTCATTACTGGCAGCTGGCATTTCGCCACCTGAGATATCGACTGCGTGCGAGCTGGGCTTCGGTCAGGGGCTGAGTGTCAACATGCACGCAGCCGCCTCGTCAACCGACTGGTATGGCACCGACTTCAATCCCTCGCAGGCCGCCTTCGCGCAACATTTGGCAGGAGCATCCGGCGCCAAGGTCAAATTATTTGACGAAGCCTTCGAGCAATTCTGCAATCGTACCGATCTGCCGGATTTCGATTTCATCGGCGTGCACGGCATCTGGAGTTGGATCTCGGATGCTAACCGCCGCTTCATGGTCGATTTTATCCGCCGCAAACTCAAGGTCGGTGGCGTGCTCTATATGAGCTACAACACCTTTCCGGGCTGGGCCGCCATGGTTCCAGTGCGTCACTTGTTGTCTCAACACGCGGAGGTGATGGCAGCGCAGGGGCGGGGAATTTTATCGCGCATCGACGCCGCGTTGGAGTTTGCCGACAAGCTCGGCGAACTCAATCCAGCTTATTTGCGCGCCAATCCCGGCATTGAAGAGCGGTTGAAAAAGATCAAAGGCCAGAACCGGCAGTATCTGGCGCACGAATACTTCAATCAAGAATGGCAGCCGATGGCATTTGCCGATATGGGCAACTGGCTTGAAACGGCAAAGCTCAACTATGCCTGTTCGGCGCATTTCCTCGACAACGTTGATCCCGTCAATCTGTCCCGCGAGTCGCAGACGTTTCTCAAGGAAATTCCCGATGCCATGTTCCGCGAGACGGTCAGGGATTTCATGGTCAATCAACAATTCCGCCGCGACTATTGGGCCAGAGGCGTTCGCCGGCTGTCGGTGCTGGAGCAAGTCGAAGCGGTGCGTAAGCTGCGCGTGATGTTGATCAACCCGCGCGCCGACGTGACGCTCAAAGCCAACGGCGCGATGGGCGAAGCGAGCATGTCAGATGCAATCTATTCGCCCATTCTCGACGCGCTCGCCGATCAGAAGGCGCACACGATTGCTGACATCGAGAAGGCGATCAAGGGCAAGACAATTACGCTTCCACAGCTTGTCGAAGCGCTGTTGGTGCTATCTGGCAAGGGCGATCTGGTGTTGGTGCAATCCGATGTTGCGGCCGCCGCGGCGCAGAAATCAGCGCAGCGTTTGAACCATCATTTGATGGGTGTTGCGCGTGGCAACAACACGATCAACTACCTCGCCAGCCCGATGACCGGCGGCGGAATTCCGGTCGAGCGATTGCAGCAGTTGTTCATGCTGGCCATTCGCGAAGGCAAGAAGGCGCAGAGCGAATGGGCAACGTCGGCTTGGGATTTGTTGAAGTCGCAGGGCCATCGGGTGCTGAAAGACGGCAAACCGATCGAGGGTGATAAGGAAAATCTGACTGAGATCGAAACCCGCGCCGGTGAATTCGCGGCGAAACGCTTGCCGATTTTGAAGGCGTTGATGGTCGCTTGATAGAAGAAAGCGGGCGCCGGATCATTCCGGGCCCGCTTTTCTCAAAGACGCTTGAAGCTGGCCGAATTACTTCTGGCAGAACGTCGCCTGGCCACGGCAGGTCACCGAGCCACCGTCCGGCTTGCAGTTATATTTCTGGCTCGTGATGTTGTAGCCTTCAACCTTGCCGTTTGACAGGAAGCCTGGCCACAAACCCCAGCTTACGGCCTGAACCATGGTCTCTAGGGCAAACCATTTGGCCGAGTCGGCCGACGACGATGTCGCTACCGCACCTTTTGTTACGCAAGCCGCTTGTGCCGGAGCAGCCCATGCCAATACGGCTATGACTGGAAGAATTACGCGCAAAGTTTTCATGGGTATAGGTCCCCAAGTTGGATGTTGAACAGCGTCAGACAGTGCGCATTATTGGAGAGCTGCCGCGATGCGTCAACGGTGGAGTGGGGATCTGGTTAGCTTTCCGGCCTGGGTGTGTTCAACGAGTGATCATTCCGCAGCGGCAACCTTGCCGCCGGCCTTCGCCAGCCAGCCGTCTAAATCTGCAAGTGCGCGGCGCGATTGGAGACGCTTTTTGGCCATCCCGCGTTCGGCGCCTTTGAGGCGTTTGCCGTCCGGGCCTTTGTCCGAGAAAGTTTCGAGTGGCGGGATCAGGCCGTAGTTGATGTTCATGGGCTGGAACGAGCGCGGTTTGTCGGCTGAAACTAGGGGGGCAGACCCCTCACAATCGGGCCCACCATTCGTCTCCGTTGATCGGTGTGAGGGGTCTGACCCCACTTCAAGAATATGCCCCCCGGTGATGTGGGCGAGCAGGGCACCAAGCGCCGTTGTTGCCGGTGGTGGATTGGAGACAGTTCCCAATCGCGACGCGGCCGCGAACCGGCCGGCGAGCAAGCCTATAGCAGCGCTTTCGACATAGCCTTCGACGCCGGTGATCTGGCCAGCAAACCGCAAGCGCGGCTCGGTGCGCAAGCGCAACGACCTATCAAGAAGCTTCGGCGAATTTAAATAGGTATTGCGATGCAAACCACCGAGGCGTGCAAATTCAGCGTTTTCCAATCCGGGAATCATGCGCAGCACGCGCACTTGCTCGGCGTGCTTCATCTTGGTTTGGAAGCCGACGATGTTCCATAACGTTCCGAGCGCATTATCCTGGCGCAATTGCACGACCGCGTAAGGCCAGCGTCCGGTGCGCGGATCATCAAGGCCGACTGGCTTCATCGGCCCAAAGCGCAGCGTTTCGCGGCCGCGCTCGGCCATCACTTCGACCGGCAGGCAGCCATCGAAATAGGGAGTTGAGGCTTCCCACTCTTTGAAGACGGTCTTTTCGGCGGCGAGCAGCGCATCGATGAAGGCCGCATATTCGTCCTTGTTCATCGGGCAGTTGATGTAGTCAGCGCCTGTGCCCGCGGGACCGATTTTGTTATAGCGCGATTGCTTCCAGGCGACCGACATATCAATGCTGTCGAAATGCACAACTGGCGCGATGGCATCAAAGAATGCCAATTCGCCTTCGCCGGTGAGTTTCAGAATCGCTGCACCCAAGTCTGGCGAAGTGAGGGGCCCCGTCGCGACGACGACGTTGTCCCAATCGGACGGCGGCAGGCCAGCGACTTCCGTTCGATCCAGGGTAATTAGCGGTTCGGCTTCAATCCGTCGCGTGACTTCGGCAGAAAATTCATCGCGGTCCACCGCGAGTGCGCCACCAGCGGGCAGCTTGGTTGCATCTCCGGCCGACATGATCAGAGAGCCTGCGCGCCGCATTTCTTCGTGCAGTAATCCAACCGCGTTGGTTTCCCACTCATCGGATCGGAATGAGTTCGAGCACACCAATTCAGCAAGCCCCTGCGTGCGGTGCGCTTCTGTCATGCGTTGCGGCCGCATTTCATGCAGCACAACTGGCACGCCCGCAGCTGCAATTTGCCAAGCCGCCTCGGAGCCCGCAAGCCCGCCGCCGATGACATGTATGATTGAGTAATTGGTCATAGCTAGCCTATGGCACGCCGCATTGCTGCCCGTCAAAGGGCTGGTTTTTCTGCACGGTTTAGTGCCCTTTCTGGAATTCGCGTCAGCGTTGCTGTGCCGGTCATGAGGCTTGGGAATAACGATGACAGCGCCACCGCTGCGGTTTGACCCCAGGGTGTGACGAGAGCTTGTGACACCCGTGTCGCCCGCGCGATTTGGCGGCTGACATCGTGCGCGATCTGGTGATGGAAGGCCTCCGCCCGTTGTCCAGCAAGCATCATATTTGCAGCAACGTGCGCGCTGTGAAGCGCAATCGACATGCCGTCGCCCGAGAATGATGGAATGACGGCCGCCTGGTCACCGAGGCGCCAGGGTTGCGGATCGTTTGTGATGGTGATCTGATCCAACACGTAACCATAAGGAATGGACGCGATCGCTAGTGGACGCGGCAAGCCGGGTTCAGCACCATCTAATCTCATTCGCAAATGCGCCGAGGTTGCTCGCAACGTTTCAAGCAACTGCTCCCAAGAATTGCCGAGCCGCGCGAATTGAGACTTGCGAACCAACAAGCATAAATTTGCGCGGCCACCTTCAACAGGCTCCAGCCCCGCGTATCCGCCCGGAAACAACGCCAACTCAACCTGCCTCTCGAGTGCCTTCGATTGATCCGGCGCGAGGCGCCAGTACATCTTGAAACCGATCAGATCATCTTGCCGGCCCGGCGGGCGCTTCCAGCCGCGCAGATCGTGTTTGCCGGTGGCGAGGATGACGTCGGGCGCTGTGACCGTTTCGCCGCTATCGAGAGCGGCAGACCACGTCCCGTTGACGTTTTCGAGCGCTGTTACGCGCACGCCGCGGCGGACGATTGCCCCAGTGCTGGCCGCTTTCAGCAGCAGCGCCTCATCAAGCACGCGCCGCGACAGGCTTTGCGCTTTGAACGGCAGTGCGGCGGTCATCGCTGCCCCCTTGCGCGCAAGGGCAATTGTATCAATCGGCACCGCACCAAGCTTAGCGGGATCAATGCCGAGGCGGCTCAAATATCCGAGGCACTCATGACTCAGGAATTCGCCGCAGACTTTGTCATGCGCCGCGCTTTCTTTTTCAATGAGCGTGACGTTGCGGCCTGCGCGCGCGAGATGGATCGCCGCCGCTGCGCCCGCCGGTCCGCCACCAATGATCAGAGTATGTTGCCTCGTGCGATCAGCCATGCGCAATGCTAGCACAGGAGGTGTGGGGCGAGAAATGAGACGGCCGGATGTGCCTATCGAGACAAGGTCAAGATGCGGTCGTGCCAAGGCAAGGCGGCAAAAACGGCAATTGGAAACGAAATGAGCGCTGTCGGCTCAAGTCAAGCGCAGACCGGGGACGCCGGACAAATCGGCCCCGCTTTGCCACGCTTTAATCGCATCGATAGGATGGACCAGCATGATCACGTTCAACAGCAGATTATCGCCGATCATATAGCCGGTGAAGACCTCGAAGCCGACGGCCAGCGCGATCGTCGCTGCTACGGGCAATCTGTAAGCCAGCCAAAATCCGGCCGCCATTGCTGCGGTGTCGGATAGCGAGTTCAAAATACTATCGCCGAAATAATCGAGCGCGATGGTTTCAGTGCGATAGCGATTGATGATCAAGGGTGAATTTTCAAGAATTTCCCACCCGGCCTCAACGCCGAGCGCGATCAGCAACTTGGTCGCGAACGATGCATTGGGCAGCAGCCATGTTAGGCCAGCACAAAACAGAAAACCATGAATGATGTGGCTCGGAGTGTACCAATCAGTGAAATGCTGTGAGTTCTCGGAACTCTGCACCACGCCGTGCCAAAGCTTGATCGATCCGCAGGCGCAAATCGGAACTCGCCCCATCCAGAGCAGCACGGCAGCGAGCAGGGCGAAAACGGCAAGACAGGCAAGTACGGCCGCAGGACTGAGCCGGTCAGTTTCCGGATTTGCGGCAGTGAGTGTCATGCGGCCTGCGCTGCAGCCTTCACAGCTGCTACGATATCGCCAACGACGCCGTTGACGAGCTGTTCATTGTCGCCTTCCGCCATCACCCGGATGACAGGCTCGGTGCCTGAAGGTCGAATGACAAGACGGCCGCTGGTGCCGAGCTTCGACTTGGCGCCTTCAATGGCTTTCAAGACTTTGCTGTCCTCAAGCGGCTTGCCCTTTTCAAAGCGAACGTTTTGCAGCACTTGCGGCAGCGGCGTGAACTTGGCGCACACTTCCGACACAGGCTTGCCGGTTGCGACGGCGCAGGCCAGCACTTGCAACGCCGCGACGAGGCCGTCGCCGGTGGTGATAAAGTCCGACAACACGATGTGGCCCGACTGTTCGCCACCAACATTATAGCCATGCTTGCGCATATATTCGGTGACATAGCGGTCACCGACTGGTGTCCGCACCATCGATAGGCCGATGGTCTTCAAATAGCGCTCGAGCCCGAGGTTGCTCATCACCGTCGCAACGATGCCGCCGGCCGCGAGCTTGCCGCGGCGGTGCCAGCTTTCGGCAATCACTGCCATCAACTGGTCGCCGTCAACGATCTGGCCTTTCTCGTCGATAATCACCACACGGTCCGCGTCGCCATCGAGCGCAATACCAATGTCGGCGCGCACTTCGCGGACCTTGTCGACGAGCGCTTCGGGTGCCGTCGATCCGCACTTGTAGTTGATGTTGCGGCCGTTCGGTTCGACGCCGATCTTGATGACTTCCGCGCCCAGTTCCCACAGCGCTTCCGGCGCCACTTTATAGGCCGCACCATTGGCGCAATCGATGACAATGCGCAGTCCGTTCAATTTGAGATTCTTCGGCAGCGTGCGCTTGGCAAATTCGATATAGCGTTCTTGCGCGCTTTCAACCCGCGTCGCGCGGCCGATCAGGTCGGGCGCGGCCAAAAGTTCCGAGGTGTCGCTGTCGATCAAGCGCTCGATCTCGCGTTCGACATCATCGGAGAGTTTATAGCCGTCGGGATCAAACAACTTGATGCCGTTGTCGTCGTAGCGGTTGTGTGACGCCGAGATCATGACGCCGATATCGGCGCGCAGCGAGCGCGTCAGCATGGCGACGGCAGGCGTCGGCATCGGGCCCAATAGGAACACGTCCATGCCGACGGCGGTGAAGCCCGACATCAGTGCGGCTTCGAGCATGTAGCCCGACAGCCGCGTATCTTTGCCGATCACGACGCGGTGGCGGTGGCTGCCGCTTTGGAACAGCTTGCCAGCTGCCATGCCGACCTTCATGGCGATCTCCGACGTCATCGGATGCCGGTTCGATAAGCCCCTGATGCCATCAGTCCCAAAATAGCGGCGTGTCATGTGTGTCCTCGTGGGGCGGTGGGCGTGGGCGGTGTTTGACCATGCCCCGCCCGATTCGCTCGGTCTTGTAACTTGTTATGTCACAAAGTTACACGAGGGGGCGTTAGAAATAGAGGGGATTATGGGCCAAGGAACCGCACCAGCCGCTTTTCAAGCTTGGCCAGGTCGTTGGTCTCGCAATCCCAGATGACGAGGGTCCGCCAACCGGCTTCCTTTAACGCTTTGAGGTGGTCCGCGTCGCGCTCGGAGTTGCGTTGAAGCTTGGGCCGCCAGTAGGTCTTGTTGGATTTGGGAATGCGGGCATCGAGGCAATCGCCCCGGTCGTGCAGGTGCCAGAAGCAGCCGTGCACGAAAATGACTTTGCGCCGCGGCCGGAATACGAGATCGGGTTTTCCAGGCAGGTCGCGGGCGTGGAGCCGGTAGCGGAAGCCGAGGGCGTGGACGATGCGGC
>JANNFX010000049.1:0-8247 GCA_031380225.1 Hyphomicrobium sp.
AGGTGACAGCACCATCACCGAGCGGCTGACCCATTGCAATCTGATGACCTGGGAACGCAGCGTTATAGCTCATGCCTTCCGCAAGCTTACTGCAAACGTCTGGCTTGCCCTCTTCGTGGGCGATTGAAGCGCAGCGTTCGGCATCTTTCGGCGGCGTCTCGCCCTTTTCGAATGCAACCAAATGACCTTTGTCATCGCGGCGATAGGCCGGCGGTTCGCCGTACCCCATCATGAGTGCGTAAATGTAGTTCGGTCCACCTTCCTGGTAGCCAGAGATAATATCGCCGATCATTGAACTGGGGTGCCCATAGACTGGTCCATGGTATTCAGTATTGCGGGCTTTAGCGATCACCGATAGATCAGGCGGCAACGCGCCATTCTGGTTTTTGCGGGCTTCTTCGTCATTCTTATACGGCCCGAGGATCGGGTCAGACAAACGCGCCGGACGCTTCACATACTCAAAACCGGTGATCTTGCCGTCTTTGTCTTTCTTGACGACTGCGCTTTCGCCGGCCTCGTTGCGGTCGAGAATTTGGTTTGGCCAGCCAGCCGCCAGAGCCTTCACGGCTTCTTCTGGAAATTCGGGGCCACCCGGCTGCACCAGATTGCGGAATGAAAGTCGCTTCATACCGTGGCAAGCGCTGCACACGTTCTGGTAAACCTGAAAACCGCGCTGCAGTTGGTGCTTTTCGTATGCACCTTTGAAGCCGCCAAAGCTCCACAGCTGATGTTCGATGTGAACTTCATCGCCGGCGGCTAGAGCTGCGGGAACGGCTGCAGATGTCATCACAGCTAGTGCAATCAGGGACGTCAACAAAGCGCGATTAGAGAGCTTCATCATCTTGATTTACCTTCTTAGCGCTTTTCAGGAGCCGCAGCCGCACCGGACGGCAGACTTGCGCCGCCACCAAGGACAGACTCGGAAATCGACTTCGGCAGCTGGCCGGGCGTCTCAATCAGGCCGAGGATTGGCAGGACCAAGAAAAATCCGAAATAGCAGAGAGTGAAGAACTGGGCCCAAGCCACATACGGAGGCTCTGCCGGCTTTGAACCAAGCCAACCAAGAGCGATGCATGTGAATACAAAGAACCAGAACAGGTATTTGAAGTACGGGCGATATTTGGCCGAGCGGACGCGGCTGGTATCGAGCCACGGCAGGAAGGCGAGGATTAGGATCGATCCGACCATCGCCAGCACACCGCCGAGCTTAGACGGGATGGCGCGCAAAATCGCGTAAAACGGCAGGAAGTACCACTCCGGCACAATGTGCGTCGGAGTTACCAGCGGGTTCGCCGGGATGTAGTTGTCGGCGTGACCAAGGTAGTCCGGCATAAAGAACACGAACCAAGCGAACAGCAGGAAGAATGCGAACATTCCAACCGTGTCTTTGGCAATCGCATACGGATACATCGGTACCGTGTCGGCGTTTGACTTCACGTCAAGTCCGGTCGGATTGTTCTGACCTGCCACGTGCAACGCCCAAACGTGGAGCACAACAAGGCCGGCAATCACGAACGGAAGCAGGTAGTGCAGCGAGAAAAACCGGTTCAGCGTCACGCCGGATACAGCGTAGCCGCCCCACAGCCATTCGACGATCGTTGTGCCCAAGCCGGAAACAATCTCATTCAAAGATGAGAACAGATTGGTGATGACTGTCGCGCCCCAGAAGCTCATTTGCCCCCAAGGCAGCGTGTAACCAAGAAAACCTGTCGCCATCATTGCAAACAGGATCAAGACGCCCAAAATCCACAGCACCTCGCGCGGCGCCTTGTATGACCCATAATACAAGCCGCGGAAGATATGGATGTAGACCGCGACAAAGAACATCGACGCGCCGACAGCGTGGATCGGCTGTATCAGCCAACCCCAATTCACGTTGCGCTTGATATGCTGGACTGAGTTGAAAGCATCTTCCGCGGTTGGCACGTAGTGCATCGCAAGAACAATGCCGGTCAAAATTTGGATGACGAGGCAAACCATCAAGATGCCGCCGAAAGTCCAGAAATAGTTGAGGTTTCTGGGCGTCGGGAAGTCGATGAACTGGGCGTGCATCATGCGGGCGATCGGCAGACGCTCGTCCCACCATTTTCCAAACCGGGATGTAGGCTTGTAAGAAGACAAATGCTGAGCCATGGCGCGTACTCTCCTCAGCCAATCTTGATTTTGGTATCAGACAGGAACGTATAGGGCGGCACATCTAGATTACGTGGTGCCGGACCTTTTCGAATTCGTCCCGAAGTATCGTAGTGGGAACCGTGGCAGGGGCAGAACCAGCCGCCGAATTCACCCCGCGCGTCAGCCATCGACTGGCCTTTCGGGATGCAACCCAAGTGCGTACAAATTCCGATCAGCACCAGCCAATTTTCATGACCAGGTTTGACGCGGTTCTCGTCGTCGGCCTTGGTCGTTTCAGGCAGCGCAAGATTGCGTGCTTCCGGGTCCTTGAGTTGAGCCGTATCGTCTGCCCGCGCGCGCTCGGTCTCTTCCTTGAGACGATGGCGGATAAACACCGGCTTGCCGCGCCATAAAATGGTGATGGCCTGGCCATCCTTAATCGGCGTCAGATCAACTTCTGTCGACGACAGAGCCTGGGCACTCGCGTCAGGGTTCATTTGCGCAACGAACGGCCACATTGCAGCGGCAGCGCCGACGGCTGCGAATGCATTCCCGGCCACGACGAGAAAATCCCGGCGGCTGGCTTCTCCGGCATCAGTTGTCACGGTATCCTCCGCATTCAGAATTGAACTGCTGCGCAACGCCATCTCAAGGGATTCAGTGGTGGCAGCGATTGACTGCGGCGGCCGGTCGGGCAATCACGACCCATCGACACGGCAACCGGAACTATTGGAACGGCTCAATACTCCAGTTAGGAATTGGCGGCCATGACAGACGGCAATGGGCCGCCGCGCGTTTTGACGCGCGTTGGATTGGCAACTGCAACCCTGCCTCCGTAAGAACCCTATTCGTTGATTTGGAAAATCAAGATGCGCATCGCGCTTTATCAACCTGACATCCCACAGAACACCGGGACCATCCTAAGGCTTGCGGCTTGTATGGGCATTGCGGTCGACATTATCGAACCTGCTGGTTTCGACGTCAGTGACCGTTCGTTGCGACGCGCCGGGCTCGACTACCTTGACCATGTTGACATCACGCGGCATGTCAGTTTTGAGGCTTTTTTGGACCTGCGGCGGCAGTTAAGACATGTGCTGCTGACAACACGCGCTGGTACGGCGCATGTCGAGTTCCACTTCCACAAAGATGATGTGCTGCTCCTAGGGCGCGAAAGCGCTGGCGTCCCTGACGCGGTACATGCGGCCATTGCCGAACGAATTCGTATTCCGATGAGGTCTGAGATGCGGTCGCTCAATATCGCCGTTGCGGCGTCGATGGTCCTCGGCGAGGCTTTGCGCCAAACAAGTGGATTTAGGATCGAGCCATAACAGTAGTGGCTGATTTAATACCCAACGCCGGCTCTGTAGGGCGGGTTAAAGGCGCATCAAGCGTAGCGCCGATGCGGCGTAAACCGCCGCTTCTGCAACGATATCCGCCGCGCCGAAGATCGCATCATCGCGCATTTCGTGGCGGGTTACGCTGCGCTTTAACCCGCCCTACAATGCTGACTACAATGCCTGCTCTACTGATTTTGCGAACTACCAGCCGGGCTACTTACGCCCGCATCCAACCCCAGCGCCGCTTCTTTTTTGGCTGCTGGAGAATGACAGGCGGCGAGGTTTCGGAGAGGCCTGGTCCATGATCGTGACCGTTGCTAGCGACGCCGTTGGTGCCATTGTTTTGGCTGCGGCCGGTGAGATAGCTGTCCTCAACCTCTTCGCGCGAACGTTCCAATTTCGATCGGCGCAAAATCATGAACTCCGACATCGGCACCGTGAACGCATATCGCCCATGACGGGTCCGGTACAACAGTCCTTTGTCGCAAAGCGACTGCAGCATTTGACCGGCATGCGAATTGAGGATCGATTCACCCGCAACCGCTGCAATCTCGGACGGTGAAAAATCCAATTGATTGCTGGCTGGCCGTGACGCGATAACACGTAAAGCCTCGCGCTGTTTATCCGTTGTCCTATTCCAGCGCGCCGCAAATAAACCGGCATCAAGCCGGTCCAAAACCTCGGCCGACGGGAAATCATAGAGATTGAGCATGCCGCCATTTTCGACCAGCTGATCGACTAGTTCTTTACCGAAAAACTGAATCAAATAAGGGTAGCCGCCAGTTAGATCGACGACCTTCTCAATCAATGCCTTCGAGGCGTTGAGGGGTGGCATCAATGTCTTGAGCGGATTGACGATAGCTTCGGTCGTGTCTTGCCGGCTCAGCCGCTCCAATGTCATGACGTGGAACATGCGTTCGGTATAAGTCCGCGTTTCGGTCAACTGTTCAAAAACTTGCGGCAACCCAGACAACACCAGCATGCAATTGGAAACGCCTTCACGCTTCTGCAGCGCGGCGACGGTTTCAATCAGCATCGACATCGGAAATTCATTGCGTTCAGCATAGTCCGTCAAGCACTGTGCTTCGTCATAGGCGAACACGATGCCACGCGCTTTGGCGCGGTTGACCAACGATCCGAGTTGAATGAGCGTCGATTTCAATCGATCACTCGGCAAACCGGGTGCGCGTTCATACATGCCTCGCAAGACATCAAAGGCGTGCGGGCTCGCTTTTCCAGCAGCGTCGTTGATGTCATCGGCACCTTGAAGTCCGCCGTCTTTTCTGGACAACACACGGCCGAGCGCTTCAGAGATATCGGTCAGGATGCGCATCGCCAGGCGGTCTTCGCTGATCGAAGATGATTCCGACAAATCGTTGCCGACCCAGATCCAGCCTTCGGCTTCGGCAATTTTACGCAAGCTATCAAGCAGCACAGTTTTGCCGACGCCACGCAGTCCAGTGATCAGCACGTTTTGCGTGGTGAAGTTCTGCGTCATCAGACGCCGGAAATGATGGTGTTCTTCATTGCGTCCGGCTAAAAATGGCGGCGCGTGCCCGGCTCCGGGTCGATATGGGTTAATAATATACATGTTGCGATTCATCAGGCGTGCCCTCGCACATCCGCGCGCAACTTGCATATTTCCAATTCAATCACGACGGCCGTTGAAATGACCGGCGTAAATTCTGGTATAACTGCATACAAAACGCCCACGTAAGTCACGTATTCTACCCCACACAGTCTGCCCGTAAATTGTTCCCCTGCTCGCCGCCCGCAACAGAGACTAACCCACATGGTTAGCTAGTCTACACTGTAGCAGTGCGACAAGGCCCAATTGGCTCAGAATAGGACGTCTGATGGATATGAGTTTCCACACCATTAACCAGACGAACAAAGATCAGTTCTTGCAGTGCAATCTAAGATTGCCTTCTTAGGAAGGTTGCCTTTGTGTCGTCCGTTGGCTTGCGACTGCACTGTCATCATGCGCAAGAAACCCGCCTGATTGGCGCTTCCAAAGGCGAGCGTAGAGTCCCCCCTCTTTAATCAGGGACCCATGGGTGCCTTGTTCAATGATACGGCCTTGATCCATGACCACGAGCCGGTCCATCGCCGCGATTGTCGACAAGCGGTGGGCAATGGCGATGACGGTTTTACCGGCCATCAATGATCGGAGCTGCTCTTGAATGGCGGCTTCAACCTCGCTGTCGAGAGCGCTGGTGGCTTCGTCGAGAATAAGGATCGGGGCATTCTTTAGGAATACACGCGCAATCGCGATGCGTTGGCGTTGGCCGCCGGACAGCTTCACACCGCGCTCGCCAACCATGGCTGCCAACCCGCTTCGGCCTTCAGCGTCTTGCAGGGCCTCGATAAAGAGACTTGCTGCTGCCAACTCCGTGGCTTGCGCAACCTCGTCTGCAGTGGCTTCCGGGCGGCCATACGAAAGATTGTCGCCAATCGAGCGATGAAGAAGCGACGTGTCTTGCGTAACCACGCCAATCGCACGCCGCAGGCTATCTTGCGTCACGGATTGAACATCCTGACCATCGATGAGAACGCAGCCACTTTCGGGTTCGAAAAAGCGCAGTAACAAATTGACGAGTGTCGACTTGCCGGCACCGGACCGGCCGACGAGACCAACTTTTTCTCCAGGCGCAATTTGCAGATTAAGCCCGTTGATGACGCCACTTGCGCGGCCATAGTGGAACGTGACCTTGTCGAAGGTGATGGCGCCCTTGGTGACAGCCAAATCCTTAGCCCCTGGCGCATCGACAATCGAAACCGGTTTCGTCAACGTCTTAGCGCCGTCGCGAACCACACCGATGGATTCAAAAAGTCCCGCGACTTGCCATAGAACCCAGTCTGAAAGCGCATCGAGCCTGAGCGCCAGAGCGACGGCAACCGCAATCGGTCCAACGGAGACCAGGCTGGCTCGCCATAACAAAATCGACACCAGAACAGTAACCGCCATCAGCATATAATTCATGAGCCGAAGACTGACATTGAGCTTGGTGACGAGCCGCATCTGCCCGTGAACAGTCTGCATAAACTCGTTCATGCTTTCGCGAGCGTAGCGGTCCTCAACTGCGGTGTGCGCAAACAGTTTAACCGCCATTATATTAGTGTAACTGTCGATAACGCGGCCGGTCATCACCGAGCGCGCATCGGCCTGAGCTTCTGAAAGCTGTGACAACTTCGGCATGAAATATGACGCCGTCAATGCGTAAGCGATCACCCAGACTGTGAGTGGCATCGCGAGCCGCCAATCTGCAGATGCCAGCACCGCCAATGCTGTGAATACATAAACCACGGCGTAAACGATGGTGTTGATGACACCGTTCAAGCTGTCGCGGACGGCCAGCGCGGTCTGCATAACTGTCGTTGCCAAACGGCCGGCAAAATCATCCTGAAAATACGTCAATGACTGGCGCAGAATATATCGATGCGCCTGCCAGCGGATCATCATCGGAAAGTTTCCGGCAAACGATTGATGTGACAGCAGTTCCCAGCCGGCTGCGAGCAGCGGCAGCAATATCAAGACAAGCACGCCGATCGCCAATAGCTCGGACCCGTGGTCAGCGAAGAACGTTTCCCGGTTAGCGCTCGACATCAGGTCGACGAAGTTGCCGACGTAATTCAACATGATCATTTCAAGAATTGCGATGAGTGCCGACAGTAAGCCGATCCCAACCGCAATCGGCCAGACGGGGCGGATGTAGTGCCAGAAAAACGGCCACAATCCCGCGGGCGGCGGGTCGAGCGGCACCGCGCGATAGGGATCGATGAGGCGTTCGAAAAAGGAGAACATGAAAATATCCGAAGTGATCCGATGTGAGAAGGCAAGCCTACTCCGCTGCCTCTTTCGCCAGGAACCCGCCAGATTGGCGCTGCCACAAATCGGCGTAGAGCCCGCCGCGCTTCAACAGATCGCGATGGCTGCCCTGTTCGATGATTTTGCCTTGATCCATGATCACAAGGCGGTCCATGGCGGCAATCGTAGACAAGCGATGTGCAATCGCAATGACGGTTTTGCCAGCCATCAAATCCAACAGACTATCTTGAATAGCGGCTTCAACTTCGGAATCGAGCGCACTCGTTGCCTCGTCAAGCACCAGGATCGGCGCGTTCTTGAGCAGCACGCGTGCGATGGCGATTCGTTGCCGCTGACCACCCGAGAGTTTCACGCCACGCTCTCCAACATGAGCGCGGTAACCCTTGCGGCCCGAGAGGTCTTCTAGGTCTGGGATGAATTCGCTGGCATGGGCGCGTGCCGTAGCAAGCTCCGCCGCATCAAAGCCAGCATCGGGGCGGCCGTATAGAATGTTGTCCATGACCGAGCGATGCAACAGCGAAGTGTCTTGTGTGACTAGGCCGATTTGCGCGCGCAAGCTGTCTTGGGTGACCGTCGCGATATTTTGACCATCGATGATCACGCGGCCACCCTCGAGATCGTAGAACCGCATCAGCAGGCTGACGAGCGTCGATTTGCCTGCGCCAGACCGCCCGACGAGGCCCACTTTCTCGCCTGGTGCGATCGTGAGATTCAAGTTGTCGATGATGCCGCCAGTTCGGCTGTCGTCGAGGGTTCGTGCGCGGCCGTAGCGAAAATCGACGTTGTCGAAATGAATCTCGCCTTTGGTCACGGCTAATGGTTTGGCATCGGGCGTGTCCAGCACGCTCCACGGCCGAGAGATGGTTTCCATGCTCTCATGCGCGATGCCAAGATTTTCGAAGATTCCGGCGACGGTCCACATCACCCAACCCGACATGTTGACGATGCGAATGGTCAAGCCAAGCA
>JANNFX010000068.1:0-5789 GCA_031380225.1 Hyphomicrobium sp.
CGCGACCGCGCTGGCAATGGTCCACTGTACCGACATGGCGGCAATGAGAGACGAGGTCATCACGCGGGCCGGCATCGGGCAGCGCAAGCGATAGAGCGCCACAAAATGCAGCAACGAAATCGCAAAACTGGCCAGAATAGGCCCGGTCAGGACTTTGTCCGGCACAGCGACCGAGAACAGCACGATCAGCGGCACGGAGATCAGGTTCAAAATCGCCATGGCGACGCCAAGCGACTCGGCACCCAGCCAACTAACCCAGCCGGTCGCAAACTCGCGGCGCTGATCAGGTGACAATTGACTGGCATTCGGCAGCAGCCGGCGCCAATGCTTCTTGATGATCTGCAGCCCACCGTAGGCCCAGCGATGACGCTGCTTCTTGAACGCCTCGTAGGTGTCCGGCAACAACCCATGGCCATAGCGCTTACGCGTGTATTCAGCGCTGTAGCCCTGCTCCAGGATTGTCAGACCGAGGTCGGTGTCTTCACAAATAGTATCGCTCGACCAACCGCCAGCCGCATCCAGCGCCGAGCGACGGATTAAGAGCATGGTTCCGTGAGTGATGATTGAATTGGTTTCATTGCGCTGAACCATGCCGATATCGAAGAAGCCGGCATATTCAGCGTTCATTGTCTCATGCAGTGGCGAGCGGTCACTGTCACGGTGATCCTGCGGCGCCTGCACCAAACCGACACGCGGATCGGAGAATGACGGAACCAGGTCCGATAGCCATGTCGAGTTCACCGTATAGTCGGCATCAATGACACCGATGATTTCAGCGTCCGGCGCTGTGTGTTCCAATGCGATCCTGAGCGCGCCAGCCTTGAAGCCGCTTAATCCAAGAATATTCAGAAACTTGAACTTGGCGCCAAGACGCTGGCAATGCTCCTCAACCGGCTGCCAATACTTCGCATCCGGCGTATTGTTGATGATCACCACACATTCGAAATTTGGGTACTGGAGTGCGGCGACGCTATCTAACGTCCGCATCAACATATCCGGGTGTTCGCGATAGGCCGGGATATGGATCGAAACTTTTGGCGTGAAGTTGGCCACGCTTGCCGCGCGCTTTGGCAAGCCTTCAATGAGCCGCTTCGGATGGGTTCCAAACGCCACAGCGGCGATTTCCTCCATGCGTGCCAGCAGAATGATGACCAGCGGCACGAGCATCAGCACGCCAAGACCGAACGCGAACGCGGCTCCGGGTACAAAGTAATGACCGTGCCAGTAGGCGGCAACGCTCGCCAGCCAAGCGCCCGTCATGTGGGCAGCGGTTGCCAAAAATGCCGACTGCAAGAACGTGGCGCCCTTAATTGACAGGATTGGCAGTGACAGCAGGAAACCGAAGGCCAAAGCCAAACCCGCGAGCTTCCAATGATCTGATTTGAAAATCGGCCCGGCCCAGGCAAACTTCGATATCCGGTTGGCATCAAGCATGCCCCAGTACGGACCGACGCTACCTTCGAAGGCCTTCCACGGCTGGTCGATGGCTTCGACCAAGTTGTAATCCATGCCCAGCGATTGCGCCGTCGACACGAACTGGCGAATAACTTCAGCTTGCTCAAACGCACCCGGCTCGGCATTTTTTTCATTATAGCCAGCGCTCGGCCAGCCAAATTCGGCGATGACAATTCGCTTGCCGGGATAGGCCTCACGCAGCCGGTTGTAGATCGACACCGCGTGATCAACCGCCTGCTTGGGTGAAAAGCCTTCCCAGTACGGCAGGATATGGGCTGCGATGAAGTCTACCTCCGACACCAGTTCGGGGTGCTCTAGCCAAATGTTCCAAACTTCGCCGGTCGTCACCGGCACATTGACCGACCGCTTCACGCGCCGGATGTGCTGGACGAGTTCATCGACGGTTTGCTCTTTCCGCAGAATGGTTTCGTTGCCGACCACGATCGCGGTAACGTTCGAGTTGCGCTTGGATATTTCGATAACTGAATTGATTTCGCGCTCGTTGCGGTCCTGATCTTTATCGATCCAGGCGCCGATCGAGGCCTTGAGCCCGTATTCGCCGGCAATGGCAGCCACCATCTCAACGCCGCCTGTCGCCGAGTACGTGCGGACGCCCTGGGCCAACCAAGCCAAAGTCGGCATGTCGGCGCGGATCTGTTCTTCACGCGCTGCGCTAGCGACCGTCCCCTTATCGTCTTTGGAGAACGGCGCGTACGAAACGCTCGTCAGTTGCCCAAAAACGTCCGGCGCCCGGGCTTCTCCTCGGAGAAGAGCCCAAAGTCCAGCGTGCAGGCACACTGCTAAAGCAACCACAGCAGCAAGGGAGCGCATGGAAGGTCCAAACAATCTATTTTAGTTGATTGATAATTCAGGAACCGGGGCGTTGGTTCCAAGGTCGAAACCTCGTTAGCAGTCGGAGACCAAACTCGAACGACGCACAGACTTCTTTAGCCGGACCAGTGAGGCGCTTTGTGGGCGTTTTCATGACACAACCTGACGATTTTGCACTGCGACACGCGGCTCGGATGAGGCGGACGATAAGCGATTTAGAACATGAATGCGTGATGAATGAACTGTCAGACTGCTGGAATTTCGTGCTCATTAGGGCGCCGGCACAGCCGGTCCCGGAACCGCATCTGCGGCGACGGACGGAGTAGACGGTTCAAGCTTCGGATTGACCCAACACGCGTGAACGCGCAGGCTCAGCGCTTCAGGAGCTTTAGGATCAAGTTCGCCATTCCTGACAACACAGCGGAAGGCGTCTTGGACATACGGGAACGGACAGCCAAACTTTTCATACAGTTCGCGATGCCGTGACGCGGTTTCCAAATCATCGCGCCACAACAAGCCCACGATCCGGCGGCCGACCCAAACGCATTCGGGCTGTCCAGCTGGACCTGCGACCAACTTGCCAGCTTCGGCAATTTCATCGACCTTTTTTGCAGCTTCCTTTTCTTTGGCCACTTCAGCGGCGGGCTTTTTGTCGTCCCCGGTCTTGGTTTCGCCAGCCAGCACTGACGAGACAAAATAGGATGGTGCGCCACCGATGGCAGCGCTCAGCGCGACTGCTACAGCCAAGCCGGTTCGACACGTCTTAGATAGGCCCGAGCGCATTACGGGTGACCGGACGCCACGGCGCGGTGGAAAATAGTCGAGCATAGTGTCCTTGAAATCGTGGAACGTTAACGGGCGAGTATCGAGCCAATTGACGGTCGATTGGGACAGCATTGCGACAGACCTGCGGACCAATCGACCACTGTGTCGTTTGAGTATCGCATTCAGAACTGCGACGCTACATTGACTGTAGGAAGTTCGTTAACCGGCCGCCTTGAATTCGTGTTCGCCATCTAAGACAAGGCAGGCAATCTGACGATATCCGTTTTGACTAAATCCTAAGATAACTGCCCCCCCAAAAACCGATGACACAACCCCACTCTATGCGGCTGCCACTCACACTGCTGGTCTTGTCACTCACAGTGATCAGCGCCGCGTGGGCCTGGCTTGGGCGACCCAAACAATTGCCGCCATGGCCCTTGGCTGCTGGTGAAAAGTTGCATTGTGTGTCCTACACTCCTTTTCAGCCTGGCCAGAGCCCGTTCGATGCAGGCCTGATCGTTTCGCCAAGCGCAATTGCAGCCGATTTAAAGCGGCTAGCACCCCTGACGGATTGTATCCGGACGTATTCGGCGGCCTCGAATGGCATCGATGCCGTCGCTGCAGCCGCTGAAAGCCAGGGGCTGCACGTCTTGCAGGGGGCATGGATTTCCCGCGATCCTATTGCCAATGCCGCAGAAATCGATGCCGCACTCGCCGCCGCCAAACGTTATCCAGAGACTGTCAAAGCGCTGATAGCCGGCAACGAGGTGCTCCTCCGCCGCGAACAAACCGCAGCGCAATTGGCGGCCCTGCTTCGGGACGCAAAAAGCCGGTCCAACGTGCCTGTCACCTACGCCGACGTGTGGGAATTTTGGCTCCAAAACCCGAGCTTGGCCGACGACGTCGACTACTTGACGATCCATATCCTGCCCTACTGGGAAGACAATCCCGTGGCGGCCGAGGATGCCGCTCAGCATGTCCTCGAAATTACCAAGCTCGTGCAGGCATCATTCCCGGGCAAAGTGGTCATGATCGGCGAGGTCGGCTGGCCGAGCGCAGGACGTATGCGCGACGCAGCTAGGCCGTCACCCTACAATCAAGCTCGCGTCATCACCGATGTCATCGCCGCGACACGCAAGGCGGGCATCAACGCCAATATCATAGAAGCCTTCGATCAGCCGTGGAAACGGCGGCTGGAGGGCACTGTCGGTGGTCACTGGGGTTTATTTGACTCCTACAATCGGGAGCCAAAGTTCGAACCCGGTCGAGCCGTCTCCGACTTCCGCCATTCCGGGCTGCAAGCTCTGTCCAGCGTACTTATTGCGATACTTGCTTATTTGACAGCCGTGATCGCGGCTCGACGGTTGACCAATCCGGTTCCGGCTTGGCGGTGGGGGCTTGGCGCATTCAATATCACCGCGGGTTGCCTGCTATTTGGACTTGCAATTTCACCGCTGTTTGACAGCGCCTTCGGCGGTGGCGGCATGGCTCGATCACTTGCACTCGGTCTTATGACAGTGTTCGCGTCACTTCAGAGCGCGGCGATCGTCACCGCAACAAAGCCCGCATCATTCGCATCATTGTTGGGCACTGCCCCGAAGCCAACGTCTAATTTATCAAAGTTTTCCGGGCTTTTTCTGATGTCTGCGGCGCTGATGGCGATCACGGCCAGCCTCACTCTGACATTCGATGCGCGCTATGCCGAATTGCCCTTTGCTGTATTTTTAGCCGTAACGATCGCAAGTGTGTGCTTGACGATTGGAGCTCCGCATAGGATCACATCATCTGCAAACCGGGTGGCCGAAACATTTACAGCGGTATTGATCGGTATGGCTGGGCTGTTTGTAGCAATCAACGAAGGCCCCGCGAATTGGCAGGCGCTATTGCTCGCAGCTTCTTTCGTTGTGCTCGCCGCCGCTATTGCTTGGCCCCTGACGGCCGCGCGAACGCAAGCACACTGATCGCGACTGCAGTGGCAGATAACCCGGTATTGTATAAAACCAGCCCTGCTGCTGCCGAAATTAGCGCCAGTGCAATCAGAAAAACACTCGGCCGCCAGACCGAAAGCGTTGACGAGGCCAATGCCAAAATTCCAAAAAAATAATTGTTAAACAATAGGATAAGCACATTCATCAGCCCGCATGTGACAGCTTCGGTACTGAGCGTAACGCGGGTCGTGCAAGCCGCTGCGAAAACTTGGTTCTCGATGACTGCGTATCGCAGCCAAAGGGTCAATCCAAAGACACCAAGGACCGTCAACGTGATCCGAGCTGCCAGCCGGGCGGGCACGGTAAACGCTTGAATGTGTTGGTCCAAAACCACTTCTCCGGGTTCCCGCAAAACGACGGCCATGCTGTTGCAGATAAGTGTCACAACCATGCAATGCTATGATATATATACTGTTTCATGCTTCAACTTAGCGCAACACGTTGTTGCAACAGTGCCCGTGGCCAGCAAGACACAATCCGGTCCAAATCCATGCCCGAAGCGCTGATTGCCGTTCCATCGGGCACCAATATCTGATTATTGTTTTTCCCGAAGCGGTGATTCGGCTGAGCCAGCCCGCTTAGAAGTAAGCGAAGACGTGAAGTAAGCCGCATCATCATCGTCACACGTTGAGTGGCGTCAGTTTAGTGAAGTAGACGGGAGAAGGTAAATGAAAAAGCATAGCCTATACGCTCTGGCAACGGCAGCTCTCCTCGCGGGTGGCATGTCGGTGACCAGCGCATCGGCAGCTG
>JANNFX010000078.1:0-11279 GCA_031380225.1 Hyphomicrobium sp.
CGCGCACCGGCAGGCGCGCCACACGGTCACCGCGCAGCGACGGCAACGCACCGCGGTCATCCTCGGCCAAATCGACCAACAAGTCTCGCCGCACTTTTGGCAGAAATGCAGGAGTTATCTGGTCTGCCGGCATGACTGGCCCCGTCATCGTCCAATCCACTGCCTGACGGCTGCCATCGGACGGCGCAAGAGATAGAACCATAGCGGAACTTGCCCACCGCTCACGCGGGCAATGCCGCGCGTACCGATTCGTTGAACCTGGCCCTGGTCGAACTTAGAGTATACGCGATACACCAGTTGCTGGCCGGGCGCCGGCGCCGGCCGGTAATTGATGCGCGAAATGGTACCAGAAACTGCAGTCATCGGGTCGCCGTCAAGAAATAGCGAAACATGTCCGCCTGCTTCAAGCGCTATGGCATCGGAGACCGGCAACTCTATTTTGATTTCGGCATTGTCTGGATCGCCGATCTCCATCAGCCGCTCGCCAGTGACGACGGGCTTACCAAGCCAATCCGACTTGGCAGAGTAAATCAGCAATCCCGCTTTACTAGCGCGAATTTCGGATCGAGATAGCAACGCGCTGGCATACTGCAATTCTGCATTGGCAACATCGAATTCCGCCTTGGAGGTCGCCAAGTCTTCCATATCTTTTTGGTTGGCCGTTGCCGCCTGGACAACATTGAAGTAGCGGGCTTTAGCGACATCTGCATTGCGGCTTGCGACCTCAAGATCGTTACGCAATTTGACATCGACGAACTGCACGATCACCGTATCCTTTTCAACCCAAGTTCCTGGAGCCGCTAGTATGTTACCGATGACGCCGTCAATCGGCGCCGTGACCAAACCCGGCTCAGCGGCCACGACTTCAGACGGCGCCAGCACAGATATCGGTAACGGGACAAAGGCGGCCAGCACGGCCGCAACACCAAGTGTCAACGCTAATTTTGCCTTCGATACATACGTTCCCGCGCGGGCGAGGCGATCAGCGCGCTTCGGCAACAACGCCTCCCAGGCGTGACCATAGGCACCAGCCAGCGGCAGCAGCAGCGCAATATCTTGCGGCAACCAGATATCCTTTTTCAGCGCCAACAGTGCTGCGAGATTGCGGCCGTCGCGGGCTTTAAGTGGCAGCCAGATCGCATGGGGGTGGGCGAACGGCTGAGTTTGAAGGCCCCAATCAGCAGCCTCTTGATCGAGGTTAGCTCGCCTCGCCTCGCCACGTTGAAGCAGGTTGGCATGGTCCGGGTGGGCAAGCCATAGTGCAATCGCGCGTGGCAGCGGCGCGTTGACGTCGTGTTTGGAAACGCTGGATGCTCGCGACATTGTCCAGCCACCCGTTACAACTGGTTCAATGAGAAATGACAGATCGAAGGCGGCCAGCTTGCGTGTTGAGTTGACGACGGCAAACCGCAGCGTCTCCAAATCATCACATTGGCGCGCCTCAATCTCCAGTTCGACGAAGCGGGCAATCGCCTCTGAGGGTGGAGCGCTCTGAGCAGCGGGCGGCACCCCTCCAGACGGCGACGCCAGTGCGGCAATAATTTTGGCGCGCATAGGATCGACGGTCGTTTGACCTGTGACCGTGCTGGCCGCCAGATTGGCCAATTGGCTTGCGGCGACCGGGGCTAAACGCGGCGGATCAACGTTGCGTGCGGCGGGTGAAGCACTCATTGGTGCGCCTCTTTCCGTGTGAATTCAGCACTACCGCTCATTCCCGGCATCACTGTCGCGGATGGCTCGACCAGCTCTGCAATCAATCTTGCGCTCTGGCTGACTGGATCGATGACGCCCGTTGATTGAATGACACGGGCATCGTGTGTTTCGCCATTTTCATCGATTTTGACTTTGAAGATCGTGCCGCCTGAAATGTCCGATAGCCACGACGATGGAACCATCAGAATCAGTTCGAGATGACTGTCGTTGATGATCTTGATCAGTGGCTGATTCGGTTGCGGGATTTCATACATCTTCGCCGCCTTCTCCACGACCCGGCCAGCGAAAGGAGCATAGATTGAACAGCCTGAACGCCGAACCTCAAGACCTCTGGCTTCCGCTTCTGCCTTTTGCATCTCGAATTTGGATTGGTCGACCGATAGCTCACCGGCTGCGTTGTATCGCAACATTTGCAGTTGCGCTTCGTGGGCGGCACGATTGGAATTGTACGCCGCGACCGACGCATCGTGCTCGGCGATGATTTTGCGGCAATCGAACCCAACGATCAGGTCACCTTTGCGAAAGCGATCTCCCTCGCGCTCAGGCAGGTAGATGATTTTTTCAGTGAGTTCTGTTGATATTGACGCTGTTTCAATAGCTCGGAAGACGGCACGCACAGTCCGTCCACGCGACACTCCATGGTGATCGCCAGGAGCAACAGCAACCGGCGGCAACGTTACAGGCTGGATATTTGGCTCAACTGCAGCAGGATCCTGTTTCATTGCCAAACTTGTTTCAGCGCGGCAGATACTGACTGCACCTAGCATCAACATTAGACTTGCGGCCATTGACACCATTGTGAAACGGGAAGCGCACGTCGCAAGCCTGGCCGGCAGCGGAAGGTCGTACCGGCACAACGCTCCCGGAACTTGAGAGTTTAAATTGTTCATGGCATTGCTCCGCTTAAATTAGGCCTTTGATTGGTCACCACCATTGCTGGGGGAACAAGCACAGGTGAACTAGGCTCAAAGGCTGGATTGGGTAGCTCTCCAATTGCTGTCGCGTATCCAGCCAATGTGCCTTGGAGATCTGCGAAGGCCAGATCAGCGCGGACTTCTGCAAGCAGTGTTTCCATTTTCTCGCGCGTCAATGCTTGCCGTCCAGTTTTGCCAGACTTCACTGAGGCTTGCACTTGTGCCAGCAACTGCCGTTGCGTAGTGGCGGATCGTTCGGAATCGCTATGAGCTTGCTGTTGTACCGCGAGTCGCGCACGAGCGACGTGGACTTGCATGACGATAGTGGCCGCCGTCGCGAGTGCAGACTGGCGCTGGAACCGCGCCTGGCTATCGACGACCTCGAGGTCGGCGCCAACAAGCGCCAATCGCATCAAGTTGCCAGCAATCTTGGTGCCCCAACTGATCCAGTTGGAATTTAGAAGAAACGAATTTGAATCGCTGGAGAACGACTGGCTGAGCGTGACGCCGGGGAGTGCCTGAAGAATTGTAGCGTCGATTTCGTCCTTTGTGATCCTTAAATCATACATATGCTGCCGTACTTCCGGCCGTTGATTGAGCGCTCGGATGATATCGGCATCGGCCGATGCGCTCGGTACCAAACTCGGACTGACATTGCGGGATGAATCAAGCTCCAGCCGCTCCACACCCTGCGATCCAGTCAACTGCCTGAGTTCGTCGCCGGCGCCAGCTATAGAAGTGTGCAGCTGATTGAGTTCGCGCTGCAGGCCCAAAAGTTCGCGCTGAAATGTAATCTGGGGCATTGGGTCGATTTTGCTATCCTGCGATGCTTGCCGGGCTAATGCCATCGCCGCGTCAACCTCAGGCGCTAATCCCGCCAATCCCGGTCGCATTTTTTCCAAGGCAACTGCCCGCCAGAATGCGGTCCGGGTCTCTTCAGCAATCCGCCCGCCAACAAGCCGGGTTTGCTCCCGAAGTTGGTGCACCTTGTCGATGCCTTGCTTTGTCCGGACATAGGACAATCCAAAATCAAGGATATTCCAGCTGAGCGTAATGTCCCGCGACGTCGAACCCAAGTCTGTCGATGTCGTATAGGCCGGCGACTGAGACGAATGCGACGACTGCGGCCGGTCACGTTTGTAGTAACGGCTTTCGGCAACGATGCCGGGTAGCAGTCTACCACTCTCGACCAAGACTTTGGCCTCAGACATCACCGTCTCAAGTTCCCGGGCCCGCAGATCTTGGTTGTGATCGATCGCCATTGCAATCGCGCCGTCCACTGTCAGCACGTCCATCATTTCTATTGCTGGCACTTGGATCTTCTCTTTGAGCTCTGCGGCGAAGCCTGCCACCTGCGGCCCGGTCAAGGGCTTTTGAATGGCCATACACCCGCACAAGGCGACTGATGCGACTGACACGGCTACGACTTTTCTCACTGACCGGCAGGACAAGACGCGTTTGACATACTGCACTGGCGCACCTGCTATCGTTGCATCTCGAAAGCACCCGGCCAGAGATGCGGCGCGAACCACATCCCGGACCGATGACAAACGCAATCACTGACACAGGTACTAAAACGCTACTTACCGCTTCCGAATATTGAGTTGCCCGAAGGTCGTCAGACAACGATGAGACTGCGGCGGCGCCTCAACTTTGATCCGCTCGGTGGCCGTGATCACGCGTCCATCAAGAAGGGTGACTTTGTAACGGAAGGTGTCGGTCCCGGAGAAGCCAGGTTTCGGGCGATATGTGTATTTGCCATCTGCACCCATGACGAGCGATCCGTGCTTCGGTTTGCTCGCGGCAGCAAACACGCCGCCTTCCGGTATCACGTCACCAACCCCTGCGTTGCCAACGAATGGCTTATTCGCTTGAGCTGTGAGTTGATGATCGACGACTTTAGTTGGCGGCAGCGTAACCACAATCGTTGCCACTGCATTCCGGGTCTGCCCCGTTAGATCGGTCACGCTGTATGTGAACGTATCTGTGCCTGAAAATAGTGGTGCTGCTCGATACACAAACGTTCCGTTGGCATTCATTACGACGGTGCCGTGCTGAGGATTGTTGACTGCGGCAAATGTAGATCCTGCCGCGAACGTGTCTTGAGCCGCCGCGTTCCCATTGAGCGGCTTGCCAGCAACCATCGTGAATGCATCGTCCACTGCAACGATGGCAGGGGCTGCCACGCTGATCATTTCAGTGGCCATGGCTGATTGGCCATACGCGTCAGTCACAAGATAAGTGAACGTGTCGACTCCAGCGAAGTTTGCGGCTGGCGTATACGTGTAGGTTCCATTTGCATTGAGAACCAATGTCCCGTGAGCCGGTTGCGATACTGCGCTGAACGTTGCACCCGGAGCGTAGTATGTATCCCCCGCTGCGGCATCGCCGGAGAGGGCTGTCAGATAGCTTGTCGAGACGTTGTCATTGACGGCGACTGGGTTCGCGGGCTTCGCAACTTCAATTGTTTGAATTGCGGTGCTGGTGCCGCCATCTCGATCGGCAATTGTGTAAGTAATAGTTGCAGGCCCTGCGAAGCCCTCTGCAGGTGTGAAGATCCAATCGGTACCATCAAACACAACCGTTCCCTGCGCCGCCGGAACCGAGGCCATCGTCACAGCCAGAAGGTCGCCGTCTGGATCTGTATCGTTGGCCAGGAGGTCAACAACCGTTGGCGTATTGAACGCTGTCGAAGATGTGTCGTCGGCAGCGATCGGCGCCGGGTTGATGACGGTTAGTGTGACGGTGGTTGTGACCAGCGCGCCATCCGGATCGGTGGCGGTGATGGTGATCAGATACTCGCCTGGGTTACCGGTGTTTGAATTCTGCGACGCATCAGCCGGTGGCGTGCCGGTGATCTCGCCGGTTGCCGGGTCGATCATCAACCAAGACGGAACCGACGGATCGAGCGTGAAGGTCAGAGCGTCCCCGTCCGGATCTACGATGTAACTTCCAACATTGATCGGCGTCAGAGCTTGGTTGTCATTGCCCGGCACATCAGGCATGATGTTGAGTGGACCTGTCGCTTCGATTGGGTTTGCCGCCGTGCCTGGGTTTGCCGGATCTATCACGACCGGCGCATCGTTGGCGCCATTGATAGTGATGGCAAGCATCGCTGTTGCTGTGCCGCCATTGCCATCGTCGATGCTGTAAGTGATGGTTTCAGTTGCGGTCTCACCGGCATCGAGGCCGTTGTAAGCTGCACCCGGCTCGAAGGTGTACGAGCCATCCGCATTGAGCGTCAGCAATCCGCCGCCTGTCATAACGAACGGCGTGCCGATGGTGATGGCATTGCCAGCTTGCTCAGCCAGCGTGACCGTGATCGGATCGGAATCCGGCGACGTGTCAGCATCGCCGGTCGTTGGATCGCTCAAGACGTTACCTGAGATCGACATGATGTCTTCGCCGGCGCTTGCTGCGTCATCGAGTGCCACGGGATCGAGATTGACGATGGTCAGTGTGACGGTGGTTGTCACCAACGCGCCATCGGGATCGGTAGCGGTGACTGTGATCAGATACTCGCCTGGGTTACCGGTGTTTGAATTCTGCGACGCAGCGGCCGGTGGCGTGCCGGTGATCTCGCCGGTTGCTGGGTCGATCATCACCCAAGACGGCGTGGTCGCGCCGAGCGTGAAGGTCAGCGCTTCGCCGTCCGGATCGACGACATATGAGCCGACGTTGATCGGTGTCAGCGGATGACCGTCCTCGGCCGGCACATCAGGGATGATATTCAACGGATTCGCAGGACCAACCGGATTGGCCGGATCGTACAGCGGATCGCCTGGAATGTTGACGGGGTTGGCCGGATCAATCACGACTGGTGCGTCGTTGGCGCCGTTGATGGTGATGGCAAGCATCGCCGTTGCAGTACCGCCATTGCCGTCGTCGATGGTGTAGGTGATTGTCTCGGTTGCAGTTTCACCCACGTCGAGACCATTGTAAGCCGCACCCGGCTCGAAGGTGTATGAGCCATCTGCATTGAGCGTCAGCTCGCCGCCGCCAGACACCGTAAACGGCGCGCCGATTGTGAGCGGTGTTCCATTCTGGTCAGCCAACGTCACCGACAGCGGATCAGAATCCGGCGACGTGTCAGCATCGCCTGTTGTGGGATCGGTGAGAACGTTGCCGCCAACCGAAGCGGTATCCTCGCCAGCAATTGCCACATCATCATTCGCAACCGGATCGAGATTGACGATCGTCAACGTGACGGTGGTTGTGACCAGCGCGCCATTCGGATCAGTAGCCGTGATGGAAATCAGATACTCACCCGCGTTACCGGTGTTCGAACCTTGCGAAGCATCGGCCGGCGGCGTGCCGGTGATCTCGCCGGTTGCTGGGTCGATCATCACCCAAGACGGCGTGGTCGCGCCGAGTGTGAAGGTCAGCGCTTCGCCGTCGGGATCGATGATGTAGTTACCGGCATTGATCGATGCGAGCGGATTGCCGTCTTCAGTCGAAATATCGGGGATGATATTGAGCGGATCCGCCGGACCAACCGGATTGGCCGGATCGTAAAGCGGATCGCCTGGAATGTTGACGGGGTTTGCCGGATCGATGACAACGGGGCTGTCGTTGGCGCCGTTGATGGTGATGACAAGCATCGCCGTTGCGGTGCCGCCATTGCCATCGTCGATAGTGTAAGTGATGGTCTCAGTTGCGGTCTCATTCGCGTCAAGGCCATTGTAAGCGGCACCTGGCTCGAAGATATACGAGCCGTCCGCATTGAGCGTCAGCTCGCCGCCGCCAGACACCGTAAACGGTGTGCCAAGAGTAACAGCGGTGCCTGACTGGTTGGCACTTGTGACATTCAGTGAATCGCCGTCAACATCGGGATCTATGCCCGGTGCCGAAGTGATCACGTTGCCGCCTACGCTGGCATCATCTTCACCAATTTGGCCTTCGTCATTCACTGCGACCGGTGCGTCGTTTGTGCCATTGATCGTGATGGCGAGGTTCGCGGCTGCTGTTAGACCGGTGCCGGCCACAGCTTGGATGCTGATTCCGTCGATGCCGAGATCGACGCGGTTGCCGCCGGTATTGCCCACCGCAATGAATAACAGGTTCTCGCTGGTGCTGGTGGCCGTGAAAATCAGCGATTGTGGCTGCCACGGCAACGCCGTGCCAAGGGCAGGAGTGGTCATCGATGCTGCAGATTGTGTCTGCGTTCCGAAGCTGACTTGCCAATGGCCATCGCCCGATGGGCCGTAACCGTTTGCAGACAAGGCCTGCGAGAAGTTGATGGTATATTGCTGGCCAGGGACGAGACCGGTCAGGAGCTGTTGGAAGCCTTCCTGATAACCGCCGACGCCGATGCCATGCAGGAAGTCGCCGCCATCGGGAGTCGGGGCCCAGGTATAGCCATTGAAGTTAGTGGCCGAATTGAAAACGTCCGGCGTTTGATAAAGCAACCAGTTCGGCGGCAGCGTCGCGTTGTGCGTGTTGCGGTCAACGGCAGGCGCTGTGCCTTCCAAGCTGCCGTTAGCCGAGAGATCGGGGGCCGGGTCGGACACGGTGTAGCCGAAGTTTTCAGTCAGCGACTCGCCATTCTGCAGCGCTTGAACTGTAGGGTTGGAATTGTCGAGCGTGTAAACGTAGGTGCCATCAGGATTGATGACGAGTGTGCCGTAGAGCCCAGTGATGCTTGTGGCGCCAGAGACCGGAGTTCCGTTGACGTTTGAGACATGCAGCGGTTCGACATCTGGATCGCTGTCGGCGCCGAAGCCGTCGTCATCGCTGATGACATTGCCGCTGTCGGTGAGCGGGCCTTCTTCTTTGACAGTGCCGGTGTTGCCGGTTGCGACTGGCGTATCATTGACCGGGATCACATCTACGAGCACGGACGCCGTGGCCGAGCCACCCTGGCCGTCTGAGACGGTGTAACTGAACGTCGTGGTGCCGTTGAAGTCGAGCGCCGGGCGGAAGGTCAGCCGGCCATCTGATCCAAGCGTAACCTCGCCGTTAGCGACCTGAACAGGCAAACCTCCGGCCGTAATTGCAACGCCGCCCACTTGCGTCACGAACAACGCATCAGCATCCAGACCTCCATCGCGATCATTGCTGCGCGCGTTGAACGTAACAGCCGTATCTTCGTTGGTCGAGTAGCTGTCGTTGCTCGCTGTTGGTGCGACATTGACGGCTGAGAAGCGGAAGCTTTCGCTGACGGTCAGGCCTAACGGATCAGTAGCCGTCACTTCAATTGTATAGTTTCCGTTGCTGGTTGGACCACTGATCGAGGCATTAGCCGCCAGATTGCCGGTGATCTTGCCGGAAACCGGATCAATCGATAGCCCTGCAGGCAGACCCGTCGCAGTGAACGACAGCGGATCAGCGTTGGCATCCGAGAACGCGCCCTTGGTGACGATGTTGACGGCGTTGCCGTCAAAGCCAGACTTGTCACCCAGCGAGACAGCAATTTCTGGCGCTACGTTGACGTGGATGATGGCGGTCGCGACGTTCGATGTCTCGACGCCATCGCTGACTGTCGCGTTAATGACGCGATCGACAACGGCAGGCGTGCTCGACATATTTTCGAACGTCACGCCGCTGAAGAACGCGGCATAGGCTGCTTTGGTCGCATTACCGGGGAGAGCAATGCTGATGGTGCCAACTGTTTCGATGACCGTGAAGCCAATACCGCTTACACTGCCCGCCGATCCGTTGCTAACCGGCGTGCCGCCGATCACCAGGCGGTCGCTCGCTTGTTTATTGGTCAGAACAATCATTCCAGACGCCATGTTGGCGCTGTTGGGATCTTCAACCTCGGCGATGGGAAGCGCAATGGCCACGGCCGCACCGCCAGCGTTGAATGTCGCTTCATGGCCGGTTGGGTCGTTAGAATAAATGGCATAGAAGTCGTCCCAGGTTCCGGTCGCACCGGCGCCGCCCGGCATGTTGTAGATGTAAGCGCGCAGCTCATAACTGTTGCCCGGTTGCAGTTTGAAGTCTGTTGCAGCTGTCAGTCCATAGTTGCTGTTGCCGTCATAGTAGGGGCCCGCATAGGCGTTGGCCGTCTTATCCTGCGACAGCAGCGTCGCCGACTGGAAGCCGTCCGATGAAATCACCAGCGAGAACTGGAACTGGCCGCTGGCAAATCTGAGCGCCGATTCTTGCAGCCACGTGTCAGGTATCGAACCGAGCGTCGTGAACGGCATCGAGATGTATTCGCCCTGGGCAATCGATGCCGCCAGCGTTGTGCTGGAGACGCCCGTGATATAGCCGGATGAGCCATCATTGGTGAGTGTCAGTCCAGGCCCGCCGGTCTCAGGGCTGACGGAAGCAAACAGCGTGGTGCCATACGCGCTGGCCCAAGCTGGGTTCGACCCATAGCCGCCGTTGTGCGGATAGGTGAAGGCACCCCATACCGGCGTCTGCCCAACTGCGTTGACATGAGGTGTCTGGCCCGACAAATCGAGATGGGGCGTCGTGTGGACCGGCATGACGCTGACGGCCGCCGCCACTGATCGTGCGCCCATGGTGTCGGCGACCGTGTAGGAGATCGGCGTTGGCGTTCCTGTGAAGCCAGCGATAGGCGTGAACGTGATGGCGCCAGTGCTGGTGTTGACTGACCAAGTGCCTTCGCCCGAAACTACGAGGCTCGCTCCCGGTGTTGCGGCACCGGCGATATGTATCGATGATAGCTCGAGTGCGTCAGTTGCGTCGGTATCGTTGAGATCGTTGCCGGCTACGTCAATGGTAACGGCACTGCCAACAATCCCGGCTCCGGAATCAGGCACGGCGACCGGCGTATCATTGCTCGGCACGACATGGATTGTGGTCTGCGCTAAATCCGACTGATTGACGCCGTCCGAAATGCGCACCGTCACGAAGCGATCAACTGCCCCTGGCACGTCGCCAGTGTTCGAGAATGTCACCTCGCGGATCGCCGTTTGATAGTTCGCGAGTGTGGCCGAGCCGCTGAGCGAGACGGTGATGACGCCGCCGAAGGTAGATGTTGTTGATGAAATTCCGGCCGGGAGTGTGCCGACAGTAAGTCCATCGCTGCCTTGAGGATTGGTTAGTTTGATCGTAGCGCCTGTCAGGACCAATGACGAATCATGCTCGATGGAGACGTCGGTGTCACCAACTGAAACCCCGGCGCCATTTTCGGTGTACGTTGTCTGATAGCCTTTGCCTGAGATCCCGGCTGAGTTATTGCCATCGAGATCAAGCTGCGGAATCCCAGTCAAGATTGGCGCCAAGAAAGTCAGATCGCCGTCGGCATCATGCCGGAAGTAGCGCGCACCATTCGTGATGGCATTGTCTTCGCGGTAGGTTACCTGCCATGTCTTAACATCGCGCCATTCGTATCGAATAGACGGAATAGTGCTGTAGGCGCCAAATGGCTGCGTGCCGGAGCCCGTAACCGAGCTACCGTCATTACTGATCGCAATAGTCGAGCCGGTTTCAAGTGTGTAGTTTCGAAGGCCGGTCAGATCGGCACGTACCGTTTCGATGGTGAATGGCGATCCACCGAGGCCGTCGATATCGGTGATGAAGAACTTGATGTCGCCGCTTGTGGCAACAGACAGGGGAACAGCCGTGCCGCTCTTGAAGACCCGCCATTCGATCACGGCTTCCGCCGTCGACGTGGAGCTGAAGAGTTCGACGTTCGGATCATCAAGCTGGTTCCAGAAGCTGACCTGCGTGCCCCCC
>JANNFX010000116.1:0-2283 GCA_031380225.1 Hyphomicrobium sp.
TTCATCGTTTCACCTCGCAATGCCTGCTTGAAAATCGGCGATGAGTTTGTCTGGCGTGGTGAATTTGAACCGCCGCTCAACATCACCGTCGTGCCGATGGTCGCCCTTGCCAACCTCGTTGTCGTAGCGCAGAACACCAACCTCATTCACGACGTACGCCAATCGATACTTGAAGGGGTGAAGCGAACCCTCCACAGAATCGGGGACTCGCCACAGAACAAGTTCAGCGAAGGCGGTTGTTGAATAGACAATGCGTGTGCGTAGCAGCTCGATCGCCTTCATGTTGGAGATGATGCCAACACGACTGTCAGTTGTCAGTACCTCCAACAGGCATGCTTCTATCTATTTGGTCGAACGATTAAGGTAAAAGGCGGCGCGCTTTTGCGCCGTCCTAGCGACCGAAGGGGGCGATTTTGACCGCAATGTTGGGCGGCGTCAGACTTACTGAAAGCAGTCATCGCGAGCGTTTCTCTACATACATCATTTGATCAGCGGTTTCCCAGGCACTCATAAGCCCGAGCGATGGGTTACGCACGGCGAGACCGACCGAGGCCTTTACGTTTTCGGCGGTCAGCGCCGTGCGGACACGCATGAGCAATGCCTCACTCCCAGCGCGATCGCACTCGGCGCCAAGGATGCCGAATTCGTCTCCACCCAAGCGAGCGACGATATCGAGCGACCGGGCAGCTCGGCGAAGCGCAGAGCCCGCGCGTACGATAAGCGCATCACCCGCAGCGTGTCCCTGTGTGTCATTGATAAGTGATAGTTCGTCGAGGTCGACGATCAGGACTGCTGCAGGATGACCATATCGCCGGCAGCGTTCTTCCTCGGAGGCCAGGAATTTTTCCCAGCCGCGCCGGTTGTACATGTGGGTCATTGGGTCAGTCAGCGCTTCTGATTGGAGCCGTTCTGTAACACGTGCCTCCTCCATAGCTCTAAGTTCAGCCTGAAGAATCGTACTCAACATGGCCCCAAGCAACTCCAAGAGCTCTTGCTCCTCGACGATCGACGCCGGCTGGGTCGAGGGATGAATCGCGCACAGGGTGCCAAACAGGCTCCCATCCTTGAACGTAAGTGGCAAGCCGACATACGCCTTGATCTGGACTTGACGCCCGATCGGCGCCGAGGCATACGCCGGGACGTCTTGCGAACGTGGCGCAATACGCGGGCCGTTGCCCTTGACCATCTCGGAGCAGAATGAATCGGCCCACTTAAAAACCGTGCCCGCCTCCACACCATACCCATGGTCCACACTCTGAAGCACGATCCAATCGTCGCCCTCTGTCCGGGTGACCATCCAAAGAACGAACCCCATGCGCCGGTGAAGGAACCCAAGTACCGCACGCCCGGTCGTCTCGAAGTCGTTCAAGGTGAGCTTATCCATGGTGGCACCTATTTACAAAGCGGCCCAACGGCTAAGTTCAGAGGCGGCGCGCTTTTGCGCGGTCCTCTGGAACGACGTGTTGGGCCTATTTATTGGCGAGGAGCACAAGTTGTTGTAAGCAGGTATTTTGTTCATGTGCGCGTTTATCTTTTCGCATTTTCTTAACGCAGATTGTTGCTGACTGAATTTGTGTAAGGCGCATCTCGCTAAGATTGACAGCGCAAGTAATTGCGTAAGTGGTTGGCCAAGTGCCCCCGGCCCCCGTCAAGGAACCCACAAGCCCACACTCTTCCGTCCGATATTTCAACCATGCCAATTGTTGCCTTTTCAGGGCCCCAACAAGGCCTATGTCCGGGAAAAATTGTCCGTCCGGCGAGATTGGCGTAGATATAAGTTTGACTAGGTCCGCGTGCTTACTTGCCATGAGTTTTTCAATCGGCCTCTGCTTTTCAATGAGTAACAGAGCCTCGTGATTGGAACTTCCCTTTGGCCAACATTCTGGGCGATCCGTGCAAACGGTTTCGGCAAACACAATGTCAGGAAGTAAAACCAGCCCCAAAATTATGAATACTATTTTTCGCATTTGGTGGAGGCCCAACTAGTTTTCGACACCCAAACGCCGTCTACCATCCCGGTTGGGTGTCTAACATCCCGAGAGAATTTAGCAATTTCGAATTCTTATTCAACCACTTGCCACTCTTTGTTGCGCCTTTCAATACTACTAACAAGAGCGAGAAAAAACACAACCCGCAAATTGCAACGCGCTCGTCAAATTAAAGGCCAATCGCCGTGTCTTGCCCACCTGACCGTCACGAAAGAGACCAACCATCACATCTCGCCATCTGTTCGTCCGCACGAAACTATTTGCACAACCCCAATATCGTCTCTTCCGCCGAACA
>JANNFX010000133.1:0-6893 GCA_031380225.1 Hyphomicrobium sp.
AGCCATTCGCGGCCGCCGGTAGCCGCATAAAGATCGAGCGCTGCTTGACCCATCGCAATGCTGTCGCCGAGGTAAGGGCCGCCGCGATCACTGTCGCCATGCTTGAAGCCGCCGCCATCAAGCTTGCGATTGGCTGTGATCCAGCGCGCAGCGGCAATCGCTGCGTCTCGTGCTTTTTCATCGCCGGTCGCCGTGTAGAGCGCTGTTAGCCCGCTGATCGCCCAGCCGTTTTCGCGAGCGTAAATGTGGGTGTCAATGCGCGGTGCGCGGCCGAGTTTGCTGCGCTCTGTTTGAGCCAAGGCATAATATTTCTTGCCTGAGAACGAGGCGTCAACGTCGGCGTCTTGACTGGTGTGGAACGCACCGTCTGGACTTTTGAGCGTTGTTAAAAGATAGCGGGCAATGTCATTCGCGGCCTCAAGATATTTGGGGTTCTTCCACATCTGATAACCGGCCGCGAATTGGCGCAGCCCGTTCGATTGGTACCACATGATTTTTTCGTAGTGCGGTGACTTCCAATCAAGTTCGTCGGAGTATTGAAAAATGCCGCCGTCTTGGCGATCAATCAAATTGAGGGCCGCATCAAATGTCTGCCGCGCACGTTTTGCAGCGTCAGTGTCACCGCCTTCTGCAAGCGTCAGTTCCCAATCCATGCTATCGGCATCGATGAATTTGAGGCTGTCGCCCCAGCCGGCGTTGTCAGCATCGAAGCTTTCCGCGCTGCGCTGAATGAGATCGCCGCGCTGTGGCAGCGTTAGAAATGCCGATACAGCCGGTTTGACATCGAGCGCGGCATCCACGGACGGTCCCGGCGTTGGGTCTGCGATGATAGCAGCCAATAACGATGCCATGCCTTCAGGCTCGATATAGCCGCGGCGTTTGACGATTTCGGTGCCGTCGGCTGCGAAGACGATGGTAGCGGGCCAGCCCCAATCTCCATAGCGATTAGAGAGATCCGGGTTGGCGTCTTGGTCGGCGCGAATTGTCAGAAATTTCGACTTCAGTAATGCTGTGACCTTGGGGTCGCGGTATGTTGTTTCCTCCATGACGTGACACCAGTGGCACCACACCGCTTCGAGATCGAGAAGGACCAGTTTGTTCTCGGCCTTGGCGCGCGTGAAAATATCCGCGCTCCAGGGTTGCCATATGAGGCCGCTGGTATCGCGCGTGGTGGCTGAAGCAAACCCGCCTGACAGGACTATCAAAGCCGCGGCAATGCTGTTGCGAAAAAGGCTTGCTCTGCGCATGGGCCGGTCCTCGGAATTAACTCCTGAGACATACGGCCGCGAATGAAAAAAGTTTCGTCAACGGTTCGGGGGCATGACCCGTACCTATGATGACAGCTCCATATTTTGCATGATTTTCAGGCGTTCAGGTCATGTCCCCGCAAATACCGTCTGGAATCGCTCCCGTGCAGCGCTGTGGGTCAAATCCATGGTCAATGGTGTGATGGAAATCTTGCCGTCGGCGATGGCGCGTAAATCAGTGCCATCGGGCGGATCGGAACGGCGGCGTTCGAAGCCGACCCAAAAATAGGGATCGCCCCAGGTGTCGCGGCGCTGTTCAAGATGAAGCCCGCCTTGATCGCGGCGGCCTTGCGAGGTCACGACCGTGCCCTTGACCGCATCCGGCGCCATATCCGGGAAATTGACGTTGATCAGCATCTGCTGCGGCCACTGTTCGGAGAGCAGCGTCCGGATCAAACGCGGCCCATGTTCAAGTGCTGTATCCCAATGCTGGATGCCGTCGGGATCGAAGCCGATGGTCAGGCTCAACGCAATCGAACGCACGCCGAGCAGCGTGCCTTCCATTGCGCCCGCAATGGTGCCCGAGTAGGCTACATCTTCTGCCAGGTTGGATCCGTGATTGATGCCCGACAGCACGAGATCGGGCGGCGTGTCTTTGAGGACGTGCCGCACGCCCATGATCACGCAGTCAGCCGGCGTGCCGCGAACCGCAAACGACCGCTCGCCAATCTCACGGTAACGAAGTGGCACTTGCAAGGTCAGCGCGTGCGAGGCGCCCGATTGATTCATTTCCGGCGCGACGACCCACACATCGTCGGTCAGCGCTTGCGCAACCTGACGTAAGATCGACAACCCATGCGCGCCCGCGCCGTCGTCGTTGGTGATTAGAATGCGCATTGGGTTTCCTGTGATGGCCGCGTCGCAGATTAATAAGCTGGCGACAACGACCACCGGCCACCGTTTTGCACCATTTTCATGCCGCGCTGACTTAGCAATGACGCGAGCGCTAAGCCGCCGCCGGGGTAAGTCAATCCCATTTCGGCCGAGCGCGCTGTTAGTGCTGCGATGTTCACATTATCGACGCCATCGATATCAAGAAGGCGGCCGCGGATATCGTTCCATTCGTCCTGGCTTTGGAAGGCGACATCGATCTGCAGGACATCGGCGCCAAACGCGGTGCCGCCTGGGCCGGTTTTCATAACCTTCCAACGGCCTTCGAGCACGCCGAGACTGACGACGCCGGCGAGGTCTAATGCATATCCTGTATCACCGTCTTGCACGCGATAGGCGCGGGTCCACGACAATGGTCCAACGGCGTCGCGACCAGCCAATGTGACGTTGATGAGTTTTCCAGCGATGTCGATTTCGGCGATGGCGAGCACGACTTTGTCAGATTTGTATTCGTTGGCCAGAATGCGGTCGGCTTCGCCGGTGCCTTGCAGCATCAGCTGAATAGTGTCGGGATGGACTTCGGGCTTCAGCGCGGTAATGCGGGCCGGGCTCAAAGTGTTTTCAAGATCGAGATCTTTCCAGACCTGCAACCAAGTGCCGCCCGCCGGTGCATAGGTCTGCCCGGTTTGTGTGACCGGTATCAGCAGCACTTCCGGCGCCTGATCGGCAACAAATGGCACGCCCTGGCTTTGCAACAGCCCGCGCACGGCATCAGCCTGAAATGAATAGTCGAGGCTCGCGATGTAGCGGGTCGGAGAGTTCTGCTCGGAGCGAATGCGAACGCCGTCGAGCAGATCGGCCGTTTTTGTGCCTTTGATGCGAGTGAGCTGGTTGTAGGCGGTGACCGGCACCAACCGCTTCAAGAGTGACCGGAACGCCGCATCACGGCCATCAGTCATGGCCTTGTCTTTGGCGGCGACGGCGCTCGCTGCTTCGGCCTCGACCGGATAATTGCCGACCGTGAACACTTTGTCGCCGGGGGCTGCAAATGCTTCAGATGACAGGATTAAAGTGGCAAATGCCAAGGCTAAAGCCGTGCGTATCATGGGTCTCGGAGTTGCCATTGCGGGTCTCAGCTAATAGGACCCGTACCACGACCCGGCAATCGGGCGAAAGTGCGGTCCAGGTCACGCGGGCCGTGAAATAGGGCTTTTCCGCGAGGGATCGTCTTTTTCGAGAGGGCAGATGGCTCAAGGCAAAGGTTCGACCGGTACCCCCGCTAAGGGTGACGCTCCGATCACCTACCGGCAAGCGGGTGTCGACATCGACGCGGGCAATGCGTTGGTTGAGGCCATCAAGCCTATGGTCAAGTCCACGCGGCGGCGCGGTGCGGATGCGGACCTCGGCGGTTTCGGCGGCTTGTTTGATTTGAAGGCTGCGGGTTTCCGCGATCCTGTCCTAGTGGCCGCCAATGATGGCGTCGGCACCAAGCTCAAGATTGCAATTGATACGGGACTGCATTCGACCATCGGCATCGATCTTGTTGCGATGTGCGTCAACGACCTCGTAGTGCAGGGCGCCGAGCCGCTATTCTTTCTCGATTACTTCGCGGTTGGGAAATTGGATGTGCCAGTTGCGACCTCTGTCATCTCGGGCATCGCAGATGGTTGCCGGCAAGCGGGTTGCGCATTGATCGGCGGCGAGACCGCTGAAATGCCGGGCATGTATCACGGCAATGACTATGACCTTGCCGGATTTGCCGTTGGGGCCGCGGAGCGAGGCGAATTGTTGCCACGCGCCGACATGGTACCTGGTGATGTTTTGATAGGCCTCGCTTCGTCGGGCGTGCATTCGAACGGTTATTCGCTGGTCCGCCGTTTGGTCGATAAAGCTGGACTGAATTGGACGGATCAAGCGCCGTGGGCCGCTGGCCGTACAGTGGCGGAGGCGTTGTTGGTCCCAACCCGGATTTATGTGAAGCCACTATTGGCTGCGATCAAAACGACGGGCGGCGCTGCAACCGGAGCCATCAAGGGCTTGTCACACATCACTGGCGGTGGATTGTCCGAAAACCTGCCGCGCGTATTGCCCGATCATGTCGCCGCCGAAGTCGATCTTGCCAGCCTCGTAGTGCCGCCGGTGTTCGGATGGCTGGCCAAAACCGGAAATCTCGATGACGCGGAAATGCTGCGCACGTTTAACTGCGGCATCGGCATGATCATCGTCTCTGATCGCCAACGTGCGCCTGACGTTTTAACCGCCCTAAGAGCCGCTGGCGAAACACCGCATGTGATCGGCGCGCTCGTAGCACCGGGCGGCGAACGCTCAAGCGCCAAAGGCAAGGGTGATACTTGGGCGGTCAAATACCGCGGCGCGATGGCCTAACTTATCCCCGCGAAATCGGGCCGTGTTAACCTGGAAGGTTTTGCCGTCAAGGGAATTCATAACCAGCTGAATTAAATAGATAAAAACGATAATATACTTGCCAGCGCAACGCTGCGCTGGTATGATTTCTGGATGCTGCGGAAAGCGCGCTTTCTCCCAACATAACTGATTAATCCCGATCCTTCGACAGCCGCTCGATGCGTTGTTGCATGGCGGCGAGCTGGTCTTTCAATTCATCGATTTCAGCGCCAGCGGCAGGCTCAGTGCGCACCGGACGAAGAGGCGTTGGAGCGCCGGGCGTGCTTGACGAAGTGGTGGCTCCAGGCGCCGATGTCGCCGCCGGCTTGTCGCCAGCGCCAGGGGCTCTAAAGAACGGATTTGGAATTTGTGCGCCGCCCTTTACTCCTCCTGACGCAAATGATGACCACATTGACATCGCCTGCTCGAACATCACCATGTTTTTGCGGGCCAGCTCTTGGTAGACGTCGAAGGCGCCAGTCGGAGTCGTTAAAGCTTGGCTCATTTTAGACCTTAGATTTTCCTGGTCTCTAACGAGGCTCTCAAGACTGAATTGCAAATAGCCTGGCACCATTTTGCCCATCTGGTCATCGTAAAACCGGATTAATTGGCGCAGGAACGGAATTGGCAGGAGGTTCAGCCCGCCTTCGCGGCTTTCCTGCTCGACAATGATCTGGGTTAAGACGCCGTGAGTCAGGTCGTCGCCGGACTTGGCATCATAGACCACGAAATCGCGGTCCGAGCGCACCATTTGAGCCAAATCTTCCAGCGTCACGTAGGTGCTGGTTTCGGTGTTATAGAGCCGCCGGTTGGCGTACTTTTTTATAACGACCGACTCCTTTCTCGGGGTTTGGACGTCGGGCTTGGTTTGCATTGCAATCCACTCAAAATGTTGCGCTGCGGAACGCTACCACTGCCTGGGCGGGTTTGTCATCAGGAACTGGGCGTATTTTCCCACTCGTTTGGGCATTTATTGGGTAGGACTATCGTTCGGACATGTATTATTGCGGCGCGGCGGCAAACTGCGCGCTATGAATTTGCCTGAAAAACAGTATCCAGCCTGACAGACTAGGCCGCCCGAAGTTTTCTGGGCAGGTACCACCAGCCACCAAAGCCGCGGTTTTAGGAGACATTTCGATGAGTGACGACACGACGATTGTGATTGCCAGTGCTGCGCGGACCCCGGTCGGGTCTTTCAACGGCACTCTGGGTGCACTGCCTGCGCACGAACTTGGAAAGGTCGCCATCAAGGCAGCACTCGATCGCGCCGGCGTCGCGGCCGGTGACGTTTCGGAAGTCATCCTTGGTCAGATCCTTACTGCAGGACATGGCCAGAACCCGGCCCGGCAAGCGTCGCTTGCAGCTGGCATCCCCGTCGACACGCCGGCCTGGGGCATGAACCAGATTTGTGGATCAGGACTTCGTGCCGTGGCGCTCGGAATGCAGCAGATTCAAACTGGCGACGCGGCGATCGTCGTCGCGGGCGGACAGGAAAGCATGAGCCAAGCCATGCATGCGAGCCACATGCGTGATGGCACCAAGATGGGCGACGTCAAGTTCGTCGACACGATGGTCAAAGACGGACTGTGGGACGCGTTCAATAATTATCACATGGGCACCACAGCTGAAAACGTGGCCCGCCAATGGCAAATCACACGCGATGAGCAAGACAAGTTCGCTGCCGCTTCACAGAACAAGGCCGAGGCTGCACGCAAGGCTGGCAAATTCAAAGATGAGATCGCCGCTGTTACGATCAAAGGCAAGAAGGGCGACACCGTTGTTGACACCGATGAATACATCAAAGAGGGCGTGACCGCCGAGGGCCTTGCTAAGTTGCGCCCCGCGTTCGATCCGAAGGAAGGCACAGTTACAGCCGCCAACGCATCAGGCCTCAACGACGGTGCTGCCGTGGTTGTTTTGATGTCGTTGGCCGAAGCCAACAAGCGCGGCATCAAGCCATTGGCGCGCATCGTTTCGTGGGCGCATGCCGGCGTTGATCCGTCGATCATGGGCACCGGCCCGATCCCGGCCTCGAAAAAGGCTTTGGAAAAAGCCGGCTGGACCATCAAAGACCTCGATCTGATCGAAGCCAATGAAGCCTTCGCGGCGCAAGCCATCGCCGTCAATAAGGGCATGGGTTGGGACACCGACAAGGTCAACGTCAATGGCGGCGCGATTGCCATCGGCCATCCGATTGGCGCTTCGGGTGCCCGCGTGCTCGTGACGTTGCTGCATGAAATGCAGCGCCGCGACGCCAAGAAGGGTCTCGCCACCCTCTGCATCGGTGGCGGCATGGGCGTCGCCATGTGCTTAGCGAGAGATTAAGAAGCGTTCGGGGTCAGACCCTGCGGG
>JANNFX010000169.1:0-7604 GCA_031380225.1 Hyphomicrobium sp.
CCGCCGCCGGCCATCCACATCGTAAACGCGTGCGGATGGTGATCGCGCCCCAGAAACTTGGAGTTGTTGCGGGCCTCATTCATAGGTGTACGGCCGAACTCGCCACCCCACACGACCAAAGTGTCGTCCAGCATCCCCCGCTCAAACGACAGCGCGCCAGTTGGCAGTCGAATGGACAATTCGCCATGGCCGCGGATCACGAATAGCCTGGGACCCAGGCATCGCCGGACGCCGCCTGATCTCCTGGCTGACGTTTGCAAATTACCTGCTCGAAGATGCTGATCCTGACACCTACGATGCGATCACGCGTAGTCTTGGCGCCGACATTGCGCGCTTGTCTGCATCATGGCGCGATGGTGCTGATGGATACTCGAGATTGGTCGCGTTGACCGCGCTTGTTCTGGCCGGACTTTGCGTCGCCGGACATGAGAGCCAACTGGCGGAACACGAAAAACTTTTGGTGGCGGAAGTCTCAAAGCAAGTGCTTGGCGACGGCGGGCATATCAGCCGTAACCCAGCCACGATCGTCGACTTGTTGCTAGATTTTCTGCCGCTCAAGCAATGTTTCGCGGCTCGCGGCCGGCCGCTGCCACACCCGATTGGACCAGCCATATCTGAAATGTTGGCGATGTTGCGCCACATGCGTCTCGGCGATGGCATGCTGGCGCGCTTCAATGGCATGTCCGTTGCCGCACCAGCCGAACTCGCAACGGTTCTAGCCTATGATGAAATGACATCGACAGCGACGCCGTTCCGGAGAGCGTCGCGGTTCGTGCGTCTCGATCGGGGCCGGACCGTGATCGTTCTCGATGCCGGCGGACCGCCCCCGCTGGCAATTGCGGGCGATGCCCATGCTGGTTGCCTATCGTTCGAAATGAGTTCAGGCACCTCGATGATTTTCGCCAACGGTGGCGCACCAGGCTCCGCCGATCGAGATTGGCGGGCCATCGCCAGGGCAACCATCAGCCATAATACTTTGGTCCTGGGTGACGTGTCGTCATCAGTTCTGGTCCGCGACCAAGTGGTTGAAGAAATGCTCGGCGCGTCGCCGATTGAAGGACCGTCCAAGGTCACCGCGACGGTCGAAGAACAGGCTGGAGCGCTCGAACTGACCACGAGCCACGATGGCTACCAGAAGCGCTTCGGATTGATCCATAGGCGCCAACTGGTGCTGAGCGCATCCGGGCAACGGTTACTTGGCATCGATCATATTGCGGGGCCGAAGGGCAGCGTCAGGTTGCGGCGGGATCTGCCGTTTTCGATCCATTTCCATGTCCATCCAGATGCCCAGTGCCGTCCGTCGTCGTCGCAAAGAGGCGCAGCCGACATTGTGCTTCGCGACGGAGAAATGTGGCGGCTGTCGGCAGCCGGTTCACAACTGTCATTTGAAGAAAGTATGCATTTCGCCGATTCAGCCGGCCCCCGTCCTTGTTTGCAAATAGTCATCCGCGGTGCGACTTTTGGCGAAACAGATGTGCGTTGGGTGTTGGAATGGATTGGACCGTCGGCCATCTGATCCTGCGAGATAATTTGCAGTCCGGCCGGGCACGATAAAGTGCTTGCCCTGGTGACACAGCGCACGTCATGTGATTGATACCTTCACTAGAATCAATCGCGAGACGTACGTCAGCATGAAATCCACACAGCCGAAAATTCGCCGCGCATTGTTGTCGGTTACCGACAAAACGGGCTTGGCTGCCCTCGGCAAGAGTCTTGTTGAGCAAAGCATTGAATTGGTCTCGACTGGCGGCACGGCAGCGGCACTCAAGGCCGTCGGACTGACCGTCAAAGATGTCTCTGAATTGACTGGTTTTCCCGAGATGATGGATGGGCGCGTAAAGACGTTGCATCCCAAAGTCCATGGCGGGTTGCTTTCTGTCCGTGGCAACGCCGGGCATGAACAATCGGCGAGCGAACACCAAATTGAGATGATCGATCTTTTGGTGGCGAACCTCTATCCATTCGAAGCAATGGTCGCCAATGGCGCGGGGTTCGACGAGTGCGTCGAGAACATGGACATCGGTGGTCCGGCGATGATTCGTGCGGCAGCCAAAAATCATGCTGGTGTCGCGGTGATCGTCGATCCGGCCGACTATACCGCGCTGCTCTTAGAAATGGCTGCCAACCAAGGCGCGACAACGTTAGCATTTCGCAAACATCTCGCGGCAAAGGCGTTTGCACGCACTGGCGCCTATGATGCTGCAATCAGTAACTGGTTTGCGCGCGAGCTCGGTGAAACGGCGCCGAAGTACCGGGCATTCGGCGGCACGCTCTCGCAGCAGTTGCGCTATGGCGAGAACCCGCATCAGAAGGCGTCGGTCTATCTCACTGGCGACATCCGGCCTGGCGTCGCGCGTGCTCACCAGCATCAAGGCAAGGAACTCTCGTACAACAATCTCGCGGATACCGATGCTGCGTTCGAATTGGTAGCCGAGTTTGATGCGGCCAAGCCCGCCGTCGCCATTATCAAACATATGAATCCATGCGGCGTCGCCACGGCGTCGACCTTGAAAGAAGCCTGGATCAATGCGCTGCGTTGCGACAGCGTTAGTGCGTTCGGCGGCATCGTTGCTGTTAATCAAACCCTCGATGGTGACACGGCCCGGGAAATCGCAAAGCTGTTTACCGAAGTTGTGATCGCACCGGATGCATCGCCGGAAGCGCACGCGATCTTCGCCGAAAAGAAAAATCTGCGGTTGCTGACGACTGGCGGCCTGCCCAATCCACGTCATGCAGGACTTAGTGTGCGGTCGCTGGCAGGTGGTCTGTTGGTGCAGTCGTTCGATAACGGCGTCGTCGATGACGTGCTGCTCAAAGTTGTCACGCGCCGGGCGCCGACGCCAACAGAATTAGCCGATCTCAAGTTTGCGGCCCGTGTTGCAAAACACGTCAAATCAAATGCCATCGTGTTCGCCAAAGATGGAGCGACGGCCGGCATCGGCGCTGGGCAGATGAGCCGCATCGATTCAACGCGGATTGCGGTTTGGAAGGCCAGTGAGGCGGCGCAAGCAGCTGGCCTCAGCGAGCCGCTGACAAGCGGCTCGGTGGTTGCGTCTGACGCGTTTTTCCCATTTGCCGACGGGTTGTTGGCTGCCGCGAGCGCTGGCGCAACGGCGATTATTCAGCCCGGCGGATCGATGCGAGACGACGAGGTTATCAAGGCCGCTGACGACAAAGGTCTGGCCATGGTGTTCACGGGCCTACGCCACTTCCGGCACTGAACTGCAGTTAAGTCGATGAGAATTGAGTGAGTGGAATGTCAGTATCGAGCGTCACGCTTCGCCCCGCGAATAAAAATGACTGGGATGCCATCCGCGCCTGGCTGTCAGATCCGAGTATCGAGGAATGGTGGGGGCCGGTTTCTGCGACAGAACCGGAAGTCAACATCGCGCTCAATTCGGAGTCTGCGATTTGCCGGATGATCGAGGCGGATGGCAAGGCGGTCGGCTATGCGCACGCTATTGATGCAACGGTATGGGGCGCCGATCTGCCGGAAGAACTTGAGCCCGGCACCTGGGACCTAGATTTGTTTATCGCCTCAGAATCTCATCGCGGTGTTGGCATCGGTCAGCGCGCGCTGTCGATATTGAAGGACGAAGTGTTTCAGACGACGATGGCGGTCGCGGTGTGCGTATTCCCATCGGTTCGCAACGAGCGCGCGGTGCGGGCTTACGAAAAGGCCGGCTTCCGCTGGAAGCGGATTTGGAACGAACCACTTTACGGTCCGAGCTGGTTCATGGTCGCCGACCGCCGCACAGATCTCAATGACCTGGTGTAGTTTCAACTGCTTTCGTTGGCGGCTTCGGATTGCAACAAACCGTAGTTCTGGATGCCAATCTTTTTGATGAGATCGAGTTGCGTCTCTAAGAAATCGATGTGGCCTTCCTCGTCTGCGAGCAGTTCGGCGAACAACTCCATCGACACATAGTCTTCTTTTGACCGGCACAGCGCGCGGCCCTTCATGTAGAGATCGCGGGCGATATGCTCGCCTTTGAGATCGCATTCCAAAACCTCTTTGAGGTCTTCGCCGATCATCAATGGCGCGACGTGCTGCAAATTCGGATGACCTTCGAGGAAAATGATGCGCGCGATCAGCTTGTCAGCGTGCGCCATCTCTTCGAGTGATTCCGCGCGCTCTTTTTTTGCGAGCTTCATGAAGCCCCAGTTTTCGAGAATGCGGTAATGCAGCCAGTATTGGTTGACCGCGCCAAGTTCGAGTTTCAACGCGTCGTTCAAAATCGCAATGACGTCTTTATCGCCCTTCATAAGTGCGTGCCTCTTCTTAAATTTCAATTCTTGAATTTCAATAGTTCTGAACGGTGGGTTGAGACGCCTCCGATGTCAAGCGCCAGCGGCCGACTTTTCCGTGACCGGGCCGGCGTCTTTGGGCAAGCGCCGCATCAGGCGGTCTTGAGTGGTCGCGCACTGACATGGGCAAATCAGCCCCTTGGCGGACAGCATGTCCATTTTTTCATAGATGGTTTCGACGGCGAGCGGCGCACAGCTGCAGCAGTTCATTTTCTTTTGCAAATGACGATAGACCACACCGGGGGTCGGAAGCGGCGCGTCGGGCTGGCTCATAATATCGAGCACCGCCAACTCAATGTCGTGATCTGAAATCACGGCGCAAGAGCAGATGATCATTCGTTGTTTCCAATAGGAGGGGTTCAAGGCCCCAGCATCGGGTTAAAAAAATTTCGTCGCGCCGTAGGAAAACGGCAGCGCGCAATTGAAGTCAAGTTAACAAGCGATCTCAGTATCCATTTGCCGCTTTCAGGTTTGAATAATTCTAAACTGGGCGGGGATTGCCTTCTACCGACAAGATATCCCAGGCGACATTGATCTGCCGCATGCGGTCATGGCGCGCGCTGTATTCTTCCGGCGATCTTGCGTGATCTGGATGCCAGCTCATGCGCAAGCCGTCGACAATCTTTTTCAAAACATCTGCGGACGCATCAGGTCCGGCACCGAGCACTTGCAGTGCTTCACCGCGCGTCGACGGCACCCAAGTTTTTTCCAAGACCGGCCCGGCGACTGTGACGGCATCAATCGGCGCGGCGCTTGTAGTGACCAGCGGCGGAACTGTCGATCGCGGCGCAGCTTCATCTGGAACCGCTACCAACTCGCGCGATGCTGAATTTTCCAGCCAGACATCGGAGATGCTGCGGCGTCCGGTAGCGGCCGCGGGACTGCGGTTTTGACGCCAAAGCCACTGTGCTCCGCTGGCCGCCAAAAGGATCAGCGAGCCAACTAGAAACACAAACGGCAACGTCACCGGGCGCGCTGGGCCAGGCTCAATTGTAACCGGGATCGCGACTGCCGGACCGGCGGCGATTTGCGTACCGTTCGGGCCTGCACTGTCACCCGATGAACTCGACGCCGATGTGATGACCGGTGGTCCGGTCGGCTTTGGCGGCTCCATTGCGCCGGGGCCGTTGAGCAGTTTTGGCGTCGTGCTGGTGGAGTCAGCGGCCGGTGATGGCGACGCTGCAGGTGTAGCCGCAGCCGGCACGGCCGTGGCCACCGATGTTGCCGTTTCCGGCTTATTATCAGTCGCCGGTTTCGTTGCGACGTCCTTCGATGCACCGTCCGTCGCGGACTTCTGAGTTTCGCTTGGCGCCACTTTGGGCGCTTCAACCTTAACGCCGGTTTTGGGCGGCTCGGGCTTTGAATCTACCGGCTTCGGCGGGAAGGTGTGGCCAGCATCGCGGAGTGTCGTCTTTGCCCCGCTGGGTGGGATTACAGGCTTGTTTGGCTCTGCTGCAGCGGCAGGCCTCTGGGCTGGAACGGGCGCTGGCGGGGCCGCCAGAGGCCTTTCCGTTGGCATCGGTTCGGCGCGTGCCATTGGTCCTGGTTGTGGTCCTGGCTGTTCACCATAACCGCCTCTATCTAAACCATTATCAGCTCCCGGCGCGCCGTCGACAAACTGCGCCCGGATGCCCGTCATGGGCGCATAACCGGCCGGCATTTCGATCTCACGCTCGCGACCGGTCGGCCGGTAACGATAGTCCGATGGACGGCGGTCAGCCTCGCCATATTCACTCAGCCTTGGCCGCTGGCCAAATCGATCGCCGTCACGCCTCGCCCACCATGGGTCCATGCGGACAAAAAGCTTGTTGCCCTGCGCGCGTGCCGGTCCGCCGCTTTGCGCGTTGGCCGCCGCAACAATGTCGAGCCACGGCACGCGCGTACCGGCACAGTTGATATCGAATTTATGGACCCGCCAGCTTTTGCAGCGGCTTTGATCGCCGTTCGGGCAAGCGGTTATAATATCCTGCTCGCGCTTGCCATAAATGTCGTAGCGGCGCGATTCGGACGGGGTCAACTGGACAGTATTGCCGGCCGTGTGACAGCGATAGGGGATCGAAACTTGTTCAGCAGCCGCCGCAAAACTGGCGGCTCCGATCCATGTCACTGCGGCTAACACTATGATCCCAAGGGATCTTTCAAGGTTTCGCATGCCGTTCGCCCGCCTCGGAGACGCCTGATCTCGATACCGTTCGACGGCAAGCAACCCACCCTGCCAATCGAACCAATTTCCCGAACAAGCTGAACACCTTGTCGTCTTTATGGCTGATCGCGTCAGAAGTGGTAGGCAGAGCAATTTGGATTAGGCGGCAATATCGTTTTTCGCGGCCCGGGCCAGGAAGCCGGAGCGGGTCATGCCCAGGCTTTCCGCTTTCTTGTCGATCAACTCGAGTAAAGGTTCTGGAAGTGTAATATTCACACGCACAACCTTGTCCGGCAACTTTGGCCCGTCGACCAAGATGGCGACGCAGTTGCGATCTTCGACCGCCGACATGATCTCTTCCAACGATGACGGTTCGGGAACAGTAACGCCATCTTCCGCCATGCCTTCGAAATGGAGTAAAAGCGCTTCAGCGGCAAAGTCACGGGCCTCGTCGAGCGTCGTGCCAGCCGTGATGCAGCCCGGAAAATCAGGAAACGACACCCCAAAGTCACTGGCTGTTTCTTTGTGGATCAAGGCAATGTACGAGCGCATAATTCCTACCTGCGAAGTCTTAGCTGGGCTTGCTTCTCAATCGAATGCAGCGTGCCAATCGGCACGTCACGCTTTGGATGTGGGACAGTCACACGGCCCGGCTTGCTTGACCGGATGCTTGAACTGCATGTGGCTGCCTTTCTGACTGACCTTGACCCAGCCGTCTAATTGAATGGCGGCAATGATGTCCCGGGTGTTCAAGTGTGTATTAATACACATTCTTGCGCGAATTGTCAATGCCACAGTGTGTATTGATGTGTATTTTATGTCAACTGCGTTTGGTCGTCGTTTTGGTGACATGTGAAGCCGCCGTTGCTAGAAGCGCGCTTCGATTTACTTAAGAATTGAGAGCGGCAATGGCCAAAGACAATAAGCCTGCAGCAGCGGCTGCGGGCACGGGCGGGGTATCGGCGGCGACAGCCGCAAGTGAAAGCGCGCGCGACTGGAGCAAGACGTTGTTCCTGCCCGAGACCGAATTTCCGATGCGCGCCGGATTGCCGGAACTTGAGCCCAAGCTGCTTAAGCGCTGGGATGAGATGGGGCTTTATGAGCGCCTGCGCGAGACCGCCAAGGGGCGGCCGAAGTTCGTGCTGCACGATGG
>JANNFX010000240.1:0-5297 GCA_031380225.1 Hyphomicrobium sp.
CGACACCGAAGCGCAAAAAATCGTCGAGACGGTTGCGGGCACTTTCAAGCAATATCCAGTACGGTTGGCGTGGGCACTGACCATTCATAAGGCACAAGGTCTGACATTGGACCGGGTCTATGTCGATCTTGGCCGTGGGACCTTTGCACACGGCCAAGCCTATGTAGCCCTTTCGCGCTGCCGGACACTTGCCGGGCTGGCATTGGCTAGGCCGCTGGTGCCGCGCGACATCCTCTTCGACCGCTCAGCAATGGGCTACCGCGACGTATTTGAGCGATTGTAAAAGTTTGAGCAGACACCAATACGGAACCGAATTCAAATAATTACTGATTCCCGGAAGCCGCGCCGCTCACATTGAGTGATGTGTGGGATTGTCGAATGCGCGGCTATCCGGGACCTTTCCCGGTAAGGGTATCGCGAGATTCAAAACAGCGAGTTCACTGGATTGCGGCACCGGGTGAAGATCCCGGATAGCCGCAACTGATGCGATCCTGCTGCCTTCGAGAATTGCGCGGCGCGGCTTCCGGGAACCAAAAAAATAGAAAGTGTTGGACGTTCGCGATTTCGACTGCCAAGTGAGCAGAAACAATAATCCCTTTAAATCGGAGAATGCTTGAGTTAAATTGCTAGTCAGCGCTGCGCTTGGCGTTCCGCGGCCGCTTGATCAAACACAGCTTCGAACTCAACCGCGCCTGGATTGACGATGTTTTCAACCATTCGCTGATCGAGAGCTTGGATCAGCTGTTCCGAAGTCTTGCCGCGCACGATCGTATTCCGGGCATAAGCTTGACGCTCGAAGAAATTCGCAGTCGGCACTTTGCGGCCGGCGGGGCGCATCATTTCGATGCCGGTCATTGGGCCCGCCAGGTTCATCAATTCGATCTCGGCACCGGCGAGATTGGTCATGCCTTTGCGGTCGGCGGTATCCTTCAATCCTTTGAGTTTTATGACCTGCAGCCAGGGGCCAATATCACCGTCCAAGTTGATGGCGTGGATACCCATGCCCTTGCTGGTGCGCGCATAATTGACATGATCGTCCCACTTGTTCGGCACCGTTCGTGCGGCCGCGATCATTTTTTTTAATGCGTCAATTTTTGCCGTAACGCGTGCGGCGCGCTCGAAGTCAACGCTGGAACTATTAGCGATACGCTGGAGCCGCTCGGTGAAGGCAGCCCCGCTAATCACGACTTCACTGATCGAATTGGCGGCCAACAACTGCGCGTAGCCTATGGCCGTAGAAATTGGTTTGCCGGTCTTTTTGATCGGATGGATTCCGGCCACCATTTCGGCGGTACCAAGCCCGCTGGTTTCCAGCGCATAGATCCGCACGACTTGGTCTTTGGTTAAGCCGAGCGCCAACGCTTCGCGAGCATAACGCAGCTTGAACTCACGCTCTGGAATGCGCTCAGGTACGAAATCGAATTGAGTTTTGGCGTTGGTGAGAAAATCCTGAAGGCCGGGTTTCTGTTTCGGCGGCGGACCCTGCTCAGCCTTCTTCACCGTAAAAGCTTCCCAACGCTTGGCCAAATCAGGCGTCAACTTTGGGCCAGTATAGTCAGGCGGAAAGGTCTGAACGTAATCATTAAGCGTCAGAGCTATATCGGCCGCTTTCTTTTTGCGCCGGGCGGCACGCTTGTCGGTCACCGCTTTCCAGTAGCTGTCGGCGTTTTGGGCGTGCCGTGCTTGGGCTGTGATGTAGGCCAGAAAGGCTGCACGCTCCGTTTCATCGAGTTGAGCCGAGAATTCCTTGACCGGGGTTTCCGCCATTGCAGTCTGCGATGCCAATGGACCAACCAGGATAGCCAACAGGATTGCAAATGGCAGCAATCGCTTGCCCCATACTCCTATGCGCGGTCGCGTCGTTGAAGCTGATCTCGCCGTCAAACCCACTCGGACTGTCCTTCTTCCGCCCACCACCCTATTTGCCCAGTTTTGAGGTCCAATCGTGGCCATCACCAAAAGTTGCTTAACTCTGCGTAATTATGGCGGGCGCCTGATGACATGGTATGATTCGCCATGATCCATAGCACAGTGCCAGAACGGGGGCCGATAACGGCGGCAAGCTTCGCCCGGCTGGCCCGCCAGCGGCTTTGGGAAGCGCCACCCTTGGCCGATCCAAAAGCCGGGATTTCGCACCCGTCAGACTTCGATTTGAGCCCCAGCAATTGGGACGATCTGATGCCGGGACTGAAATTCCGGCCAGCTGCAGTGTTGGTTCCAATCATTGCGCGGCCCGAGCCGACCGTGCTGCTGACACTGCGCACCACGTCAATGCCCAACCATGCCGGCCAGATTTCGTTTCCAGGCGGGACAACGGATGAGACCGACATCGAGCCCCTTGATACGGCGCTGAGAGAAGCACGCGAAGAAATTGGACTTGAGCCCTTGCAAGTCGAGCCGCTCGGCTATCTTGATGTCTACAGGTCCGGCACCGGCTTCCTGATTACGCCGGTTGTCGCGCTCGTAGCGCCGGACCCGAGCCTCGTCCTTAACGCCAGCGAGGTCGAAAGCGTGTTTGAAGTCCCGCTCGGCTTTTTGATGGACCCAAAGAACCACAGCATCGAAGCCCGCCTAGCCGGCGGCCGTGAGCGGTTGTTTTATGCAATGCCCCATCATGACCGCTATATTTGGGGCATTACCGCTGGTATACTGCGCAATCTTTACGAGAGGGTCGTTCGGCCATGATTCGTATAGTCCTTGAAAACCTGCTGCTGTTTCTAACGCCAGCGCTGATCTACTTGGCATTCGTCTACCTGATGCGAGATGCTGAACCTTCGCCAGGCTCAACCGGCGGCGCAGCCGCTCAAAAATCACCGGCCAGCATTCTGGACGGCGCGCCGTTTGTATGGCTGTTCGTCCTCGGTGCGGCATTGGTTCTGATTGCGATGATCGTATTTGGCTCGACGTCGGGCGGCAAACCAGGTCAGCACTATTCACCGCCAGTGATGAAAGACGGCAAGATCCAGCCGGGCCACATCGAATGATGCTGCCGTCGCTGACGGATGCGCCCTGGCTCAGAAGCAACGAAGCACGAGCAGTGTTTTGCGCGTTGGCGGCTGCGGGACACAATGCGCGCGCGGTTGGTGGTTCCGTCCGCAATACGTTACTCGGACTGCCAGTCAAGGATATCGACATCGCGACGCCGGCGCGGCCCGAGCAGGTCATCAGCGCCGCGCAGTCTGCAGGTCTCAAAACAATTGCGACCGGCTTGAAGCACGGCACGGTCACAATTATAGCGGGTCACACACCCTTCGAAGTCACCACCTTGCGCCGCGATGTTGAGACAGATGGGCGCCGCGCGACAGTCGCGTTTACGTCCGATTGGGCCGAGGATGCCCAGCGCCGCGATTTCACAATCAATGCGCTCTATTGCGATGCCGATGGCCGTGTTCACGATCCGCTCGGTGGCTATCCTGATTTGGCGGCCCGGCGCGTGCGTTTCATCGGCCGCGCAGAGGACCGTATTCGCGAAGACTATCTGCGTATTTTGCGCTTTTTCCGATTCACATCGGAGTATGCGTCCGGTGCGCCTGATGCCGTTGGGCTCTCTGCGTGCGCCGAACTGAAAGCCGGAATTGGCCAGCTATCGAGTGAACGGCTTCGCGCCGAGATGCTGCGGATCCTAATAACGCCGCGGGCTGTTGAGTCGGTCGAGTGGATGCAGGCGGCTGGAGTATTACCCGTCGTGCTCGGCCTATACGCAAATCCGGAAAATTTCGGAGCGATTGTCAAAGCTGAAGCGGCCGCAGCGGTAGAGCCAGATGCGATTTTGCGGCTCGGCAGCATGACACTGCAAAAGCCGGGCGACGCGAAAGCGCTGCGCAATAAATTGAGATTGCCGAACGACGAATACGAACGCCTGTCACGCATGGCGATGGCAGATCCAGCCTTTGATCCGCAGTCACCTGAGCGTGACGCCAAAGCGTTTCTCTATCGCCATGGACCTCAGGCGTTTCGTGATGGCGTGATGCTGTCGTGGGCGCGTGGTGTATCGCGCGCAACGACAGAGCGGTGGCAAGATCGTCTCAATCTGGCACAGCGTTGGCAGCCGCCGCAGTTGCCGGTTAACGGCGCCGGCGTCATGGCACTTGGAATTGAAAGCGGCCCAGCTGTCGGTCGCGTGCTATCAGCCTTTGAAGACTGGTGGATCACTGCTGATTTTTCCGATGACGCTTTCGTCCTCGACGCCAAACTCAGCGAGCTTGTTAAAGTTACGAAAGCGTAAACGAAGCCTTCTCTTTGCAATCGCGCCGCGCTAAGCTGCACGCATGACCAGTGTGCAACTCTCGTTTTGCGTGATGCCCATGAATGATGACGCCGAAATTTACGCAGCTCTTCGCGACCGATCGCGCCGTGTTGTCATGAGTATGTTCGCAGCCTTTGCAGTGCTGTTCTCAAGCTTGGCTCTCGTCGCGCATTGGGTGCCTGGGGCTTTTTCAATCGAACCCGAACACCTGCCGCGGATTGCGTCGTCGTTCTTATTTCTTGCCAGCGCCTACACGCTGACAATGTTCGTTTGGGACTTGCTATTCCCATTCGACAATGAAACTGAAAACGAAAACTAAGGCGCAACTACTCTTTGAGTTTGCGCGGCCGCATGTGCGCCTTGCAGGCGGTCATTGTCAATTCGGTCATCAATACTTGGCCGTGCAATACCGCAGCCATCGGTAACGTCTTCATAACTTCGACAACCATCAGCTGCTGCAATTCGAACAGCGACATCCAGGCCTGCATGCCAGCTCCGCTGAAGGAGGCGAAGTATGCTTCAGGCAGCATAACTGAAGCGCTGAACGGCGCCGCCGGCATCGACGCGGCGATAACTTCATCGCGCATCATTTTGCGGGTTTCAGGTTTATCAGCGGTCGCTGCGACGGCAGCCTGGACCGGGACGGGTGCGACCGGAGCTGGCTCAACCACAACGGCCTCTGGCGCGTCCACACTAGCAGCCTGAACAGCGACCGCAGCCGGGAATGGGATCACCTGGCCATTGTCGATCGCGGCCGCGAGCAGTTCGCGGCGCTGCGTCTCTACTTGATGCTTGTCGCGCAGTCGGCGAATCGACGGCGTATCGGTGATGCCAATAGATTTGATTGCAGCCGCAACAGACCACTCGGGATTTTCGATCATGACTTGCGCCAGGATCTGCAGCATATCGCAGTCTTCATATCCGCGCGATTTTGCCTGGCGCCGTTCTGTCGATAATTTGCTCATTTAAAAATCCTGAAATGATTTGGTTAAGCACTGGTAAATGCTGATTTTCCGCCTGCGAGCTAGCACGCAGGAGTTGTGAGCGTCAG
>JANNFX010000241.1:0-14985 GCA_031380225.1 Hyphomicrobium sp.
TGCCGATGCGGCGAAAGAAGTGCTCCGCCTCTTGCTTGCGGTTGACGATCACACCAGCCGGCGTCGCCTCAAGCCACTGGCCGACTTTTTCATAAGGCGGCCGTGGCGCCAGTCCTGCATCGCGCATCTCGTCGAAAAAACTGAGCATCCTGGCCGTGATCTCACCAGACTGTGTTGCATCGCGTGGCTGATCGACGTTGCCACCATCGCAGGCAGCGGCCCAGCTGATGTTTTGTGCGGTTTCTCTGCTGATTTGACTGATTATTGTGCAATTGGGTATCGTGAATTGCCGGCAACCAACGTGCACGTGAATTGCGCGTGAGGATAAAAAACTAAGCATCGCGTGACGATCGACTGGGGACGCGGCTCATGTTTGTGGGCGTTTTCGAACTGGCACGCACCCTGCAATGCTTCCGTTCATAACGCTTCTAGGGTTCCGGCTTTCACGACGATGTGGCGGCGACAGGTCCGAGAGAAGCACTCCCGTTCTCACGATCAGAGCGGAGCCACGGCGGGACAAAAGCCCGGGAGACCTCGGCCGCAAAGAGCACGCGCTCTTGAGCGGACAGGCTCTCGTCGTGTGCGTTGCGAGCCTGCTGCTCATGATCACGTTCTCTGGCGGCCCAAAGATGAGTGGTCAGCACAGGGGTTTTCGATGATCAGGACTATCTCAAAGCATTTGCTAGGCTGTCTCGCTTTTGCCGCAGCTGCCGCTTTGGCTGTGCTGCCGGCGCAGGCCGCAGAAAAGAAAGACTTCAAAGTCGCTTGGTCGATTTACGTCGGCTGGATGCCGTGGGGCTATGCATCCGACAGTGGTATCGTGAAAAAGTGGGCTGACAAGTACGGTATCACAATCGAAGTCAAGCAGTTCAACGATTACGTCGAGTCGATCAATCAATACACGGCTGGCACCTTTGATGCTGTCACAGTGACGAACATGGACGCATTATCGATCCCGGCGGCTGGCGGCGTTGACACAACTGCAGTCATCGTCGGCGACTTTTCGAACGGCAACGACGCGGTGATATTGAAGGGCAAGGACAAGGTTTCGGACCTAAAGGGCCAAACGGTCAATCTCGTCGAATTCTCGGTCTCGCATTACTTGCTCGCCCGAGCGCTCGAGTCCGCGAAGCTTGAGGAGAAAGATCTTAAAGTCGTCAATACGTCGGATGCCGACATGGCGGCCGCTTACAAGACAAAGGACGTGACGTCTGTTGTGACCTGGAAGCCGATTGTGTCAACGATTCTTGAATCGCCCGATGCCAAGTCAGTATTCGATAGTTCGCAAATCCCCGGCGAGATTATCGATTTGATGGTCGCCAATTCGGCGGTCGTCAAAGACAATCCAAACTTCGCCAAGGCTTTGGCCGGCATCTGGTATGACACTATGGCTGCGCTCGGCAAAGGCACTGAGGCCAAGGAGGCGATGGCCAAGGCATCGGGCACCGATGTCAAAGGCTTTGAAGAACAGCTCGCCACAACCAAACTGTTTTCTGCGCCAGCCGATGCTGTTGCATTCACGACCGGCGCTGACCTCAAGACGACGACGAAACGGGTGTCCAAGTTCCTGTTCGACAAAGCTCTGCTCGGCAAGGACGCCAAGTCGCCCGAGGCGATTGGCGTTGAGTTCCCAGATAAGTCAGTGTTTGGCGACAAAGCCAACGTGAAGCTTCGCTACGATACGAGCTTTATGAAGGCGGCAGCCGACGGCAAGCTCTGATCAAATCGCTGAACTGGCGGCAGAGCGGCGGGGACCATGCGCGCAATCAACATCAAGCCTGATATGACGATGCGGATCGCGCTTGCGTGCCTGCCGTTCCTGCTGCTGCTTTTGGCCTATATCGTGGGTTCAGAGGCGCGGCTGGCCGACAATCCCAACGACAAGCTGCTACCGAGCTTCAAATCGATGGGCGAGGCGTTGTCGCAATATGCGCTGACCGCAGACGCGCGCACCGGCCTGTATCTGATGTGGTCGGACACAGCCGCAAGCCTCGGCCGCCTACTGCCAGCGTTGGTCATATCGACGGCCATTGCGCTCGTGCTCGGCGTTACAGTTGGGATGCTCCCGGTTGCGGGGGCGACTCTGGGGCCCGTTATCGCAGTATTGTCAATGGTGCCGCCGTTGGCCTTGCTGCCCATTTTGTTCATCGTCATGGGGTTGGGTGAGGCATCCAAGATCACGCTCATTGTGATCGGAACCGCGTTAAAGTTGACTCGCGATTTGGCGCTGCGGGTGCAGGAAATCCCGCGCGAGCAAATGATCAAAGCGCAGTCACTTGGCGCTTCGTCCTGGCAGATCGCAAAGCGGATTGTTATTCCGCAAATGCTGCCACGTATGATCGATGCAGTGCGATTAGAGATTGGGCCGGCCTGGCTATTTTTGATCGCTGCCGAAGCTATCACCGCTGACTCCGGGCTTGGCTACCGCATCTTTCTCGTCCGCCGCTATCTGTCGATGGACGTGATCATTCCCTACGTCTTTTGGATCACGCTTCTCGCTTTCCTGATGGATCTTGCTTTGAAGGTTTTACAACGCAAAGCCTTCCCGTGGTTTGCCGCTGCGAGGTCGATATGACATCCATCGTCTTCAGCAAGGTTTGGAAAGAATACGGCGACACGGTGGTGTTGGAGCGGATTGATCTCGAAATCGCTTCGCGGTCGTTTGTGGCGCTCGTTGGCCCATCTGGATGCGGTAAGACAACTTTTCTGCGCATGCTGCTCGGTGACGAAGTCCCAACCCGTGGTGAAATATTGCTGGATGGCCAGTCGTTGAAGCCCGAACCCGACAGCGATCGCGGCGTAGTGTTCCAGAAATACTCGGTGTTCCCGCATTTGACTGTGTTGCGCAATGTCATGCTAGGGCCGGAATTTGAGCAGTCACCGTTGTTTGGAAAACTAAGTAGTGGAGCGCATTATAGTGCACGGACTGATGCGCTAGCACTGTTGGACGAAGTCGGTCTCACGGGGCAAGAGAACAAATATCCAGCCCAACTGTCAGGCGGCATGCAGCAACGCTTGGCGCTTGCCCAGGCCCTGATGCGCAAGCCAAAGATACTACTCCTCGACGAGCCGTTTGGCGCGCTCGATCCCGGCATCCGGGCCGATATCCATGGATTGATGCGCCGGATTTGGAACACCTGCGATTTGACGGTGGTGATGGTCACGCACGATCTTTCAGAGGCGTTCCGGCTCGCGACGCGCGTCATCGCGTTTGAGCGGATCAGAGACCGGCCCGAAGAACAGGAGCGCTTCGGCGCAACGCTGTCGGGCGATTTACAGCCAATTCAGGGTTCCACGATCACACGCGATATCGAGATATTTCCGCGCCGGATTGCTGGGGCGTTGAACGACGCCGTGTCTGCGCCAGCCGCTTAGGGCAGTAAAACGCTGTGCCCCGGGGACGGCTCCGGTGGTTCTCCTCAAATCCGGGACGGCCCGGAGCAACGCGCGGCGGACAACAATTGACCACTGCGCTGGAGACATGTCGATGAATGACCTCGTGTATAGTGATACGTTGCCCGGCGGTAAACACTGGTCGCTGCTTGCCGGGCGCAACAGTCGTTTACGGCTGACCGATCTAGAAGGCGGCGCCAATGTTGGCATGCTGTTTTACAATCCGCTCAATCTGCTTGAGCGCTACAACGCGCCAGACACCCTCAAGTGCCAGCACACGTTCAAGCTGACGGCGGGGCATTGCCTCTATTCAGACATGGGCCGGATTTTCTGCACGATCATCGAGGATACGATCGGGTGGCACGACACGGTGTGTGGCAACACCAACAAGGCCATGGTGGCAGTACGCTGGGGACAGTCGAACTATCAGACCGAGCGCAATGACTGGCTGCAGAACGGCTTCGATAGCTTTGTCATTGAAGCCGCCAAATACGGCATGAACCGGCGCGATCTGGCGGCCAACGTCAACTGGTTCAGCAAAGTAACAGTCGATCAATTGGGGCAGACCCAATTGCATCCTGAGGCATCAGTTGCTGGCGCCCATGTCGAACTGCAATTCGAAATCGACACGCTGGTGTTGCTGCACACCTGTCCTCATCCGTTGAACCAGGCCGCAGCGTATCCAAAAAAGCCTGTTCGCTATGAGTTACGCGAAGGCGAGTTGTCTTCGCCACTCAGCTCTAGCCGCTTGCTGGTTCCCGAAAATCAGCGCGGACATGAAAACAACCGCCTGTTCCATTGCGGCTGCGGCTGAGGGCATGGCAATGATCATAGAAAGCGCTCTCAGCCCGGCAGCTGCCCATGCGCGCCACGTTATTCCCGCCGGCGCCTATTGGCTCTACACTGTAAAGCGAGGCGAGACACTCCGCCTCGTCGACGTCGACGGCAATCAGGCCGCCGATACGCTGTTCTATAACGCGGACAATCCATCCGAGCGCTATTCCGCGACCGATACCATTCGCGCCAGCGGTAATGTCTACATCGGTGCTGGAATGGTCATTTTATCAGACCTTTGTAATCCGATGCTGACCATCACCGCCGATACGGTCGGGCGCCACGATACCTTGGGCGGCGCATGTGCCACCGAAAGCAACACCGTTCGCTACGCGCTCGAAAAGAAAACAATGCACGCGTGCCGGGACAGCTATTTGCTGGCGCTCGCTGAGAACGAGCACCTCGGCCTTTCGAAGCGCGACATCGCCCACAACATCAACTTCTTCATGAACGTGCCGGTGACGCCCGACGGCGGCTTGACGTTTGCCGATGGCGTTTCCGGCCCGGGCAAATACGTCGAGATGCGCGCCGAGATGAACGTCATCGTCCTGATCTCGAACTGCCCGCAGCTCAACAATCCCTGCAACGCCTACAACCCGACGCCGATCGAGGCGCTCATCTGGTCAAAGGGGGCTTAACGCTCATGTTTTCGAAAGTTCTCATCGCCAATCGCGGCGCCATTGCCTGCCGCATCATTCGCACGCTGGACCGCATGGGCATCAAAAGTGTCGCGGTTTACTCAGACGCGGACCGGTTCTCACGCCATGTTCTAATGGCTGGCGAGGCGATTCGTATTGGTCCCGCACCAGCGGCGCAGTCGTATCTCAATATCGATGCGATTCTGTCTGCGGCCAAGCAGACTGGCGCTGAGGCCATCCACCCCGGCTATGGGTTTCTTTCGGAAAACACTGAGTTTGCAGAGGCGTGTACGGCTGCTGGACTAACGTTCATTGGACCAGAGCCAGCTCACGTGCGAGCGTTTGCGTTGAAGCATACAGCGCGCGAACTTGCTGAAAGGGCCGGCGTCCCATTGGCGCCAGGGTCGGGATTGGTTGCCGACGCAGACGAGGCGCTACGCGAAGCGCGTCGCATCGGCTTCCCAGTTATGTTGAAGAGCACAGCAGGTGGCGGCGGTATCGGCTTGCAGTTGGTGGAGAAAGAAGACGATCTCGCGCCGGCGCTCGCTCGCGTGCAACGGCTAGCGGCAAATAATTTTAAAGACGCGGGCGTTTTTGTCGAAAAATATGTAGCGCGCGGCCGCCATATCGAAGTGCAAATATTCGGTGACGGCAAGGGCCGGGTTCTGGCGCTCGGCGAGCGCGACTGCTCGGCACAGCGGCGCAATCAGAAGGTTATTGAGGAAACGCCAGCGCCTCGGCTTCCAGCTGCAACGCGCGCGCAGCTCCTAGAGACTGCGGTCAAACTCGGACAGGCCGTCAACTACGCTAATGCCGGAACTGTCGAATATCTGCTCGATGCGGACACGGGTGAGTTCTATTTCCTCGAAGTCAATACGCGCTTGCAAGTTGAGCACGGCGTCACCGAGGAAGTGACCGGTATCGATCTCGTCGAATGGATGGTGCGTCAGGCGGCCGGTGAAGCGCTTCCTGGAACAGTGCCCAAACCAAAGGGCGCCTCGATCCAAGTGCGGCTCTATGCGGAAGACCCGGCCCGCGATTTCCGGCCGAGTTCTGGGTTATTGACTAAGGTTGTGTGGCCGCCGGGAACGCGTGTCGAAACATGGGTCGAAAGCGGCAGCGAAGTTTCTTCCTACTATGACCCCATGATTGCCAAGATCATTGTCACGGGGCGCGACCGCAACGACGCTCTAGCCAAACTGCGCACGGCACTCGCTGAAACAACCGTTTCAGGCATCGAAACGAACTGCGGTTATCTCGCTGAACTCGCCGTGTCGCCGGTTTTTGCCGCGGGCGAGGTTACGACAGCAACACTTGCGACTTTCCCTTATGCGCCAGCTACGATCGAGTTTTTGGCACCGGGAACGCTGACGTCCATTCAAGACTATCCCGGCCGGCTTGGGTTCTGGGACGTCGGCGTGCCGCCCTCGGGCCCGATGGATGCGCACTCATTCCGCCTCGCCAACCGTCTCGTTGGCAATGCGGAGGGCACGGCAGCGATTGAAATGACGCTTGCCGGACCAACGATCAAGTTTCATTGCACGTCCGTCGCATGTCTCGTTGGAGCGGACATGGACGCAAGGCTTGATGGTCAGCCGATTGTGAACGGCAATCCCTTTGACGTCAAGCCGGGTCAAGTTTTGAAGTGCAGCACGATCGTGGGGCCTGGCCTCAGAACCTATCTGGCGGTTCAAGGTGGTCTCGATATTCCAGACTATCTGGGCAGCAAGTCCACGTTCTCGCTTGGCCCGTTCGGTGGCCATGGTGGCCGGACGCTCCTGACTGGCGACGTACTTCATGTTCTCAGCCACGCCGTGCCAGTGACAGCCAGCGCGTTGCCAGCGTTGCCCGCTGATATCGCTCCACGCCTGACCCATACGTGGGAGATTGGCGTTCTGTACGGGCCGCATGGTGCGCCGGAATTTTTCACACCTGACGATATTGCGACGTTTTTCGCGGCCGATTGGGAAGTCCATTACAATTCGTCACGCACAGGCGTGCGCCTGATCGGGCCGAAGCCGAAGTGGGCGCGCACCGATGGCGGCGAGGCCGGTTTGCACCCCAGCAACTTGCACGACAATGCCTATGCCATCGGTGCGGTCAACTTCACCGGTGACATGCCGGTCATTCTCGGACCCGATGGCCCGTCGCTCGGCGGCTTCGTCTGCCCGGTGACTGTCGTCAAAGGTGAGCTGTGGAAGATTGGACAGTTACGACCCGGTGACAAGATCACGTTCAAGCGGCTCACACCCGAAGCAGCGCGCCACATCGATGATCAGCGCGAAGCAGAAGTTGTAACGCTAACGCAGTGCGATCCCAACTCTCTGAGGGCAGTTGCCGGTCTCGGCATCGACGACGCAATTGTCGGCGGCATCCCCGACGAGCCGGGCAAACCGCGCGTGGTTTACCGGCGCGCAGGCGACAACTACTTGCTGGTTGAATACGGACCGATCGTGCTTGATCTGGAACTGCGTTTCCGGGTTCACGGCCTCATGACGGAGCTCACCAAGCGTGCGCTCACTGGCATCATCGACATGACGCCTGGCGTTCGCTCGCTTCAGATTCACTACAACAGCCGCAAACTGTCGCTTGAGACACTGCTCGACGTTCTGCGTGAGATCGACACCGCTCTCGATGATGCCGGTGATATCACTGTGCCAAGCCGCGTCGTGCGGTTGCCGCTGTCGTGGGATGACCCGACAACACAGCAAGCCATTGCAAAGTACACCCAATCGGTTCGACCCGATGCGCCGTGGTGTCCTTCGAACATCGAATTTATCCGCCGCATCAATGGTCTCAACAGTATCGACGATGTGTTCCGCATCGTCTTGGAGGCGAGCTATCTAGTGCTCGGACTGGGCGATGTGTATTTGGGTGCACCGCTCGCAACGCCAGTGGATCCCCGCCACCGGTTGGTGACGACGAAATACAATCCAGCCCGCACATGGACGGCAGATGGCACCGTTGGCATCGGCGGCGCTTACATGTGCATTTACGGCATGGAAAGCCCTGGCGGCTACCAACTTGTGGGCCGTACAGTACAGGTCTGGAATACATACAACGAAACAGCCGCGTTTACAGACGGCAAGCCTTGGCTGTTGCGCTTCTTCGACCAGGTTAAATTTTATCTCGTTACATCCGAAGAACTGGCGACAATTCGCGAAGGCGTCATCGACGGATCAGCAAGTCTCGACATCACCGAAACAACGTTCTCGCTAGAGGACTATCGAGCCTTCCTCGCTGCCAACGCTGACGAAATAATTTCAGCGAAGGCGCGGCAACAGACAGCGTTCAATGCCGAGCGCGCCCGTTGGCAAGCCGCCGATCAAAAAGCTTCGCCGGTTGAAGCTGAAATTATGTCAGAAAATCTCGATATCATTCCGCCAGGTTCAGCCGCCGTCGAAAGCACAGTGCCTGGATGTGTATGGAAGGTGCTTGTGAACGAAGGCGCCCGCGTCAATGCCGGGGATGTCATTGTGATCGTCGAATCTATGAAAATGGAAATGGCAATAACTGCGCCAAGCAATGGCATCGTCACCTCGATCTACTGTGCTGAAGGAAAACCAGTGTCGCTTGGACAAAAGCTGATGGTGGTTGCAGAGTGTACAGCCGAGGCGGCGCAATGAAAGTATCGCTCGATATTGCCTCCTTGCACGATGCCTACGCGCGTGGAGCACTGACTCCAGCCGATGTCGTCAACGCAATCTATGACGAGATCGAAGCCAAAGGCGAACGGCCAATTTGGATTTCTGTCGTGCCCCGCAACCAAGCCGTTGCGAAGGCACAATCTGGATCAAAGGGGGCGCTCTACGGCATTCCCTTCGCTGTCAAAGACAACATTGATGTGGCAGGATTGCCGACGACATGCGCGTGTCCCGAATTTGCTTACACACCAGCGACGTCTGCGTTTGTGGTCGAACAACTCGAAGCGGCTGGCGCCATTCTAATTGGCAAAACGAACCTCGATCAATTTGCAACCGGCCTTGTTGGCACCCGCTCGCCCTATGGCATCCCATCCTGTGTCTTTGACAAGGACTACATTTCGGGAGGATCAAGTTCTGGATCAGCCGTCGCCGTCGCGAGCGGTCTCGTATCGTTTGCGCTTGGCACCGATACGGTTGGATCTGGCCGCGTCCCGGCGTCGTTCAACAACATTGTTGGTTTGAAACCGACCAAAGGCCTGATCAGTACGCGCGGCGTCGTTCCGGCCTGCCGGACTCAAGATGTGGTGTCCGTTTTTGCATTGACGGTTCGCGATGCGGCGCTTGTCGCTGGCATGGCTTCGAAACTCGATGCTGACGACCCATTTGCAAGAAAGGCTGGCGATGCAGGGAACGCCAAGTCACTACCCAATCCGTTACGCATCGGCATTCCACGCAACGGTCTCGAATTCTTCGGGGATAGCAACTACGAGCGGCTTTATCGAGAGGCCACAGAGCGCGCATCCAAACTTGGCGTAGAAATTGTCGAAATCGATTTCGCGCCGTTTCGCGATGCTGCAAGTCTGCTTTATGCCGGGCCATGGGTTGCAGAACGGCTAGCCACTCTTGAAGACTTTACAACCGGCCACGCCGAAGCGATGCATGATGTCGTCCGCGGCATCGTTTTGGGTGCGAAAAAAATCTCTGCCGTCGAAGCCTTCAAGGGCCACTACCGGCTGGCGGAGTTGATCCGCATAGCTGAAGCCGAGTGGGAGAAGATGGATGTTCTGCTGCTGCCGACGGCAGGCACAACATATACAATTGCACAGCTTTTGGCCGATCCGGTTCGTTTAAATTCGAACCTTGGCACCTACACCAACTTCGTCAATCTGATGGATCTATCTGCGCTCGCAGTTCCAGCGGGCTTTCGGAACGACGGCCTACCATTTGGTATCACGTTGATCGCGCGCGCGTTCGAAGATGGACTCCTGGCTACGTTTGGCGATGCCCTGCATCGCACGTTGCGGGATGCGCAGCTTGGCGCCACGAGAAAGTCGCTGTCCACTACCCCAGTCGTGGTGCCGCCAAAAACAAAGCCGTTAATCGAAGTGGCCGTTGTCGGGGCCCATCTTTCCGGCCAACCGCTCAATAGTCAGCTTTTGGAACGAAAAGCGCGTTTTGTGCGAACGACCCGCACGTCGCGTGGATACCGTTTCTATGCCCTTGCAAACACCACGCCGCCAAAACCAGGTTTGGTCTTCGACGGCGCAGGGGCTGGCGGAATCGAAGTTGAAGTGTGGGAGATGGACGAGGCCGCATTTGGTTCTTTTGTTGCGCTCATTCCAATGCCACTTGGTATCGGCACTGTAGCTCTGGACGATGGAACGACTGTCAAAGGCTTCCTGTGTGAAGCCTACGCCGTGCGCGGCGCCGAAGACATAACGCCATGGGGCGGGTGGCGCGCTTGGCGCAATCGCAACTTGATGCCAATGCCTGACAACGAGTGAGTTTCAGCGGGGTCGCTCTAAATTGCAGTGCCGATTGCCGGTGGCGGGCAAGCCGTAGTGCCGGATGCGGTGGAAGCCTTTCGGCAGCACATGCAGTAGGAAGCGGCGGATGAACTCAGGGGTTTCGATATCCATCGTCGTGTAGCAGGCATCACCGCTTGCCGGGAATTTTTTCGCGGAACGTCACATGTGCGCCGTCGGCCTTGATGAGGCGGCTGTTCGAGATGGCGACACGATCGGTATACCGCGAGAGATACGCGAGCACGGCCTTCGGCCCGGAGGCGCGTTTGTGCGCCGATCAACATATATGCACGAAGTCTCTCGCCATTTCCCGCTACGCGGAGATCGGGAGTGGCACCAGACTACCGGGCGCTAGAGACTTGATTTCGCGGGCAGCTGCGCCACCGTTCGGACGTTGGTTTGAGTGTTCGATGAACCATAGGTCCGAACACTTGGTGCGACCTTGGTTCGTAGGCAGGAAAGCACTCACGTGAAATCCTGCCGAATACCTCAGCAGAGATATCTATCAATAACTACGCAATTTTCTTGGGTTGGCACCCGGCTCGAGGCCGGTGCCAGCTCACGTTTCTATCCGCCTAGACTCGTTCGGCTATCGCCGGAGCGGGCAGGGGCAGAGCCAGACAAATCAAGCGATCATTCAGACTCCGCGTACAGGAGTCCCGAAAATGGCCACCAGTTTCAACGTCAACGTCAACGACCTCCAGTTCATTCTGAAGCAGATCAAGATCGCAGAGGAAAGTTCGGCGGCTTATAATGCGGCGCCGAAGACGATCCTGTAGTCGATCATGGATGCCTATGGCGTGACCGCTGCTAATGCCGCTCAGCTGCCGGCTGGCCTGCGCACGGTTGATGGCACGATGAACAATCTGTTGCCGGGTGGTGCGGAGATCGGTGCAGCGGACACACTGTTTGCGCGCCTGACAGATCCTGTGTTCCGGACGGTCGATTGGCCCTGGCATTGATTTTAATGGCGATGGCTTGATCGATGTAATCAATCATGATTATGGCGATGCAAACCCAGCACCAGGGACGCAAATCCGGTCAGTTGCCGACGCAGATCCGCGTCTTATCTCCAATCTCATCGTCGACATGTCGCTCAACAACCCGGCGGCAATACAGGCATTTTTGAACAATCCGCTGTCGATCGAAGCCTTCGTTGCGCTCACGAACCTGCCTGAGGCCGATGCCGAGACATGGCTGAACGACCCGCTGAACGCGGTGGCCGCCGCTGACCTCATGAAGACGATCCCCAACCAGTCGCCGGACATCGGTCTGTCGCCTGGTTTCAATTCGTGGATGACGTTCTTCGGCCAGTTCTTCGACCACGGCCTCGATCTTGTCACCAAGGGCAAAAACGGCACGGTCTACATTCCGCTCACTGCTGACGACCCGCTTTATGACAAGGGCAAGGATGGCATTGCAAACAATGTCGTTGCAGCAACGGATGGCGGCGGCAATGCGTTGTATTATTTGACTGATCCGGCACTTACCCCGGTGGGGGCTCCGCCGCCAGCCACGTCAATAGTTGTTACCGCATGGGCAGCGATGTTCAATGACGACGGCTTCGGCGCCGACGGCCTTGTTGGTACGCTCGACGACCGGCCGAACTTCATGGCGCTGTCGCGCGCGACGGCGACAATTGACGCCAATGGCATTCCGCAGGCAGAGAACACGACGACGTCTTGGATCGACCAGAACCAGACCTATACGTCCAACGCCTCGCACCAGGTGTTCCTGCGCGCGTATGCGCTTGACGCCAACAATCACGCAGTGAGCACCGGCAAATTCCTCGATCGTCAAACCGCCAACGGCTCGCTCGACGGCGCCGTCGGCAACTGGGCCGAAGTCAAAGCGCAGGCGACCGAGATGCTCGGCCTGACGCTCAATGATTTCAACGTCCATGACGTGCCGATGCTAAAGACCGACCAATATGGAAAATTCATCGCTGCGCGAACGGCTTTGCCCAGGTTGCGGTTAACGTCTCGATCGTCGACACGCTTACCGGCGCAACAGTCACCACTCTGGCTCCGACCTTTATTGAAGGGACGTCTGGTGGCTTAAACATCAACGGCCTCACGTCTGCCAATCTCCCGGGTTCTTATACGCTCCCGGGACTCGGCGCCGGCCAGGCCTATAGTGTCGTAACAATCGGCACTGGCCACGCCTTCCTCAACGACATCGCCCATCACGCAGCACCTGCGCTGGTCGATCACGACCACAATCCAGCGACACCCAGGGTTCAGCAGGTGGCCGACACAGATTACCTAGACTACAACGGCGACGGCACAGTCAACCAAGCCGACGTGGATGCTGGCATCCTTGTTGGCGATCTCGTCGATGCAGATAGCCTGAACGGCATTGACATTGAAGACCTTCGCGACGTCAACCTCGACGGCGCGATCACTGCAGCCGACCTGGTTGCCGACGACCGCAACGCGACGACCTACGACAATGAAATGCTCAACGCCCACTTCGTCACCGGCGACGGACGCGGCAACGAGAACATTGCGCTGACGTCCGTGCACTCGATTTTCCGCTCCGAGCACAACCGCCTGGTTGACGAGAACAAGGCGACATTGCTCGCCAACGTCGCGGCTGCGACCACGCCTGCGGAAGCTGCCACGGCCTTGGCATTCCTGAATGAATGGTTGCTGACGGATGTCACCGCTGTTCCAACCACGCAAGCCGGCATCGATGCCCTGGCGTGGGACGGCGAACGCCTATTCCAGGCCGCCCGGTTCACCACAGAAATGCAATATCAGCATCTCGTGTTCGAAGAATTCGCGCGCCGCATTCAGCCGATGGTCGACCCCTTCATCTTCAACAGCAGCCCGGATATCGATCCCTCGATCGTGGCCGAGTTTGCCCATACCGTTTACTGCTTCGGCCACTCGATGCTGACCGGTACGGTTGACCGTCTCGATAACAACCTCGACCCCGTTAACGGCATTGCCGATCAGGCGACGCTGCTCGCCGCCTTCCTCAATCCGCAAATGTATGTCGCCAGCGGCGCCACGGTGGCCGAAGCCAACGCCAACTTGATCCGTGGCTTATCACGCGATGTCGGCAACGCGATGGACGAGTTCATCGTGCCGGACGTGCGCAGCACGCTATTGGGCCTGCCGCTCGATCTGGCCGCGCTCAACATTGCGCGTGGCCGCGACACTGGCATTCCTTCCTCAACGAAACCCGCAAGCAGCTCTATGAAGGTGCGTCCGCCCCTGTTGCCGATTTGAAGCCATACGAAAGCTGGGTCGACTTCGCCGCACACATCAAAAATCCGGCCTCAATCATCAACTTCATCGCCGCCTATGGCACCCACGCGACGATCACGGCGGCCACAACCCTCGAAGGTAAGCGCGATGCAGCAATCGCGTTGGTTGACGCTGCCATCCTGAACGACAATACCAACGGCGCTGTCGACTTCTTGAACGGCACCGGCGCCTATGCCACCGGGCTGGGTGGCCTCAACGACGTTGACCTGTGGATCGGTGGCCTTGCCGAAGCCAATCCTGAATTCGGCGGCATGCTGGGCACGACCTTCAACTACGTGTTCGAATTCCAGATGGAGCAATTGCAGTTCGGCGACCGCATGTACTATTTGACCCGCACACAAGGTCTGAATATCCTCAACAACCTCGAGCCCAATACGTTCTCCGATCTGGTCATGCGCAACACCGCGCTTGGCGACAAGTATGCAACTCACTTGAACGGCGCACTGTTCGTGACGCCGGACCATTTCCTCGAAATGGACACGGGCATCGCACAGGAAGACTACAACGGTGCGGCCGCCGGGCTTGACCCGACCTGGGCTCTGGGCGAATCGCACTCCGTCCTGATCCCCAACAAGGTCATGCGCACGCCTGGAACCGACACCGACAACATAAATGGCAACGTCGCTGGCGACGGGCACCTGGAAGGCGGCTTCCTCCGCTTCACCGGCGGCGAACACGTCGTCGTCGGCGGCACCGAAGGTAACGACCGCATCTACACCGACAAGGGTATTGACACCATCTGGGGCGACGGCGGCAACGACTACATCAATGCCGGTACCGAATCTGACGACGTCTTCGGCGGCGAAGGCGACGACATCATCGAAGATCCATTCGGTGATGACGTGCTGCGCGGTAACCAGGGCAACGACGTCATTTCGGAAGCCCGCGGCGCCGACCTTGTGTTCGGCGACGAAGGCCAGGATTATCTCATCCTCGGCCAGGATGCGGCCGAAGTCTTTGGCGGCGAAGGCAACGACTTCATTCTTGGTGGCGCTGGTAAGGACTTCCTGCTCGGCAACGAAGGCGATGACTGGATTGAAGGCGGCGCTGGTTTCGACACCATCGCTGGCGACAACTCCGAATTGTTCTTCAACTCGACCGTGATCGGCCACGACGTGCTGTTCCACGGCGGCGACGAAGGCGATTACGACGCGGAATCGGGCGATGACATCATGGGCTCCGGCCCCAGCGTGTTCCGGTACGAAGGCATGTTCGGCTTCGACTGGGCCATTGCCAAGAACGACATCACCGGCGTCGCTTTCGACATGGCGATCCCGGTTTTCACCACCATCCCGAACGATATTCTGAAAGACCGCTTCGACCAGGTTGAAGCCCTGTCAGGCTGGAAATTTGGCGACGTTCTAGAAGGCGACGACCGTGGCCATAAGGGCGGCGG
>JANNFX010000248.1:0-23653 GCA_031380225.1 Hyphomicrobium sp.
GGCGGCGAGCATGTCGTGCTCGGCGGCACGGAAGGCCGGGACTTCCTCTACGGCGACAAAGGCATCGACACCCTGTGGGGCGATGGCGGCGATGATTACCTGAATGCCGGCATGGAATCGGATCAGGTGTTTGGCGGCGAAGGCGACGATATCATCGAAGACCCCTTCGGCGACAACTTCCTGCGCGGTGGGCAAGGTAACGACGTCATCAGCAGCGGGCATGGCCTCAGTCTCTTATTCGGCGACCAGGGCAATGACTTCATCAGGGCCAGCACCGACACGGTTGAAGTCTTCGCTGGCGAAGGCGATGACTTCGTTCTCGGCGGCTCTGCAGCGGACGTCCTGCTCGGCAACGAAGGCGACGACTGGATCGAAGGCGGCGAAGGCTTTGACGGCCTTTCCGGCGAAAATTCCGAGCTATTCTTCAACTCACCAATCATTGGCCACGACGTTCTCAACGGTCAGGGCAACGACACCGACTATGACGGCGAGAACGGCGACGACATTATGGTTCAAAGCAACGGCATCCAGCGCAACAACGGCATGGATGGCTTTGACTGGGCCATTCACAAAGGTGATGCAAACGGAGCCGATTCAGACCTTGGCATCCGGGTGTTTGATGCGCGTCAAGCCCTCATTTTGCGTGATCGCTTCGACTCGGTCGAAGGCCTATCTGGCTGGATACATGATGACAAGCTGACCGGTGCTGCCAAGTTGCTGGCTGGCGAAGGGTTCACGGATGTACTCACACAAGCCGGCGTTGACCGCATCGAAGGGATGCGCGAACTGCTTGGCGTTGCGCCAGGTGCGCCTGGAGACGTGGTCTTCGAGTCTGACGTAAACACCGCTGGTGAAATCATCCTCGGCGGGGCAGGAAGCGACACCATTCGCGGCAACCTGGGCGACGACATCCTCGACGGCGACGCCTGGCTCAACGTGCGCATCGCGGTTCATGCAAATAAGGATGGCACCGGCCCGGTACTATTCTCCGTCGATAGCTTGAATGAAATCAGTGCGCGCATGTTGTCGACGGGCCCGGATCATATCAACCCCGGCCAGCTTAAGATCGTGCGCGAAATCCTGAACAGTGATGGCACCCAGGTTTCCGTAACCGGCGGCTCGACGAACAAGGCGGGTGATGTCGATATCGCAGTCTACTCTGACGCTGCAGCGAACTACGAAATCGAAGGTGCTGGACTTACCGCAGGAGTCGCCGGTGCTGACGTCGACGGTGATGGATTCATCACGGTTACGCACATTGTCGCTCCTGGCGGTGGAGGTGCCGCCGGTGCGGGCGATGGCGTGGACAAGATCCGCAATTTCGAAATCCTGCAGTTCGCCGACAGCATCGCATTCTTGACACCAATTGCGAATTCGGCGGCGACAGGTCTTTTGAGAATTAATGATCCGACGCCACCCGTCGTCGCGAATGGCGACGCGCTGACTGTTACAATCGGAACAGTTCTCGATGCCGACAATCCTGGTGGCATCGTTCCATTGTCGTCAATCAGTCTTGTCTGGCAATTCGAAGCCACACCGGGCGTTGGTGATTGGGCGAACATCACGGATCCAGTGGGCAACACCATAACAGGCAACTCATTTACACCGACAGTGGCGTTTGGCCTCGATGGATTGCGGTTGCGTGTCGTTGGCACATTCACGGGCTCGAACGGCGTACCAGAAGTCGTATTCTCTGCACCCACACCGACATTGGGAGCGATCAACACGCCGCCTACCGCTGACAGCACAGCCTTCACCGGAGATGAGGACACTGTCTTTATCGGCTCTGCTACGGCACTTGACCCCGAAAACGCCGCTCTGACGTTCACACTTGTCACTGATGTCGCCAACGGCGTTCTGAACTTCGCCGCCGATGGCACCTTCGACTACACGCCAAACGCTGACTTCAATGGCGTCGACACCTTCACCTACACGGCGAACGATGGCGCGTTCGACAGCAACATCGCAACCATAACCTTCAACATCACACCTGTTGATGATGCTCCTGTTGTCGTTGGGGCCATCACGTTGGCGGCGATCAACGAAGACACATCGACCACGATTACGGCAACCCAGCTGCTGGCAAACGTGACCGATATCGACAATCCGGTTGCGAATGTGCAGATCTTCAACTTGACGCCGTCGTCTGGTACCGTCGTCGACAACCTCGATACCACCTGGACGTTTACACCTGCACTAAATGACGACACCGCGGTCACGTTCACCTACGACGTCTCGTCAGACGGTGGCACGACGCTGGTGCCGAATACGGCAACACTGGATCTTCTGCCGGTCAATGACGCTCCAACGGCAATTGCCCTCTCGGCAACAACTGTCGCCGAAGCTGCAAACACTGGCGTGGTGGTGGGTACGCTGTCGGCAAACGACCCCGATACGGGTGCCGTTCTGACGTTCGCTCTGCTCAACAATGCTGGCGGGCGCTTCCAGCTTGTCGGCAACCAGATCCGCGTCGCCAACGGCGTGGCTCTCGACTTCGAACAGGCAACGACGCACAACATCCAGGTCCAAGTATCGGACGGCATTTCACCGCCGATCACTCAAACCATTGCAATCACTGTCACCGACGTCAATCCTGAGACCGTCAACGGTACTGCGGCGGCCGATACGGTCGTCGGCGGCGCCGGTGCCGACCGACTCAATGGTAATGGCGGCGATGACATTCTGACGGGCGGCGCTGGTGCTGACCGGTTGACCGGCGGCGCTAACGACGACATTTTCATTGCAACGATCAATGATGGAAATGACCGTTACGATGGTGGTGCGGGCACCGATACTTACGATCTGTCACAGACCACTGCGGCTGCAAACGTCAATTTGGCAGCCGGAACTGCAACGAGCGCACAAACCGGTGCGGATCGATTGACTGGCATAGAAAACGTCGTCGGCAGCCAGGGAGCCAACAACATCACGGGCGATGGCGCTGCGAACTTGCTCAACGGCATGGCCGGTAACGATACGATCGCTGGCGCGGGTGGTAACGACACCATCAATGGCGGCAGTGGTAGCGATGCCATAGACGGTGGCGCTGGAAACGACACAATAAATGGTGGCGCGAACAACGACACAGTAAATGGCGGTGCAGGCACTGACACGATCGACGGTGGCGCTGGCAACGACACAATAAATGGCGGAGCCGGAAACGACACGATCAATGTCAACCCAGGCAATGACACCATTGTCGTCAACAACGGCTTCGGCAATGACATAATTTCAAACTTCGATTCCCTTGCAGCTGGTGGACAAGATATCATCGACATCAGCAGCCTTGGAATCACAGCCGTGACTTTTGACCTTCAAGTGGTAATCACCGCCTCCGGCGCCGACACCTTGGTGACGATCGCTGGCGATGGAACGATGCGCTTGGTTGGCGTCAATTCGAGTACGGTCACCCAGAACGACTTCCTCGTATCTTGACGCTGAAAGGGCTGACAGTGCTGGTTTCACTGGCACTGTCAGCCGGGGCTTCTTTAAGCCGAGGCCGCAAAACGAGGGCGGCGGTGTGCTGGTCCGCACACCGCCGCTCTGCATTTCACGAGGCATGTCACTTTTCAATTTCGCGAACGCCCCGAAAGCCAATTGTCGGGCGGGCGACTGACGGTGGCACGGCGTTGCGAGCTGATGAACGAAGTGCGCTTGCGCTGCCGCGCCATGACCCGCCTCGCACGACGCGCCTGGAACACGCGGCACTTTCCTGAGCCGAGACTTGCTTTCCTAAAACCGGCTGCCAGCATGCACTCACCCATTCGGCAACATTGCCATGGACGTCGAACAAACCGAAATTGTTGGGCTTGTAGCTGCCGGTCTGCGCAGCCGTGCGGCCGGTGCCGTCATCAGCAGACTTGATACCGTGACCATCATCCCGTTGGCATTTCCAATTGACCCAGAACAGTGACCCAATATTGGGGTCGGCGCCATTGGCGTAATCGCAAAGTTCAGCTGGATCATCGCCAAACGAATGCGCGGTCTTAGTTCCGGCGCGAGCGGCGTATCCCCATTCAGCTTCGGTTGGCAGGCGGTAGCGTTTTGTGGCTGAGGTGCTGCCGTTCGTGCGATCGATCATGCTGTTGAGCCAATCGGTGTAGCGCGTCGTTTTCTGCCAAGTCACATCGCTCAACGGTTCACGGTCCCGGCCTTTGTCGCTACTCACGTCGCGCCAACCAATACAGCCGGCATTCGTCAGCTTGCGGTCCAGGGTATCCTTGACGCAGACGTTAGAGGGAGGGATTCGAACCCGCACACCTTCATGCGCGCGCCTTCGCGCGCGAAGATGGGCTCTTTCGAGTTCAAATTCGCGGCGTCACGAGACGTGTTTTTTCGGTAGTCGATACCGTTATCGAACCGCCATTTGGAAAATACTTCGTCCCGGTCCAGAAGGCTCCAACTTCTGCTTTCTGAGGCAAACCGGCTGGACGGCAGACGTGTCTTTGACGCGCAGTTTTGACCTTAAGCAGGCATCTGCTGTCAGCAGGACATCGAAGCTATGGGCGGACATAGAGCATTTGTCGTTCGAAGTGGATCCCGATTCGCCGTAAGAAAATGCAATAAAACAGCGGGCTACAGCGCCGATCTGATTCTATCAGATCGTAAAGCGCTCCAGGAGCGCGAGCAAGCCTTCAGGCTGGGATCGCGAACGCGTGTCCAATTCCTGAACACTGGCCGCGCGATCCCCCATCAGCCTGACTCAAGACGTTGAAGGCACCATGTAGTGCTTGATCAGCCATTTCATTCCGATCGACCAAGAGTCATCGGTGTTGCCGCGAATATCAACGCTGCGCACAAACGTCATTTTTGAAGTTGTGACGTCGGCCATGTAGACATTCATGTTCAAGATCAAGTTAGAAACTTTCTGCACCCGTATCCAGGCGATGCGCTCGGCTTTGAGCTGCTTACCATAGTCGATTTCGCAACCGCCACAGGCTCCCAAAGATTGTCCCTTCGTGATTTTCGTGCGCACCTCGTCAGAGACTGGAATGAAGTTGAACTCACCGGCCTTCGCGAGCTTCGCCGTAAAGATATCTTCGATATTCTTGACGCGAGCCAGTTCCGCGGCGCTGGTCGGCTCGTACATCTCATTGTCGTTGAGGAACTCGACACCAAGGAACGCCACATTGACAGGGTTGGCGGTGCTGGCCGCTTGCGTGGCGGGGGCACCGCTCAAAACCGCCAATGCAGCCGAGACAGAAAGTCCGGCCACAACGGCTGCGTTGCGACTATTCCAGAGCTTTGATTTAACAGCACTCATCATGGCCAAGAACCTTTCTTGTTGAATTTTGGTAACCAAGTCAGGTTCTGGATATAGTGATCAGAACGGCCTCATGTAACTGAGGCTTGCCCGAGTAAACCTGGGAAATTTGCCCGATCTTTCGCTTCGAGCCGCCGGAACCAAGGCCGCACTTGTCACCACGGTTTTTCCTGGCCATTCTCTTGATGATGACCATTCCAGAACTCAGTGCACCTCCGGTTCGACGGCCCCAGCCCGTGTTCGATCTCAAGTGGTCGCTGATGTGGCGAGTGACTTTGGTGGCGCTGTTGTGCTTTTTGGCGGGCGCTGCAATCGCCGTCTATCGGGCCGACCAAGAGGCAGTTGAAGTCAACCGAAGTGTGGGCGATACGGTCGGTAAACATCTCGAACTGCAGCTTCTACGTATCGATTCTGCACTGGATATCCGAGAGCGCTTTCCAGATGCCGATGCCGTGCTCGCCGACGTCATGAGCCCTGGGCAATGCGTGCAGGTTATTGACACGGCGGGCAAAGTCACCCGTTCCAACTGTGTAGGATACATCAGCAGCGGTCATGAAGCGCCCCCGTGGTTTGCGGCGCTGTTCCGGCTTACGCTCGCGCCGGGTATCAATTATGAGCGCGTGATCACGCACAAAGGAACTGCGTTTGGCGCAGTTGTGGTCAGTTCCGACACCGCCGAGGTGACGGCGCGTGCATGGTCTGATATCTCACGCATGCTCGGTCTCTCAGCGGCGACCATCGCGGCGCTGTGCATCCTAGTGTACTTTGTGATTGAACGCGCGCTGCGCCCAACCAAAGATGTGCTTGCGGGTTTGAACCGCCTCGCAGCCGGCGATCTGTCTTGCCGCCTGCCGCCTTTCCAACTCGTCGAACTCCAGCGCATTAGCGAGGTGTTTAATGGACTGGCGAGCAACCTCGAAGTCACCATCTCAGAGCGTGCCGGTCTTGCCCGAAGGCTGGTCGAAGCGCAGGAGCGCGAGCGCCGGCACCTTGCCCGGGAGTTGCATGACGAGTTGGCACAAAGCCTCAGCGCTATGAGCGCGACAGCCGCTTCGATCAAAGTCACTGCCGCTGCCGAGTGCCCGGTGCTGGTGCCCGAAGCGCAGTCGTTGGCCGATACTGCCAGCACAATCATGAAGGTCTTGCGCCGGACTTTGCGGGAGTTGAGGCCCTCCGAAATCGACGAATTGGGTCTGCTTGCGAGCCTTCAAGGATTGATCGCCGACCACAGCAACCGCGCTGGCGGGAAGACCAGTTTCCGCCTTGACGTTGAGGGCGAAGTCACTGCAGTGCCCGCTACGATGCCTGTTCATATTTTTCGCATCGTTCAAGAAGGCTTGACCAATGTTTCCAAGCACGCTCGCGCGGCCAATGTGCGTGTCTTGCTGCGTGTCAGCGAAGCTGAAGCATCGTCTTCTGGCGTTGGTGTCGTCGAACTCACCATTGAGGACGACGGTGTTGGTGAAACAAATGAAGCCAAAGGTGATCTCGGTTTTGGCCTTGGGCTGGTTGGCATTCGCGAGCGTGTCTTGGCACTGGGTGGGCATATGTCGGTTCACTCCAAGCCCGATAAGGGGCTCGTTCTGAGTGTCACGCTTCCGGCCCCCACGATCTTGGACACTGCACCGGCGGGGGCGGCATGAGCGCGATCTCCGTTTTGCTTGTCGATGATCATGCCGTCGTGCGTGAAGGCTACCGGCGGCTTCTCGAAAAGCACGATGGCATCGAGGTTATCGCCGAAGCCATAGATGCCGCCAGCGCCTACCAAGCCTACAAGCAGCACCAGCCCACTGTCGTCATTATGGATGTTTCGATGCCAGGCCGGGGCGGCATTGATGCCATCCGGCATATCCGTCAATGGGATTGTGCGGCACGCATCCTTGTCTTTACCATGCATTCCAGCGCTGCTTACGCTCTTCAGGCTTTTAAGGCCGGAGCCAAGGGCTATGTCACCAAGAGCAGCGCACCCGAACTGCTGGTCAGCGCCGTGCGCGACGTGGCTCTAGGCCGGATCGCCATCTGCCCTGAGATCAGTGAAGCCCTTGCGATGAGCCGGGTGCATGAGGATGCAAATGCGATGCAGGATCTGGCGCCGCGCGAATTCGAGATTTTACGCATGCTCCTTGATGCCAAGTCGACCGACGAAATAGCAGCAGCATTCAATCTCAGCCCGAAAACAGTCTCCAACTATCACTCCGCCATCAAGTCGAAGCTTGGCGTCTCGTCTGACATCGAACTTGTCTATTACGGGCTGCGCAATGGGCTCGTCGCGCCGATGCAAGAGCCCGAGAGCTGAGGTGTTTCAAAGGTATCTCAAACACGTGCGAAAACGCACACTGACGATCAACACAATTTCCGCAATTGGCCCGAAAGCGAAGGTCCCGAACAAAGACAATTGATCTGCGCCAGACCGAGAAGCGGAAATTTCTATGGGCCCGAGTTTGTCCAAAAGCGCCGCTGCTTCGCCCGGCACATCTCGCATGGTCCGCACACGAAGATCATACTCTGTAGAGTTCCCTAAGGCGCAGTGACAGGGATTCGAACCCGCACACCTTCATGCGCGCGCGTTCGCGCGCGATAAAACCGGGGGTTCGCATTCCCTCCCAGAACTGATTAATTTTGGAAAATTTGGCGGAGAGGGAGGGATTCGAACCCCCGGTAGACTTGCGCCCACGCCGGTTTTCAAGACCGGAGCCATAAACCACTCGACCACCTCTCCACACCAGCAACCACGGCGTAACCCTAAGGCGACCGCGATTTTTGCCGGAGCCGATTGCTATAGAGACAACCGCGGCCGTGCTCAAGAACCGAAGCCTCGGAAACCGGCGAACAACACGCCGCAGATGAATTGTCGATGTCGCAGGCCTGCAACAGTGCCGCATCTCATCTGCAACAATCCACAAATAAACACTAATATTCAAGGTATTAAGCCAGGTGACATGTGTTGACTGCAGGCTCAAATCAGCGCAACCACGGCCAGTGCTGGGGCTTTCACCGCGTGAAATGCGAGCGTATAAGCCCCGGAAATTTGCTGCATCGCAATGGTTTCCCCTCGGAGGTGCCGACGTGGCACAGAGCAAGCCTGCCGAGCCTTCCAACGAGACCGCGAGTGCCCACGGTTCTGCCGATCACGGCAAATTATGGACTCTTGTTCTTGGCTCAATTGGCGTCGTTTTCGGCGACATTGGGACAAGCCCGCTTTACGCGTTCAAGGAAGCCGTGACGGCCGCACATGGCGTCGGTATTTCGAACCGCGAGGCCGTCATCGGCGTATTGTCGATGATTCTTTGGGTGTTGCTCCTCATCGTCACGTTGAAATATGTGATGATTCTTTTGAGGGCCGACAACAAGGGCGAAGGCGGCACGTTTGCGCTCATGGCTCTAGGCCAGTCGGTTGCAAAACGCAGCGCGCCGGTGCTGTTTGCGCTCGGGATAGCAGGGGCTGCTTTCTTTTTCGGCGATGCTGTGATCACACCGGCTATTTCAGTGCTGTCCGCTGTTGAAGGGCTGAAGCTGGTCTCGCCGGTGTTCGAGCACTGGGTGGTGCCGTTGTCGGTCATCATCCTCATCGGATTGTTCGGCGTGCAATCTCGCGGCACAGCGGCGATGGCCAAATATTTCGGGCCGATTACGGCGGTTTGGTTTTTGGCCATGGCAATTGGCGGGCTGTCGCACATCGTCGATGATCCGAGTGTATTGAAGGCGGTCAATCCATTCTACGGGATCAGTTTCGTCATCAGTCACGGGCACATTGGCTTGACGGTGATGGGCTTGGTGTTCCTGGCAGTGACCGGAGCTGAAGCACTCTATGCCGATCTCGGCCACTTCGGCCGGCGGCCAATTCAATACGGCTGGTTTCTGTTCGTCGGGCCGTCTCTGGCGCTCAACTATCTTGGGCAAGGCGCGCTGGTGCTCTCCAATCCTGAAGCTCTGAAAAATCCGTTCTTTTTGCTCTATCCGGAGTGGGCGCTGATCCCGATGGTGATCTTGGCAACTCTGGCCGCGATTATTGCGTGTCAGGCCGTCATCACGGGCGCGTTTTCATTGGCGCGCCAGGCAGTTCAGCTTGGGATGCTGCCGCGGATGGGTATTCGCCATACGTCGGAAGAAATGGCCGGCCAGATCTATCTGCCGCGAGTCAACTATACGCTGCTCGTTCTGGTCTTGCTGGTGACCGTGATGTTCGGATCGACGACCAAACTGGCATCTGCCTACGGTGTGTCAGTGACTGGCGCCATGTTGATCGATAGCTGCATGGCCTTCTTTGTTATTTGGAAGCTGTGGAAGTGGGACTTCTGGAAGGCGCTCGCACTCATGCTGCCATTGGCGCTGATCGAGCAGGCGTTCTTCGCCGCCAATATGCTGAAGGTTTTCGAAGGCGGTTGGCTGCCAATCCTGCTCGCAGGTACCATGGCGCTGATCATGGTGACCTGGGTCCGAGGTTACAAAATTCTTTCTAAGCTGGCGCGCAAGAACGAAGCCGACCTCGAATGGCTGGTGCGAAAACTTGAATCTAAGCCACCGGTCCGGGTGCCAGGAACGGCAGTTTTTCTATCCGGTGATGTCAATGCGGCTCCGACAGCATTGATGCACAACCTCAAACACAATCGCGTTCTGCACGAACGCAATGTCGTGCTGTCAATCAGTACCCGCGACGAACCGAGAGTGCCGCGGCATGAGCGTGTTGAAATCGACCGTACCAACGAGCGCTTTATCAAAGTCGTGGCCCACTATGGTTTCATGGAAACGCCGTCTATCCCCAAAATTCTTGATCACTGCCGTCGCAGAGATCTCAATATCGATATTGGCGCGACGTCGTTCTTCTTGTCGCGACGGTCGCTGAGAGCGTCTTCAAAATCGGAAATGCCGCGATGGCAAGGCGCCTTGTTCATCGCTCTCGCCCGCAGTGCCGAAGATGCGACAACCTATTTCCAGATTCCAATTGATCGCGTCGTGGAAGTTGGCGCTCAGGTCGCGGTCTGATGCAGTTGCCGTGCTGATCGAGCACTGTCAGTGCGATCAGCCAATCCCGATTAAGCGTTGCCAAGTCCTGCGCGCACTCTGGCGCCAGCGCGCAATGTCGAGAGAGAGGCGTGGGCGCAGAGTTTGCCAAAGGGTGCGCGCGCGGACTCTTGCCAGGTGAGATAGTTCAATGAGACGCGGCTTCCATTCGGCGCTGAAATCGCGAAGCCAGGGTTTCCAGCGTGCCAACGCTTGCTTGATTTCATGAGCGACGGTGGTCTTGAGCATGCGCCCATAGCGCCATGAGTAGCTGGCACGGATACGGGCGAACAGCGCGTCCTTCCACGGCACGAACTTGTTATAGGCCCGTGCAAACCAGCCGATCTGCATGAGCGCCGGCCGGGTTAACAGGAAGATGCGGGCGATGAGTGCGGTCGAGGCAATCTTGGCGGCGATGAAGAGCGCGCCAGCGGTTAAGAAATAGCTATGAGCCAACAGCCAGATCGAAAAGAACTTCAAAGGCAGCAGGATCGTCGTCGGCAGCGCAAACACGAGGAGTGCGCCATAGGGCGGCAGGCTGGCGATCCAAGTCTCGAGCATGGCCCACGGCCGGAAGCGGGCCAAACTGGCCATAGCCTCGGCCAAGGGTTTCCAGCCCCATTCCTCGAAAATCAGAATAAGCGCTGCTGCAACCTGAAGCAGGACCGAGACGACGGGACGGACGGCTGACCACAGGGCTTTGGCAATCAACCAAGCCACCTCGACCATGGCCGTTACGCCGGGTCGCGCCAAATGCCAGGCGGTTAAAGTCCATTTTCGCGCGTTTTGCAGCATGAACCCAGGTTTGCCGATGACTGATCCACGAATGTGGTTTCAAATACAGACAATACCAGGGTTGCTTCTGACGATAAGTTAAGAGCAAAGCGGCGGACTAAACTGGCTCAGCCAGAATTCGGCCTTACCCGCCGATGCGGGTGACGTCGGCCGCAGAGGACAAGTCTTGGAATGCGCGCGGCAGAACGGTTTTGGAGGCCGGGCATTCGGGGTCTTTAAGGCGCTCAAAAATGGCAGTAACATCGCCACGGAATTGAGGGGTTTGAGCGCGGCGCGCAACCCCGGTCGCAATAGCGCCATTGCTCCAGCGCGGGCGGCACATCAATTTGGTGAGATAGTCCGAAAGCTGAGCCTTGGCCTGATCGGGCGCAACGAGGCCGCGCACAGCACCTGCATTTGTCCAGCGCTTAAAATCATCGGTTCCTGCCCAAGCCAATCGCTTGTTAGCGTCACTGAGCGAGGTCAGTGCGCTTGCGACCGCAATGCGTGTCCGTTCGTTGCTGATGCTTTTTGTTGCACTCGTGAGCCCGCCAATTGTCCCCTCTTCAGGTGTCTTGATGATGAGATCGGAATAGTCAGTCACCGCTCCGCCTTCGTCGGCCGGCGGCGATGTCATCCAAATATAGGCGCCGCTAAAATCGGCCCCAGTCACAGCAGTGCCGGACAAGGACGCGCCCTCAAGGTGGGCCTGATGGAAGCCAGCTGCATCCAAGGTCGCGTCCTTCAAAATTGCGCCCTGCAGATGAGCGTAATTCAGAAGTGCTCCCTGTAGATTTGCAGATGAGAAGTCCGCGCCCTGCAGTTGTGCGCCGGTTAAGTCAGCACCTTGCATGGAGGCAATTATAAACTGAGTGCCTTGAGCAGATATTCCTCCGGTCAGATCGGCCTTGTCGAGATGGGCTGACGAGAAGTCGGCGCCGGTCACTTGAGCGTAACTCAATTCGGCGGCCTCGAGGCGCGCGTCCTCAAGTTTGGCCGAAGACAAGTCAATGCCGCTCATATGGGCGCCATCAAGCTTGGCCCGCGAAAAATCTGTATTGCGAGCCGAGGTGCAGCGCGCCAAGCGGCGATCGTCTGTTTTCAGAAGCTCGTTAATGTCAGCACATTGCAGCCAGGCGCCTGACAGATCTGTACCGGAAAAGCTCGCGGAATTGATATTGGCGCCGGTCAGATCGGCATAATGCAAATCAGACCGGTCAAGCTTCGCAAAGCGAAGATCCCGGCCGCGCAAAGATAAACTCGGCTCGCCCGGAGTCTGATCCTTATCTATGACAAGGTCAGTATCGGTCACGACAATGTTGCGACGGAAAATGCCGAACAAGCTGCCATCCGTGCGCGCGGTTAATCCAGGAACGGCAAAGCCACCTTCGTAGCGTTGCCCGAGTTTGTCTCCGGGGCGCGTGCCGAGCATGGTTTGTGTCGCGCGATCGAGGGCTTCACCAGGAATCGTGGCGACAAAGAACGAGAACAGCGCCACTAGAAACAGCACCAGCGTCGTCGCGCCGAAACTGACTGGATTTGCAGTCGTTGTGCGCATGAAGGCTTTTACAAACGAGGTCTCGGCCTGCATCAGGAAAATGCCAATCGCGATCAGCATCGCAATGTCGACCAATAGTGCCAGCCGGTGAGTCCAAGTAATGCCGATGTTGTGGTAGGGCAAAAATACAACCTGGACATAGAGCAATAGGACGACCGGCAATACCACTAGTGTCAGCCACGACATGCCGTGCAAAAATCCGCTCATGACTTTGCTGCGTTGCGGCCCGCCGATGGCCTGCACGAAAAAAAAATTGTTTAATTCAAGCCGGAGTGGATGCGTGCGCTGGCCCGAGACTTCGAGCAACCTGACGGCGCTGTCGAATTCCAGAGTTTCTTTTGCGAGGAGTACGAGTTGCGACACCAGACCCAAATGGATCAGCACCAGCACCACCGTTGCAAACTGGAAGAATTGTGTCAGTTGGATTTTGACTTGCAGTACCGGCAACAGCACGGGCGTCTCTAGCAACAGGTCTTTGTGTGTCACACCAGCAACCGCGATCATCAGATAAGCCATGATCGACAGAAAGATCAGCCAAGCCGTATGCGCCGTATCTGACGAGTGATTGACCGCTTCGAGCAAGCTGTAAGGGTTGACTGGGGTCTCGCCGTCCAGCGCCACCTGCGGTGCCTGTTCCGCCATGTTCCCCAACCCCGCCGTTTGCGCGCTAAACCCAAGATAGACCAGAGGTGACCATAGCGGAAAAAGTGTGGCGGCCGAGCCACGTTGATTCCGGATGCTGAGTTTAGGGCTTCGAAGTCAGGGGAACGCCATCTGCCGAACTGCCTCACCCCGTTGCAGTTGCATGTTTGGGCGTGCATGTCTGTTGGACCGGCTAACGCCGATAGGCTCACCAGTCAAGACAGGCCATTCCAAGTGTACAATTGCCTTAAATGCCCAGGATACTGCTGCTCTTATCCGGTTATCCAGTTGACCAAGAGCGACGTCCAACGGCTCGCTAAGCATCATGATATGTCGTTTGACGTTGCCCGCACCAAATTTACCAAAAAGGAACATGGCGTGACCTATGCCATGCGCCGCAAGAAGGATCAGCATTTCGGCAAAATTTGCCGTTTCTTCGACACCGAAAAGCGCTGTTGCACTGTTTACAAAGCACGGCCAGCGGTCTGCCGCTCATTCCCGGGCACCAAGCGCTGCGGATACTATGACTTCCTGACGTTCGAGCGCCGGGCTCAAGATGATCCGGCCTGGGTAGCGGTGACGACCAACGCCGGCTAAATTGGCCGCTTTGACCGTTGTTGTGGACGACAACCGATGCTGTTCCGATTTCTGGCCGCGCTGTTGCTCTTGATCGCCATGGTGGCGTTGGCGACCGACGCAACACCGGCCCTCAACGGCCAGCAGCCGTTCCATGCTACCTCTTTGGCTGAGCATTGGAAAATGCTGATCCCGGCATCTCTTGAAGGCGCGAAGCGCGCTGTCACCGAAACTCCGGTTGGCTTTCTTTGGGACGCCGTTATCGAGCCATTTTTAGGATTTTCGACGTTCGCCGTGTTGAGTGTTTTGGCGCTTCTATTCGGTTACCTTGGCCGCCGCCGCCGCCGTATCAAGATTTTTGCAAATTAGCAAAACGGTCTACTCTGCAATTTTCAATTGGTCTTCTTCTTAGGCGGCGGATCTTTCTTTGGCGTTTCAAGTTTCGAAGGCGCTGCGTTATCGCTCAATGTGGCTTCGGGCCGGAATGACAGCCGTTCCTCAGACATATCGTCTATAATCCCAATCGCGATCAAGCCGACCATACCGACGATCATGGCCAGCACCACATTGCGATGATTACGATTGAGGTCGGCGATCTGGGCCTCATCAACGATGTCGGATACGGATTCGGCATCAGCGGTCTTGATGCCAAAAAGTTTGCGGTGAACTGAGCGGCGGACATTGCCGCGATCGATCAACGGAAGCCGCGCGCGAAAAGCGATTTTCTTGGCGATGTCCGGATAGGGGAACGAGGGATCAACGTTCGCGTCGCTGACGTAGCCGAGCGGGATTGTGGCGCCGTCTTTGGTGATGATGCGGGCACCTTTGAGCAACACCGGCGCCAGCGAGCCGCCGTAGATTTCGCGCCGCGTTTCAACCGTGTGAATCTGGTCATAGGGAATGTCATAGGCCTTGTAGCGCAGCTTCGGCGTCGGTCCGCGGCTTAAGGGCAGGTTCATTTTGACGGACTGGGGCTGCAAATCAATTCTGAGCCGCAGCGATCGCATCAATTCGATCAAAACAAACAACATCAAGCCGGCAAATGCCGCTGCCATGACCAGAAAGCCGAAATTGTCGCTCATCAAGCCATTTGTCCAGCGCATCCAGAACATGCCTGGCAAGCTTATGAAGAATGGCAGCAGCAGGAGGAATAAGAATGACAATACGGTTTTTCGCCCGCCACCGGCGCTGTAATAGGTGCGTCCGTCGTCGCCGGGCATCGGCGGAGGCGCGGCGGGCGCCGTATCAGCAGTAGCTGCAGGTGCCGCGGCGGTGTCTGTCATCGTTCGTCTCCGAAAACTCGTAACGTTGACATCAGCCTACACCCTGCTCCCGAAATCGTGAAGAGGGGCTTGGCACTGAAAGCCAATTCCTACGTATTGATGGTATGTTAGGTTGTGCTGTGAAGGAGCTACCCCATGTTTATGTTGCGTAAGAAGGCAGAAATGCCGTCCGAAAGTTTGGCCCTTACCGGTCGCGCAGAGGCCATTCCGACTGCCGCTGAGCATGAGATCTTTGGCCGGCAGCTGAAAGGCCCCTATCCGGATGGCATCGAAACGGTTTGGTTCGGCATGGGCTGTTTCTGGGGCGCAGAACGCAAGTTCTGGGAACTCGGCAGCGGTATCTGGATTACTGCGGTTGGTTATGGGGGAGGCTATACGCAAAACCCGACCTATGAAGAGGTCTGCACCGGCAAAACTGGCCACACCGAACTGGTGCTGGTGGCGTTCGATCCGAAGACGCTGCCGTTCCGCGATTTACTTCGCACGTTCTGGGAAAGCCATGATCCAACGCAGGGGATGCGCCAGGGCAACGATAACGGCACGCAGTACCGGTCGGCGATCTACTGTTCGACAGACGCGCAATTGAGTGAGGCGTTGGCATCGCGCAATGACTACGAAGCGCGATTGCGTGCACAAGGATTCAACCCCATCACGACCGAAATATCACGCGAGCCTGATGTGTATTTTGCCGAGGCCAATCATCAGCAGTACTTGATCAAGGTGCCGCATGGTTACTGCGGTCTCAAAGGCACTGGCGTTTCGTGTAGTTAAATTATTGACCTCACGCTCTTCCCATTCTTCGACACTTTCTCCGGCCACATTTCCGCCTTGTGCGGAAATGTGGCGGTGTGATCTCGCGAGGTCAGGCATTGCGGCAAATGGGCGAAGACTCTTCTATCTTGGTTGAATAGTTTGACCATCGCTTGTCCGGTGCCCTAAGTCAATTTCATCGATTAATAAGGAAGTGTGAGTGATGAGCCCCAGTGCGGTTGCCGGTGACGGTGACATGATCTCCAAAGTGGCCAAAGTCACGCTTGCTTTCTGGGTCATGAAAATTTTGGCGACAACGCTCGGCGAAACTGCGGGCGACTATCTGTCGATGACTCTCAATCTCGGATACTATGTGAGCTTGGCGATCACATTCGCTATTTTGGTTTGCATCCTAGCCGCTCAGATTGGCAGCAAGACTTACCATCCACTGCTGTTCTGGACTGCCATTATTGCTACCACCACGGCCGGAACCGAAATTTCCGACTTCATGGATCGCTCGCTCGGCCTTGGTTACATAGCGGGGTCTGTGATTTTAGCAGCCGGATTGCTGCTTACGCTTGCCCTTTGGTATCAGAAGACGGGAGATCTCCGCGTTTATCCGATGGTTAGAAAAGATTCAGAACTCATGTTCTGGCTCGCAGTCTTGTTTTCAAACAGTCTCGGAACCGCGTTTGGCGATTTCCTGGTCGACAATGCCGGTTTGACGTTCATTCAAGGCGCACTGGTTACCGCGGCTGTTATCGCCATCGTTGGAGCATTGCATTACTTCCGCGCCGTCAATGACGTGGCCTTGTTCTGGATCGCGTTTGTGTTTACCCGGCCATTCGGCGCGACTTTTGGCGATTTTCTGACCAAACCTCTCGCTTCGGGCGGTCTTAACTTGCCACGCGACTATGCCTCGCTAGCGACTTTGGCCTTGCTTCTTGCGGTGCTTTACTATTCGACCACGCGCGAGGAGCGTCGCGTTACTGCTTAGCTAAGTTCGTTTACTGCGCCTTAGAACCCTTCCGGCCCCAATGGAACCAGTTCTGTTCGCGCCGGAAGGGCTCTAGCTTGCGCGTCAGCCCAGGATGTCGCCGGGGCTGCCCGAGAGTTTGGGATCTGGATTGCCGACGGCCTTTTCGTTCTTGCCCTCATAGTCGAGTGACGACAGGATCACGCGCAATACTTCGAGGCGGGATCGCTTTTGGTCGTTGGCATGGACTACTGTCCATGGCGCAGACTTGGTGTGGGTTTCCTTGAACATCTTTGTTTCGGCTTCGGTGTAATCGTCCCACTTGCCGATTGCGGCTAGATCAACCGGCGTAATTTTCCACATTTTGAATGGATCATGGCGGCGCTCATGGAAGCGCTTCAGTTGCATCTCGTGGCCTATGGTCAAATAGAACTTGAAAAAATGGATGCCGTCGCGGACCAAAAGTTTTTCGAGATCCGGAGCATCCCGGAGAAAGTTATCTGTTTGCTCAGGCTTACAAAAGCCCATCACGCGCTCAACGCCGGCGCGATTGTACCAAGACCGATCAAACAAAACCATGTCGCCAGCTGAGGGCAAGTGCGCCACGTAGCGTTGGAAATACCATTGGCTGCGTTCGGCTTCGGTTGGCTTGGTGAGCGCGACCGAACGGGCGTGGCGTGGGTTCACGCGTTCGAGGACGCGTTGAATGCAACCACCTTTGCCAGACGCATCACGGCCTTCAAACAGTGCCACCATGCGCAGACCGGAGGCTTCAATGTGCGACTGCAGTTTCAGCATTTCGAGCTGCAAGGCGAGCAAGGCCTCATCGTAGTCCTTGCCCTTGATCTTGTCGTCGTATGGAAAGCCACCGGATGCCAGCGCCTTGGCTTTGATCGCGTCGGGAAAGGTGGGGTTGTCGAGATCGAAGTCTGGATAGGCCTTCGAGATGCCAGCCTTGGGCGGCGCGATTGCCGGTGCAGATGAAGCTGACTGCGTCGTATCAGGAGCTGGCTCTGGCGCAGCTTCTGCGGCTTTGGCTGCCTTTTTATTCTTACCCGATTTACCCATGTTTGGACCTTCTCAGATTGGCAGTGAAATAACAGCGCGCAGCCCGCCCATCGAACTTTCGCCGAGCGTAACATGACCTCCATGGCTGCGGGCGATGTCGCGGGCGATGGCCAGTCCAAGTCCCGAGTTGCCGCCATCCTGGTTGCGGGCGCCATCAATACGATAGAATGGCCGGAAGACATTCTCACGTTCATCGACCGGAATGCCGGGGCCATCGTCATCAACCTCAATGCGCAGCCATTCGCCTTCGCGAGCGGCCCGCACAACGACTTTGTCTCCGAACCGCATGGCGTTTGTAACCAGGTTGGTGACAGCTCGTTTGAGCGCCTTGCGCTTCAACGGCACCGTCATGGTTTCCAAGCCTTTGCGCATTTTCAGTTCGACGCCGCTTCCGTATATTTGCGTCTCATGATGGATTTCTTCCAGAAGCTTGCCAAGCACCTCGGGCTTCGCTTCTTCACCGCCGTCGCCGCGGGCGAAGGCGAGGTAGTCTTCAAGCATATGTTGCATTTCGTTGACGTCGGAGCGCAACGAGTTGATCTCGGCGTCGTCTCCGAGCAGGGCCAACTCAAGTTTGAAGCGCGTTAACACTGTCCGCAAGTCGTGGCTGACGCCGGCGAGCATGGTAGTGCGCTGGTCAACATGGGTTTTGATGCGATCACGCATTTCTAGAAATGCCAGCGCGGCCTGCCTGACCTCGCGGGCGCCGCGCGGGCGGAAGTCATCGGGTATTGGTCTACCCTTGCCAAACTCGTCAGCCGCTTCGGCGAGGCGCAAAATCGGCCGGATCTGATTGCGCAGGAATAGGACGGCCACCGTCAGCAAAATGACCGACGATCCAATCATCCAGATCAGAAATATGTGGGAGTTCGAAGCATAAGTCTGGCTGCGGCGGGCCACGAAAATCAACTCCGCTGTATCATGGAGGACCCGGATTTCGACGTATTCGGGCCGCCCCGTGGTATCGATCCAAAACGGGCGTTGGATCTGCTTTGAAAGTTCTTCCGATAAGGCGCGATCCAGGAGATCGAAAAACGGCCGCGGCTTTGGAGCGGGCAGGTCGCGCAGCGGCAGAACCTGCATTGAAATTAGTAAACGCTGGCGCGCAAGATCAATGATCTGCTGGCGATCATCGTCCTTGGGGTTGACCTCATACATTTCGATCAATGCTGCGATATCGCGTGCAGTCGTCTCCGACAACCGGCGGGTCACGCTTTGCCAGTGCCGCTCCATGAACACGAATGCAACCACGGCTTCTAGCACGACGATTGGCGCGATAATGATAATCAAGGCGCGTGCGTAGAGGCCTTTGGGAATGAGTTCCGAGCCGATCGGAGCTAACCACTCCCAAGCCCGGCTGCCCCAGGCACGTAATGGCCCTAGCGACGTTCCGGCCGCGCGAAGGCGGTCCATGGCTTTGGCCAACACCGGCGAAATACCCTGGCGTAAGTCGTCAAGTCTGTCGCGCAACTCTGTCAGAACCGTCTCGCTCTGGTCAACTCATGGCTTAGTCAGTGTAGAGGATGTAGCCCTTGCCGCGGACTGTCTGCAGGTAGACCGGGTTGGCGGGGTCAGTTTCGATTTTACGTCGCAATCTGTTGATCTGCACGTCAATGGCGCGCTCGTTGCCGGTTTGATCGTCGTTGGACAATTCATGGCGTTGAACCGGCATGCCGCGGCGCTGGGCGAACAAACGCAACAACTCGCGCTCACGCTCAGTGAGTTTGATGCTTTCGTCGTCGCGCTTCAGTTCACCGCGAGCGACGTGGAACACAAGTTGCCCCATGCGGATTTCATCAGCCGGTCCGGAGTTGGGTTGGCCGCGGCGCAGGATGTTCTTGATGCGCAATAGCAGTTCGCGCGGCTCGAAAGGTTTCGGCAAATAATCGTCGGCGCCGAATTCAAGCCCTTCAATGCGCTGATCTGCATCAGAGCGTGCGGTAATCATGCAGACCGGGATCTTACTCGTGCTCTTGAGGTATTTGAGAAAGTCGAGGCCGCTCTCGCCTGGCATCATGACGTCGAGCAAGACAAGATCAAACGACAAGCCGCGCTGGGCCGCACGCGCGGTGGCGGCATCAGCGGCCGTTGTAACGCGGAAGCCATTTTCGATCAAATAGCGGGCCATGAGTTCGCGGATCTTCTGGTCATCATCGACGACCAGAATGTGCGGAGCATCGTCCGGCAGTGGTGCGGCCCGGGTCATCGTGGCGTCCCTTTGCCAAGTCCGTTTTCTATCATCGCGGCGACTTGAGAGCGGTCCGTCTCTCCAATCATACCGAGCAGAACCTGTGCCAATGTCTGTTGGCTGCTGGGACCAGCCCTTTCAAGTGCGCTTGCAATGCGTTTAATCTGCAGGTCCGTCAATTTTTCGGCGAGCTTCGAACCTTTTTGGGTGGCATAGAGACGCCGCTCGCGCCGGTCCTCGGGGCCCGTCTTCTGGGTGATGAATTCCTGGTCAACGAGCTCTTTCAAGACCCGGGCCAGACTTTGCTTGGTGATCTTCAAAATGTCGAGCAAGCTTGCGACTCTCAAACCCGGATTGCGCTCGACAAAATGCAGAACGCGATGGTGAGCGCGGCCAAATCCATATTTTTCAAGCACCGCGTCGGGGTCGCCAGTGAAGTCGCGATAGGCGAAAAACAGCAATTCGACACAGGCCAAAAGCTGCTCTCGGCTCGGATGCGTGCCGCCAAGACCATCCAGCGAAACTGCAGACGGGAGGGAAGGCTCGAGCACGTTTGTGCGGGTTATGTCAGTCATGTTGACATATTTGGAGACGATTGTTAGGCGTTGCAAGTCAATTCGCACCCTGGCGTGATGGTTAAACGGAGCTCCGTTAACTGGCACGCTCCAGACGGTTGTGCTCAAGCGCGCGGGCTTGCGGCTGAACTCGCGGCACTGCTTCGAAAAGGAACATTGGATGGCGCTGACTGCCCCCCCGTATCATGATCGTGATGGCTCGATATGGTTTGATGGCCGCTTAGTGCCTTGGCGCGACGCCAACGTTCATATTCTAACCCATGCGCTGCACTATGCCAGCGCCGTGTTCGAGGGTGAGCGCTCTTACGGCGGAACGATTTTCAAACTGCGCGAACATACCGAGCGGCTGATTGCCTCCGCTGGCATGCTCGATTTCGAAATTCCGTACAGCGTTGACCAGATTGACGCTGCCTGCAACGAAACTCTTAAGGCCAACAATTTGACCGAGGGCTACGTTCGCCCGATTGCCTGGCGTGGCAGTGAGCAAATGGGCGTCTCAGCCCAGCACAGCAAAATTCATCTTGCTATTGCGGCCTGGAATTGGGGCTCTTACTTCGATAAGGCCGAGCGCTTGCGGGGCATTCGCGTTGGCTTAGCGCACTATCGCCGCCCCGATCCGTTGACGATCCCGTCTAAGGCTAAGGCCACGGGACTGTATATGATCTGCACCATTGAAAAGCACCGCGCCGAACGCGCCGGATATGCCGATGCGATGATGCTCGATTATCGCGGCCACGTTGCCGAATGCACTGGCGCAAATATGTTCTTCATCAAAGACGGCGCGCTCCACACGCCAACCCCAGACTGCTTCTTGGACGGCATCACGCGCCAAACCGTGATTGAACTCGCCAAGCGCAGCGGGATCGCCGTGCATGAGCGCACGATCATGCCGGAAGAACTCAGTTCATTTCAGGAATGCTTTATCGTGGGCACGGCAGCAGAAGTGACGCCAGTGCGCGAGATCGGCCTGCATCAGTTCCAGCCCGGACGCATCTGCGAAGCCATGCTCAACGACTACACAGCCGAGGTGCAACCGAAGCAGCGCGTCGCGGCGGAATAACTAAGCCGAATTTCCTGTCGCGATCTGCGCGCTGCAAGTTCAAAAGTACCTGAAATCATCCGATCCAAGGTTGGCGAGGATGACGTTTTCTATGGTGACAGTGTTCGCGCCGGACGTGATGACAACATCGCTGCCGGCTTGGACCATGTGGGCCTGCACGGCGGCGAAGCTGGCATAGTGAGCCTTGCTGTAAGCGAGCACGTCTTGGTTGCTAGTCCCATCACCGAAGCTCTTCACCGTGTCGTCGCCGAAGCCGGCGGAGAATACGAAGCGGTCGTTGCCCGCGCCGCCGTTCAAGGTGTCGTTGCCGCCGCCGCCGGTCAAAGAGTCTGCACCGCCGCCGCCGTTCAACGTGTCACCCTTTGAGCCGCCGGTGAGGACGTTGGCAAGTGAATTGCCAGTGGCGGTGATGCTGCCGGTGCTGAGGTAAATCAGGTTTTCGAGGGTTGCCGCCAACGTATAGCTGGTAATGGATGCGCTGGTGATTTCGACGCTGTCAATGCCACTGCCGCCTGCACTCACGCTCTCGTCGATGACATCCAGAGCGGTATCTATGACATAGACGTCATTGCCGCTGCCGCCCTTCATGGTGTCAGCGCCAGCGCCGCCATTGAGCCGGTCGCCGCCGAGACCGCCGAACAAGAAATCTCCGCCGCCGGCGCCAAACAGTGCGTCGTTGCCGTCAAGACCATAGAGCGTGTCGGCTTGTGCGCCGCCGGTGATCTGATTGCCCAACGTATTGCCGGTGCCAGTGAAGGATCCAGCGCCGATGTATTCGAGGTTTTCTACGCCTGCGGGCGCGAGAGTGTAGCTTGCGAGAGCAGTGCGGACGAGATCGACACCGCTGCCGCCGGTTTCATCGGTGACGTCGGCTGCGTCATCGACGTAATAGAGATCGTTGCCAGCGCCGCCTTTCATTGTGTCCACGCCAACCCCGCCAATCAGCCGGTCGTTGCCAAGGCCGCCCGACAGGTCATCAGATAGCGCGCCGCCGATCAGAACGTCGTCGCCGCCCAGGCCGCTCAGGGTATTGGAGCCGTCGCCGCCGGTAATGATGTTGGCAAGTCCGTTACCGGTGCCGGTGAATTCGCCGGTGCCAATGTAGGTTAGATTCTCAAAGTTAGCGCCGAGTGTGAAACTATTGAGCGTGGTTCTGACGAGATCAATACCGCCAACCGCTTGTGTAGCATTGGTTTCGGAAACGGCATCTGTAACGTCTTCAACGAAATATTCGTCATTGCCATCGCCGCCGATCATGATGTCAGCGCCTTCGTTGCCGACGAGCAGGTCGTCGCCGGCCCCGCCGTTCAAGGTGTCATCACCATAATCGCCATAGAGCATGTCGAGACCGCCGCTGCCGGTGACGGTATCGTTGCCGGCGCCAGCGAAGACGGAGATGAAAAAGCCTGTGTTGGTGCCGGCGCCGGTGAGATCGATGATATCATCGCCGGGGGCGGTGATCTCCACGTCGAGGCCGTTGAGGTCGTCGCCGTAGATTTGGGCGTAGCCCGTGCTGGTCACGTTGATCGTGTCGTTGCCATCGCCGCCCCGGGCCGAGTATATGGCTGTGATGCCGCCCCCAATGTTGATCGTATCGTTGCCGGTGCCGCCGAAGAGATAGGAGCCGACGAAGCCGCCGTAGCCGCCACCGTCGCCGTAGAGGGTGTCGTCCCCGGCCTCGCCGTATAGTGTGTCGATACCGCCCGCGCCTGAGATTATGTCGTTACCGTCGCCGCCGCGAATCTCGTCATTGAAATTGAGCGTGGTAATGATGTCGTTGCCAGACCCAGAGCGGAAATCAAAGTTTTCTATGTTGGCGATGGTCGAACCGTCGCCAGTTACCGTGGCGATACCGGATGCGAGCGCGACGTAGATGATGTCGGCGACCGCACTTGTGCGGTAGAAGTGCAGCCAATCGACGTCGGCACCGCTTGTTCCG
>JANNFX010000001.1:0-1638 GCA_031380225.1 Hyphomicrobium sp.
TGTTTCAAAAACGTATCAATGCGGCCAGCATGAGCGTGGAACACGTCTTGGCGCCGTGATCGAAAGTCAGCTGTTAGTCCGCCGCAATCGATGACGTGGCCGAGTTCGCTCGTATGTTCTACCGGCCACCTGTCAAGGGCGTTGACGCGATGTCCCCCGGCGCTCAAATGTGCGGCCAACGTGCGGCCGATAAAGCCTCGCGCGCCAATGATCGTGAAGGCGTCGCTCACTGGCGCTCACCGCGCTTAATCAGCGGATTGCCAGAGTAAATGCCGTAAGACGCGATACGGCCCCGCACAACCGCCGATGCGCCAATGACCGCACCACGCTCAATGTAGGCACCATCAAGGATGACACAGTTGGCGCCGATCCAGACGTCGTCTTCGAGAACAATGCCGCCTTTGCTCGGTCCGAAGCGTTGCTCGCGGACCGTCATGTCCCGGCGTTGGTAGGCATGATTGACAGGAGCGAATGTACAGTTCGCAGCAATCAGACAGTCGTTGCCCATGCGAATGCCGTTGCCGGTATAAAGAACGCAGCCCGAATTGATGAAACAGCGCTCGCCGATATCAATGCCCCCGCCGCCACCTGCCATTTTGACTTTGACAAAGGCGTCAATCATCGAACCCGCGCCAACACGGACTACGGTGCCACGTGCTGAAGTTTCGATGTCAGCCAGCGCTGAAATTTGTGCAGTTGGATGTGCTTCGAGCATGCCCGTCCCGGCCCATGATTAGAGTTCCAACCGTAGCGGTATCACCATCCGCAATATTCCGCCAATGTCTGCATCAAACGAATATTTTGGCCATTTCCTTTGCGAATTCTTCGAGGCCTGCCGCGCTGAAGTGCGTGTTATCGCGGCGCAATTCGGGACCCAATTTATCGGTATCTGGACCGGCACTGCATCCGGCAAATGTGGTTTGCATGTGCTGTTGGGCCCGGCGCACGGCTTCGCTCGTGGCGCCCATCCGGTGCGAGACCGTGCACACATAGATCGGAATGCCGGGCCAATTTGATACTAAATAGTCATGGAGACCTTCGAAGGATTTGAGGTAATCGGCTTCATTCGTGCCGAGAAACGTGTCGCGTTCGCCTTGATGGTAGACAATGTGCGTAACCGGCTGACCGCAAGACTCTATTTTTGGCGTCGCTGCTTCCAGAGTTTTGAAGCACGATCCACCGGGCGCCCATTGTGCTGCCGACGTGCCGCCTTGAGCCAACACCGTTACGGCGAAATCAGAGACTGTTCCTGCCGCTCGCACGAGAGGTGCAACGCGGGTCCACACGCTGCCCTCCTCGCCACTGCCGCCCGGGATGGGATCAGCAAGCGGCTTTCGTGAGCCCTGAAAATAGCAACTGCCCCAGTCACAGGACATCAATCCCTCGCCGTGATTGGAGACGTTGGATTGGCCAAGTACAAGAGCATGCACTTTTCGGGATGAAGCCGGTGCCGTCATTTTTTCAGGATCGTGCTGGAGGACACTTCGAAGTTGAGATCCGGCACCACCTTTGGCGGCCTGCCCTGGGACTGGTTGTAGGCTGAGCGGAGCCAAGGCAGTTTGTTTAGGAAGGAACTCGCAGCTCCCGAAGCCTTTTGCTGAGGAGGGACCCGCTTCGCAGGGGGGCTGGATTTGCCAG
>JANNFX010000037.1:0-9814 GCA_031380225.1 Hyphomicrobium sp.
GGTCTGTCGCTCCATCGGATGAAAACAGCAGTAGGCAGTAGGCAGTAGGCAGTAGGCAGTAGGCAGGCAAGGGTTGGTGCTTCGACCCTGATGCTCAAGTAAATTTTTCAGAAAGTTCAAAACGACTTGGGACTGACGGGCTCTTTTGCTTTCGGACCGCAGGTCCCAGAGCCCGACCGGGCGACGGCGCGAGCGCCGCCCTCGCGGAGGACGCCCGAGCGGAACGCGAGGATCAGCGTCCGTGAGCGGCAATATGGTGGGAGGTGAGGGGATCGAACCCCCGACATCTTCGGTGTAAACGAAGCGCTCTACCGCTGAGCTAACCTCCCGGAAGATAGTGAATAGTGAGGTAGTGAGTAGTGAGTTGAACTGAGCGCAACTCACTACTCACTACCTCACTACCTCACTCACTTCAGTTCAACAAATCCTTCAAACCTTTAGCAGGCGAAAACTTCGGAACCGTCGAAGCTGGAATTTTGATAGTTGCGCCGGTTGCAGGATTGCGGCCATCGCGAGCCTTGCGCTTGGCAACCTTGAACGTGCCAAAATCCGGAATGCGAACTTCCGAGCCATCTTTCATAGAGCGCTTGATATGATCAAGCATGGCGTCGACGGCAACGGTTGCCTTTTCTTTGGTCAGCTCACAGTCTTTTGCGACCGCGTCAATCAGATCTTTTTTGCTCATGATGTTAGTCCTTGTTCTGGCCGGGTATGGCGGCGCCGAAGAACAGCGCAGCGAGCTTTGGATGTTGCGTGTCTGACGATCGTTGCCGGTGTTCCATCTGAGACAACGCTCAGTGATTGCTTTCGGCACCTTCGATCACAACAGTGGCCGCAAAAGGCGCTGAATTTCCGATCCCGTCAAGGGGCAAAAGGTCTGAAATACCCTGTAAACAGGGCCAATTCCGCGCTGTTCTGACACATCTGAGCACATACGAGAACGGCCCCAGAGCAAGTTTGCCCCGGAGCCGTTATGTTTGTCTCTGATGCCATTAGGCACCTGTCAGCCCGCCGTCAGCGGCTCAACTTAATGAGCGACGACTCGCGTACCACCTGCGTCATCCTTCGGCGGCAAAGTCTCTTCTGCTTCTTCCATCGTGATCGGTTTGGGAACCCGGACCAACGCGGCGCGAACGACATCGTCCATGCGCGCCACTGGAATCAGTTCAAGTTTTTTCTTCACTTCTTCCGGAATGTCCGCGAGATCCTTGACGTTTTCGTCCGGGATCAACACCGTCTTAATGCCGCCGCGCAACGCCGCGAGCAGCTTTTCTTTGAGACCGCCGATCGGCAGCACACGGCCACGGAGCGTGATCTCGCCCGTCATCGCCACATCCTTGCGGACGGGAATGCCAGTCAAGATCGAGATGATCGCCGTCGCCATGGCAACGCCTGCTGACGGACCATCCTTCGGAGTAGCGCCTTCCGGCACGTGCACGTGGATGTCGCGAGTTTCAAACAACGATGGCTTGATACCGAAGTCGATTGAGCGCGAGCGCACGTAGGCGTTGGCGGCCTGAATGCTTTCCTTCATCACGTCGCGCAAGTTGCCGGTGACGGTCATCTTGCCCTTACCAGGCATCGATACGCCTTCAACGGTCAGCAATTCGCCGCCGACCTCGGTCCATGCGAGGCCGGTAACGATGCCGACTTGGTCTTCGAGTTCAGCTTCGCCATAACGGAACTTTGGAACGCCGAGATAGTCTTTGATGTTGTCAGCCGTGATGTGAACTGTGGACGCCTTGCCGGTCAGGATTTCCTTGACGGCCTTGCGCGCCAACTTGGAGATTTCACGCTCAAGCGAACGCACACCCGCTTCGCGCGTGTAACGCCTGATGATTTCGAGAATGGCTCCGTCGTCGACACTCCATTCATCAACTTCCAAGCCATGGTTGGCCTTGGTTTCCGCAAGCAAATGCCGTTTGGCGATTTCGACCTTCTCGTCTTCGGTGTAACCGGCGAGACGGATGATCTCCATGCGGTCCATCAGGGCCGGCGGAATGTTGAGCGTGTTGGCCGTCGTCACAAACATCACATTCGAAAGGTCATAGTCGACCTCGAGATAGTGATCGTTGAACGTTGAGTTCTGTTCCGGATCCAACACTTCAAGCAAGGCCGCCGCGGGATCGCCACGGAAGTCCTGACCCATCTTGTCGATTTCATCGAGCAAGAAGAGCGGGTTTGAGCGCTTGGCCTTCTTCATCGACTGGATGACCTTGCCGGGCATCGAACCGATGTAGGTCCGGCGGTGGCCGCGGATTTCCGCTTCGTCACGTACGCCACCAAGCGACATGCGCACGAACTCACGGCCTGTCGCATTGGCAATCGACTTGCCAAGCGAGGTCTTGCCAACACCTGGCGGACCGACGAGGCACAAGATCGGCCCCTTGAGCTTGTTGGTGCGTGCTTGGACCGCCAAATACTCAAGGATGCGTTCCTTGACCTTGTCGAGACCATAATGTTCGGCGTCGAGCACCAACTGGGCTTCGTCGAGGTCCTTCTTGACCTTGCCCTTAATGCCCCACGGAATAGACAACAGCCAGTCAAGGTAGTTACGAACGACCGTTGCTTCAGCCGACATCGGGCTCATCTGCTTGAGCTTCTTGAGCTCAGCCAGCGCCTTGTCCTTGGCTTCCTTGGTCAGTTTGACGTTTTCGATCTTCTCTTCGAATTCGGCAATATCATCGCGCTCGTCGTTGTCGCCGAGTTCCTTCTGAATCGCCTTCATCTGTTCGTTGAGATAGTACTCGCGCTGCGTCTTCTCCATTTGGCGCTTGACGCGCGAACGGATCTTACGCTCGACCTGGAGGACGGAGATTTCGCTCTCCATCAACCCGAAAACTTTTTCAAGGCGCTCCGACACGACACTGGTCTCAAGCACGTCTTGTTTGTCGGCGATCTTGATCGCCAAATGGCTGGCGATGGTATCGGCGAGCTTCGAATAGTCTTCGATTTGGGTAATGGTACCCAAGACCTCAGGCGAGATCTTTTTGTTGAGCTTCACATAGCTCTCGAACTGGGAAACGGCCGAGCGCGACAGCGCTTCGATCTCTTCCTTCACGCCAGTGGTTTCGGGCACACGCTCAACTTCGGCTTCGAAATAGTCGGCGTTCGCCGTGTAGCGCACGATTTTGGCGCGCGCCGTACCTTCGACCAAAACCTTGACCGTGCCATCGGGGAGTTTCAGAAGTTGGAGAACAGACGCCAGAGTGCCCACGCGATAGATCGCGTCAGTTGCCGGATCATCATCGCCAGCATTCTTCTGAGCGGCAAGCAAGATGTGCTTGTCGGCCCGCATCACTTCCTCGAGCGCTGCAATTGATTTCTCGCGGCCGACGAAGAGCGGCACAATCATGTGCGGAAACACGACGATGTCCCGCAACGGCAGCACCGGAAACAAGTCCTTGGCACCTTTGTCACGTGACGGGGTCAAATCGCTCATAGAACACCTTGGTCCTTCCTCAGCGCACCGCCCCGTGGCCCGGGGCAAGTACCTGCAAACATGTTACGTGCCAGGCGCCTCAAAGTTTTATGAGCGCACCTGAACCCGGCCCTGTGCGCGGAGCGCATTTGGATCGAGCAGCCAGCCAGTAGATGTGGGAACCGATTAAGGCCCATTCAAGAGGCGGCGCTACAATCCTGTGCAACACCTCAACTCAGGCCGACGAGCCTTTTTCTTCTGCCCGTTCGCTATAAATGCGAAGTGGCTTGGCGCCGCCATCAACAACTTCCGGACCGACGACAATCTCTTCCGCACCCTTGAGCGAGGGCAGATCAAACATACTGTCGAGCAGGATACCTTCCATGATCGAGCGCAGACCGCGGGCACCAGTGCGGCGCTCAATGGCTTTGCGGGCAATCGACTTCAGGGCTTCGGTCGTGATGGTCAGCTTGACATCTTCCATCTCAAACAGGCGCTGATACTGCTTGACGAGCGCGTTCTTAGGCTCAGTCAGGATCTGCACCAGGGCTGTTTCATCGAGATCTTCAAGCGTCGCGATGACCGGCAAACGGCCAATGAATTCGGGGATCAAACCGAACTTCAGCAAGTCTTCCGGCTCAACTTCGCGCAAGATTTCGCCAGTCCGGCGTTCATCCGGACCCATGACCTTGGCGCCAAAACCAATCGAGGTGCCCTTGCCACGCCGCGAGATGATTTTTTCGAGGCCGGCAAATGCGCCACCGCAAATGAACAGGATATTCGAAGTGTCGACCTGGAGGAATTCCTGTTGCGGATGCTTGCGGCCACCCTGCGGGGGCACGGAGGCAACGGTGCCTTCCATGATCTTCAGAAGGGCCTGCTGCACACCTTCTCCCGACACGTCGCGGGTGATTGATGGGTTGTCAGACTTGCGGCTGATCTTGTCGATTTCATCGATGTAGACGATACCGCGCTGCGCCCGCTCGACGTTGTAATCGGCGTTCTGCAACAGCTTCAGAATGATATTTTCTACGTCTTCACCGACGTAGCCAGCTTCGGTCAACGTCGTGGCATCTGCCATTGTGAAGGGCACGTCGAGAATGCGGGCCAGGGTCTGGGCCAGCAAAGTCTTGCCGCAGCCGGTCGGGCCAACGAGCAAGATGTTCGACTTGGCCAACTCGACGTCATTGTTCTTGGCAGCGTGGTTGAGGCGCTTGTAGTGATTATGCACTGCCACTGACAGCACGCGCTTGGCATGGAACTGTCCGATGACATAGCCATCGAGGACCGTGCAGATTTCTTGCGGAGTTGGCACGCCATCGCGGGACTTGACGAGGGTGTTTTTATTCTCCTCGCGGATGATGTCCATGCACAGCTCGACGCATTCATCGCAGATGAACACGGTTGGCCCGGCAATCAGTTTGCGGACCTCGTGCTGACTCTTGCCGCAGAACGAGCAGTACAGGGTGTTTTTTTCTTGAGCCATCAGCCTATCTCACTCGGTAGCGCGGGGTCCAACTGGGACTGTCACGGCACCGGAAAACGTCGAGGAAAAACGGCAAATCACGCCGCGAAGCACTCAACACAACTTCAATCAGAGCACGCTACGGCCCACCTGATCAAGAATGCATTAAACGCCAAACCAAGGTGCCGCGGATATTTGCAATTTTTGCTGATTTGCTGCACTGCAACACTTCAACAAATAGAACTAACCCGAAACACCCGGGGTTTTCACCCCGATGATGTTATTAGCCGCCGATCCAGGCCCCAGTAGGGCAGATCACAACAACAGCCTTTGGTTGTATGGGCGGCAAAACGCAACGCCTATGACTTATCAGCCTTGATCTCGATCTCGTCGCGGGTGTTGAGAACCCTGTCGATCAAGCCAAAGTCCTTGGCCTGATCAGAAGTCATAAAGTGGTCGCGATCGAGGGTGCGGTCAATCACTTCATAGGTTTTGCCGGTGTGATGGACATAGATCTCGTTCAGGCGGCGCTTCATTTTGACGATGTCTTCGGCGTGCCGTTCAATATCCGAGGCCTGACCTGAGAACCCACCCGATGGCTGATGCACCATGATGCGGGCGTTAGTCAGCGCAAAACGCATATCTTTCGAGCCCGCACAAAGTAGCAAAGACCCCATTGAAGCAGCTTGACCGATGCACAGCGTAGCGATCTGCGGCTTCACGAACTGCATGGTATCGTAGATGGCCATGCCGCTGGTCACCACGCCGCCCGGCGAATTGATGTACATCGATATTTCTTTTTTCGGATTTTCCGATTCCAGAAACAACAGCTGCATGCAAATAGACGCCGCCATGTGGTCTTCCACGGGACCGGTGACAAAGATGATGCGTTCTTTCAAAAGCCTGGACGGCAGATCGTAGCCGCGCTCGCCGCGTGCCGTCTGCTCGACGACCATTGGCCAGAAGGTGTTGGTCAGAGTCGCTACGGGATCGCGCATCGGCTTATGTCTCCTAGAATTCGTCTGAGAGTTTGGATCGTTGGCAAGACCAACCGCGAGGTCCCCGCGAATCTGGTCGTTTCAAAGCGACATGACCACCCGGACTTACCGGAGGCAACCCCTCGCCGCAGCCATCCACGTCTAAGGTGGACTGCAAATGGGTTGCACCCCTGCCTTACGCAAGGGGCGCCGATCAACAAGTCGATAACAGTCTGAAAACGCGCTGTATTTGCTTATTCAGCTTGCGTCGCCTCTTCAACTGCCTTGATCAAGTCTTCGCGGCTGACCGTTCGTTCAGATGGCTTGGCGGTGGCGAGGATTAGATCCACAACTTTATCTTCAAAGATGGGTGCACGCAGCTCCTGCAAGGCGCCCGGCGTCTTTTCGTAGAACTCATAGACGTTCTTTTCCTGACCCGGATAGCGGCGTGCTTCCGTAATCAGCGCCCGGCGCAATTCGTCCTGCGTGACTTCGACTTTGTTGATGTTGCCAATTTCGCCAACCACCAACCCGAGGCGAACGCGCCGCTCGGCAATCTTGCGATACTCGGCCTTGGCCTCGTCTTCGGTCTTGCCTTCATCAGTAAGCGTCTTGCCTTGGCCTTCAAGCGACTTAGTCAACTGAGCCCAAATGGCATTGAATTCGCGATCGACAAGCGTCGGTGGCAATTCAAAGTCGTGGGCTTTTTCTAACGCATCAAGCAGTTCGCGCTTGAGTTTGACGCGCGACGTGCCTTCGAGATCGCGCCTCAAATCAGCCGACACCAGCTCTTTCAACTTGGGAAGATTTTCAGCGCCAAGTTTGGCCGCAAACGCATCATCAAGAGCTGGACGTTCCGGCACTTCGACGCCGCGGACTTTGACCTGGAACACAGCGTCTTTGCCCGCCAGCGCTTCGACCGGATAATTGTCTGGGAAACGCGCGTTTATGGTGTGATTTTCGCCGGCTTTGGCGCCAGTCAACCCATCTTCGAAGCCTGGAATAAAGCCGGCTTGGCCGAGAACCAAGCTCAAACCGTCGCCCTTGCCGCCTTCAATATCTTGGCCGTCAATTGTGCCGTGATAATCGATGGTAACACGTTCGCCGGTCTTGGCCGCTGCACGTTCCGGCGCGGCACTATAGGTGACTGTGCTTTCAATGAGCTGCTCAAGGGCCGAATTGATGCTCGCTTCATCGGGCTCACACACCAGCCTCTCAAGCTTCAGTGTGCTGAAATCTGCGATCTTGATTTCAGGCAGAACTTCAAAGTTCATCACATAGGCCAGATCGGTCTTGCCGTTAATGAGATCATCGATGTGATGCTGGTCGGCCAATTCGATCTGTGGCTGAGCAGCGGCGCGCTCCTTACGCTCGGCAATAGCGGCCAAGCTGGTGTCGCGAATCGTTTGATCCAGCACTTCGCCCATCAGGGCCTTGCCGTAAAGCTTTCGCACATGCTCAACCGGCACCTTGCCCTTGCGGAACCCTTTGACCTGGACGGTGTCTTTGACTTCGCCCAACTTGGCGGTCAGACGGGTGCCGATTTCGGCTGCTCCGACAACCACCTTAAGGGTGCGCTTCAGTCCGTCCGAACTCGATTCCACGATCTGCATAATACGGCGTGCTTTCGATATCTCTGGAGCCGGGCTGACCCGGTCCGGTTGCAATTCAATTATGGTGCGGACGGAGGGACTCGAACCCCCACAGCCAAGGCCACCAGAACCTAAATCTGGCGTGTCTACCAATTCCACCACGCCCGCAATCAGCCTGTCCGGCTGAATGCTCTTGTGTTCGACAAACGTTCTGAGGTGTTGCCCCGGCCCGTCACGAACCGTCGAGCAGCCAGACGTATATAAGCCCCAGGGCCTCAAGATCAATCGGGAATATCGAGCTTGGTTGAGCCGAGCCGCGCCGAAATGGCCGCAGGTCGTCAATTGGAGCCAAAACGCAAAAAAGGCCGGGGTTCGCCCCGGCCTTTTCATTTTCGATGCCGAAGTGGCCGGAGCTTACTTCATCGGCTGGGTGGCGCAGCAGTCGCCGCCACCGAAGTGATAACGCAAGCCGACCTTGAATTCGTGCGCGTCGATATCGTCGAGTTCAACCTTCGGATTGACGAAGCCGGCGCTGTCAACACGGCCCGATTCAATGCGGCCCATGTCGATGTATCGGTAGCCGACGTCCAAAACCGTATTGGCCGAAAGCTGGTAGCCAACGCCGGCCATCAACGACCAGGCGAAGGCGAGATCGCGGTTGCCTTCAATACGGTTGGTGAGGTTCGGGTTATCGGTGAAGTAGACTTCGTCCAAGATGTGGTAGGCGACGCCGACGCCGGCGCCAAGGTACGGGGTGAAACCGCCGTAGTTGCCGAGGTCCTTATAACCATTGAACATCAAGGTATAGGATTTGAGGCTGGTGTGCATCGGATCGACAACGACCGGATGCGGTCCGTTGATTGGATCGCCGAAATCAGGGCCGGGATCGAAGTAGCCAGGCTGGCCGTCAAACTTGCGGTCGCCGTGGACGCCAAACATCATTTCGGCGCGGAAACCGCGCGAGCCCGAACCGCAGCCGACGCCGCCTTCAACGAGCCAAGTATTTTCGAGCGACGATTCGGTCACTGCGTCGGTGATGAAGTGATAATCGATTTCGCCGTAGTCAACGACGTTGTTGTTATTGCGGTCGGTGGCAACGCCGTTCGAAACCGGCCACTTGGCGCTCGGGTTACCCGAGCCAGAGAAGCCGACGTCACCACGGACGTAGCACGGGCCGACGGCCGGAGCCTGGGCGACGTAGTCATCCTTGATTGAGCCACCGTAGTTGCCGAGGTCGGCAGCGTTTGCGGGAATGGCCAGCACCGAGGCCGATGCCAGGAGCGCGGTGATGAGACCGGCCTTGGTTGCAAGTTTCATTTCTAAAGTCCTCTCTACACGGGTTCGATGGGGCTTGGAGCCGCGCAACCCATTTCTGCAGAGACGACAATGACGTGAGCTGGTTAAACGACGGTTAAAGCCTGTTTCAAGTTGGAACAGATTCTGGCGCGGCCACCCCCGCGGCACCCGGCTGTGGCGGTAAAGACTCAGTTTCGGGCGAGTTCGGGCCATCACCGCCCTCGCCTTTACCGCGGCCTCGACCCTTGAACGCTTCCCGAAGACCGCCGCGGCACAGCACGTAAAATGCCGGCGTAAAGAGAAGACCGAATAGCGTCACCCCAATCATACCGGAGAACACGGCGGTGCCGAGCGACTGGCGCATTTCAGCGCCAGCCCCAGTGGCAACGACGAGCGGCAGCACGCCGAGAATAAAGGCCAGCGACGTCATCAGAATAGGCCGCAGCCGGGTGCGCGCCGCATCCACCGCTGCTTGATAGCGGTCGCGGCCGGCATCTTCAGCCTGCTTGGCGAACTCGACAATCAGAATGGCATTCTTGGCCGCCAAACCGACCAGCACCACAAGCCCGACCTCAACCAAAATATTGCGATCAAGCCCGCGCAAGTTGACCCCGATCATCGAGGCTAAAATACAAAGCGGCACAATCAGAATGACGGCGAGCGGTAAACTCCAGCTTTCATAGAGCGCCGCCAACAAAAGAAATACAAACACCACCGCCGAACCAAACGCGATTTGTGAGGTGTTGCCTGCCAGCTTTTCCTGCAGTGCGATTTCAGTCCATTCAAAGCCGAAGCCTGCCGGAAGATTTTTTGCGGCCAAATCTTCAAGTGCGGCGATGCCCTGTCCAGACGAGTATCCGCGCGCTAAGCCCACTTGCACTTCCGCTGCCGGAAACAAGTTATAGCGCGGCACCCGGTAGGGACCGGTAATGTCTGAGAACGTTGCCACCGAACCCAGCGGCACCATATCGCCATTGCTGTTGCGGGTTTTGAGCGCTTCGACGTCGCGCAGTTCGAGCCGGTAAGGATTGTCGGCCTGCGCCGTCACGCGATAGGTGCGGCC
>JANNFX010000064.1:0-2921 GCA_031380225.1 Hyphomicrobium sp.
TGGACGGCAACACCGTCTGCATCCGGAACCTGGACGCTGGCACACGTTCCGCCGCCCCACCAACCCCGCTGGATTAAACCAACCTCCTTGGTTCTGTACCATTGATGGTTGGTATACTCCAGCGCCCATAAATAGGCCACAGTCGCCGCAATACCGAGCGCAGTTCGGACCGCATGCAACCGGCCCCATGTTTCCAGCATCGCCCGCGTCGCCGGACCCGCGTCAGATTCTGCGACAGCTTTGAGCTTGTGATTGGTCGGCATGATGCCGATCATCGTGTAGGGCCAATTTGCGAGTATGAGTGCGGCGCCAATGATCCAGCGCCAGTCTTGGCTGAGCCAAGCGGTCAGCAGACCCAGTAGGCTTGACGCAACCGCAAGCGTCGCCTGCATGGTGTAGCCTGCGTCATAGCTCGGCTTCCATTGCTTGAGCAGATTGCGGTCATCAAGCCCGAGGCGTGCGGGGTGTTCAGCAAAATTGATGTAGAACGCGGCGCCCGCAAACACTGCGGCAAATGTCAGTGCCAAATGTCCCGTGAGCATGGCAACCGTCTCCGGAAATTGGATTTTTGTGCAACGGCCGGAGCTTGGCACGGAGTTCAGAGTTTAGCACGGAGTTTGAATGCCAACGCCACTCCGATTGCAATTTAGCCATCCTGTTGTGAACGATTGGGCAATCGAGCGCAATCTGCCAATGGGGCGTTCGAGGACAGCCTCCCGGAGTTCTGGCTGGCGTTCGAGCTTTGAACGGTTCCATCGCCGGGCCCGTCTTAGATACCTCGGCTACAACGCTCCTGCACAGATGTTGGCCAATCATCCGGGACGCAACACCTTCGCGGGGATAACTTGCCTGAAGGGAGACGCAATTGCTTGCAATGACCGAGGTCCCCTACCAAGACGAAATCTAAACCGAAGTACCGCAGCGATGCGCTCGCCGCCGCTCATGAAACCGCTGAAGGCATGTTCCGGGCTGGCATCATCGGCAAAACAACAATGCGCGAGTTCGATGTCGCGTGCTTGGCGGATCGTCGGGGCGACCGCGCGCCTCCACCCCCTTTAGAAATGGGGGGATTATCCCACTGCACCACCTCATCCTTGACTTCCGCGCGAACCTCTACGATAAACGGCTCAATCGCGGCAGGGAAACCTGATCCGCGATAAGAGCGCTGTCCGAGGCTCCGGTTAACCTTTGCGTTAACCCATTGAAAGTCCATCGTTTTACGGTGGCGCCATAGGGCGCGATGAGACCCAACGCTGAGGGATTAGCCCTGAGCAGAAAGAGGCAATCATGTACGCTGTCATCAAGACAGGCGGGAAGCAGTATCGCGTCGTCAAGGACGAAGTCGTCGAAATCGAACGGCTCCCCGGCGAAGCAGGCCAAACCGTTGATTTCAAAGACATTCTACTCGTTGGCGAAGGCGCATCCGTCAAAGTCGGCACGCCCATCGTAGCGGGCGCCAAAGTCTCCGGCGAAATCGTCGAGTTGTCGCGTGGTCCGAAAGTGATCGCGTTCCGCAAACGCCGCCGCAAGAATTCGCGCCGTAAGAAGGGCCACCGCCAGGACCTTATGATGGTGAAAATCACCAACATTTCGGCCTAAGTACCCGTTTCAGAACCAAAGGCCTGGCGCTTTGCAGCAGCCGGCCAAACATAAGGACCATCAGTCATGGCACAAAAGAAAGCCGGCGGCTCGACACGCAACGGCCGCGACTCGCATTCCAAACGGCTGGGCATCAAGAAGTTCGGCGGCGAACACGTGATCCCGGGCAACATCATCTGCCGTCAGCGCGGCACACAATGGCACCCAGGTACGGGCGTTGGCCTCGGCACCGACCACACGATTTTTGCGGTGCTCGAAGGCCAGGTCGCTTTCGCCACCAAGCGCGATGGCAAAATCTATATCTCGGTCAAGCCAGCAGCGGTTGCGGCCGCCGAATAAAACCAGTCACAATTTGATCCGATAAGGGGAGGTGGCTTGCCATCTCCCTTTTTTGTTCTGAGAACAGCCGGTGCACGAGCGCTCGTTGCAGCGGCTCGGCATTTCGAGGCTGGCGGAATTCGGCAACGAACATAATTTCGTGTGGGAGCGGAGCGGGCGTTTCTTTCAAGGCAAAGGCGCGAAACCGGCCTGGGCCGCGGGCGCTGACAATGTCCGCCTTGAAAATCGCCTAATGTGCTTTTGCCGGGCAGTTCAGTGCGGAGAGGTCCGCACGCGCAGCAAGCGCCGCCACGACATAAGGTGGCATCTGCCAGAAGCCGTTTTCGTCGATTGATTTTTTGACAGTTTTTATAACGTGGACGCTGTCAAACGGCATTGGAGCGGCGCGCAGAAATGGAACGATTGCGCCGAACTCGCGGCGACCGATAGCCAACGATGACTCCAAAAAGTAGCTTTCGCCTATACAGGGCTGGAATTGGGCACACCAAGCATCGCCGAGGAGCCCAAACAATGCGTCGGTGTCCATATCGTCCAGAAGACTTTCAACGCGATACAACATTTTCCTTACCCCTGACACTTTGACTACTTTTAAAGTTCGCTCCGCAAATCACGGCTCGCCAAATTGCGCGTGCCACGCACCGCCCAGCAGTTCTATAGCGCGGTCTCGTCAAGTCCTTGGAGATGCTTATTCCGCAATTGAGCCATCGCACGAGTTCCTAATATTCGGCTCGCTTCCTTGAGTGTCGATGCAGTGGATAGAGCCGATTGCGAAAACGGGTAGACAGGAAGTAGCCGATGCCGTGAGGGGTCTATAGGTACGTCACCAGCTGGCTTCCTGCCTGCGTACCCCGCAGACAAAAAGACCTTACACGTATTTTTACTACTCCCGCGATTGGTACGGCAGCGCACCAAGTCGAAAGCGCTTGCAACAAAAGCGAAACCGGGTTTAAAAACGGACCCGAAAAATCACGTAACCTTCCAGC
>JANNFX010000011.1:0-2828 GCA_031380225.1 Hyphomicrobium sp.
GACCGTCGCGATATTTTGACCATCGATGATCACGCGGCCACCCTCGAGATCGTAGAACCGCATCAGCAGGCTGACGAGCGTCGATTTGCCAGCGCCAGACCGCCCGACGAGGCCCACTTTCTCGCCTGGTGCGATCGTGAGATTCAAATTGTCGATGATGCCCCCAGTTCGGCTGTCGTCGAGCGTTCGCGCGCGGCCATAGCGGAAATCCACATTGTCGAAATGGATTGCACCTTTGGTCACGATGAGAGGTTTCGCATCATGCGTGTCGAGCACACTCCACGGCCGCGAAATGGTTTCCATGCTCTCATGTGCAATACCGAGGTTTTCGAAGATGCCCGCTACTGTCCACATCACCCAACCCGACATGTTGACGATGCGAATGGTCAAGCCAAGCACAAGCGCGATCGCGCCTATCGTGACGGCGCCAACGCTCCACAACCAAATGGCGAGCGCAGAGATGACGACCATGAGCACGCCGTTGATGGCAAAAAGCGATGTCTCCATCAGCGTCGTCAACCGCAACTGGTCTTGCAGACGGTCCAATTGCTCGCGCATAGCTGAGCGCGCATAGTCGTCTTCGCGTTCGGTGTGAGCAAACAGCTTCACGGTTAGGATATTGGTGTAGCTATCAACGATGCGGCCAGTCAGCATCGAGCGGGCTTCGCTGGTTGCAACAGCGCGTTTCTTCACGCGCGGCACAAAATAGCCAAGCACCAGCGCGTAGGCCGCAAACCAAATGATCAACGGGCCGATGAGGCGCACATCGGCTTGCACGAACAGGACCATGGCCGTCAGCCAATAGATGGCAACGAACCAAATGGCGTCGATGGCCTGCACGACGGACTCGCGGACGGCCGCACCAGATTGCACGACCTTATTGGCAACACGGCCTGCGAAATCATTCTGGAAGAAACTCAAAGACTGGCGCAGCACGTAGGCGTGACTCTGCCAACGGACAAGCGTGGTGAACGAACCGCCGATCATCTGGTGCTTAATGAGGTCGTGAGCAAACGAAACCAGCGGCCGCGCGACCGCTGCGACAAACCCCATCACCACCAGCGTATTCCAGTGATCGGCAATGAAAGTCTCTGGCGTCTTTGCAGTGCGCATCAAGTCGACTAACGAGCCGACGAAGGCAAACAAGGACGCCTCAATAACCGCGCCAATGAACCCCATCGCCAACAGGGCTGCAAACCCTGGCCAAGCCTGACGGACGAAGTGCCAGTAGAATGCGCGGAGCGTACCGGGCGGGCGCACGACATCGGACCCTAAAAACGGGTCGATATAGCTTTCAAACCAATGAAACAGCCGGGACAAGGGGTAACTCACTTAAACTTGCCAAAATAGAAACGTGCCGAGCCGCTGGCTGGATGCCCGGGGCAGGCGGTTGTTCAGGGTTTGCTCTGATCAGTCTATGCGGTAAAGCCCGTTTCTGCCAAAACCGTGGCACTTCGTTTTCAAAGCCCCGACGCTATCAGGACCATCAATGACCACATCTGCCGCCGATCTTGACGCCAACAAAGCCCGTGCCCGCGCCTGGTTTGAAGAACTTCGCGACACCATCTGCGTCGCCTTCGAAAAACTTGAAGACGGTTTGCCCGACGGCGGTCCCCACAGCGGCCTACCACCGGGGCGCTTTGTCCGCACACCTTGGAACCGTGCCGATCATGCAAACGGAGGCCAAGACGCTTCGTCCGCTGTTCAGCCTGACCTTGGTGGCGGCGAGATGAGCATGATGCACGGCCGAGTGTTCGAAAAAGTTGGCGTACACACCTCAACGGTCTACGGCGAATTCGCGCCTGAATTTCGCAAACAGATTCCCGGCGCCGAAGAAAACCCAAACTTCTGGGCGTCGGGTATTTCGCTGATCGCCCACCCTCAAAATCCAAACGTTCCAGCTGTGCATTTGAATACGCGCATGGTCGTAACCTCCAAGTGGTGGTTGGGCGGCGGCGCAGATTTAACGCCCGTGCTTGACCGGCGCCGCGTTTTAAATGATGCCGACTCGTTGGCTTTTCACGCCGCGCTTTACGGTGCTTGCCAGGACCACGCCATCGCCGACTACGTAAAATATAAGCAATGGTGTGACGAGTATTTTTATCTGCCACACCGCAAAGAGATGCGAGGCGTCGGTGGCATTTTCTATGACTACCTGACGCCGTCAGCAGAGGAAGGCGGCTTCGACGCAGCCCTCGCCTTCACGCAAGATGTTGGCCGGGCATTCACCCGCGTCTATCCAATGTTGGTGCGCGGCAATTACGGGACAAAATGGACCGGCGCTGACCGTGAAGAACAACTCATCCGCCGCGGCCGCTACGTCGAATACAATCTACTCTACGACCGCGGCACCATGTTTGGCCTCAAAACCGGCGGCAATGTCGAGAGCATCTTGTCGTCCATGCCGCCGGTGGTGAAGTGGCCGTAGTATCTGTCGCAAATGGTGACGGCATAGGCGTTCTCGGGCCACTTTGGTCTCAATGTTGTCGCTTGATGACGAAACAATACCTTGGAACCACCGCTATGCTCAGAATTCGGCCAATAGCTGCAGTCTCGATCGCAGTTGGTCTATTCGCGCTGACCCAGCCCGTCGCGCTGGCGAAGGATCCTGCATTACAGTCCACAACAGCTGAAGCGCGGCCGGCGAAATGGGCAGTGCCGATGACTATCGCCGGTGCTCCCAACCTCAATCACGTATCCGGCAATTTTTATCGCAGCGCTCAACCTGAGGCCGGCGGCTTCAAATTCTTGGCAAAAGACCCCGGCATCATGACCGTCGTCAGCTTGCGCGCGTTTCATACGGACAAGGCGCTGCTTAAAGGTACCGG
>JANNFX010000148.1:0-13741 GCA_031380225.1 Hyphomicrobium sp.
GCCGCTCATGCGGGCCTCCCGGCAGCGGCGGCGCGCGTGAAGTACGTGTCGACGGTCATGGTTTCAAGGATCTCGTCTTTGATATTATTGCGTCGCGCGATGAACCAAAAGTTGGTCGGCGCGTGCAGCCACCACTCGTGAATTTCGCCAGCCGTGTTGTCTTCAATGAATAAGTAGTTGGTCCATTCGAGATCGGTCGCGGTTGCCGGGTCCGGCATCGGTTTGACTTCGCCGCCCCAGACGAACTCGGAAATGTTGCGCGGTCCATTTAATGGGCAATTCAGAATTTTCATCTGGGGTCAGCCCCCCCACAATACTGGTCGAGGAAAGTTTCTACCTTTGGTGTGAGGGGTCTGACCCCACAAGTACCGCATCGCCATCGAGCGGGAGGCGTTTCGAGCGAGGCGCGATGTCGTGCAATAATTGTCATTTGCTACCCCTCCTAATGACCGACCGAGGCCGCACCCTTTTCGCCGACGAGGTCGAACGAATTGAAGCGCGACAAGGCGAAAGGTTTCAGGAGATCAGGCTGGCGGCCGGTAGCGACGCATTCGGCCATGCGTTTGCCTGAAACTGGCGTTGCCTTGAAGCCCCAAGTCCCCCAACCGGCATCGATGTAATAGTTTTCAACCGGCGTCAGGCCCATCACCGGCGAGAAGTCAGGCGTCATATCGGCCATACCTGCCCACTGCCGCAAAATTCTAAGCTCGCCCATGAACGGAAATAGTTCGAGCATGTGGCCCATCAGGCTTTCCTTGAAGTCGAGCGTTGAGCGCGTGGAATAAAGGCCGTATGCGTCGGTGGCGCCACCCATCACCATTTCACCGCGCGCCGATTGTGAGATGTAAACGTGCAGCGAACCTGAAACCACGATTTGATCGAGGATCGGTTTCACAGGCTCGGAAACGCAGGCCTGGAGCGGGATGGTCTTGATCGGCAATTTGATTCCGGCCATTGCCGCAACCACGCTCGATGATCCAGCCGTCGCTTGCATGATTTTGCCAGCGTGAATAGTGCCGCGGTTGGTCTCGACGCCCACTGCGCGGCCATTTTCGATCAGGATTCTGTTAACGCCGGTTTGGGTGTGAACTTCGACCCCGCGCTTCATCGCCTCTTTGGCATAGCCCCAGGCCACCGCATCGTGACGCGCGATGGCACCTGGCGGATGGTAGAGGGCGCCCATCACCGGATACCGCGCGTGTTCTGATATATCCATAGTTGGGCAAATGCGTTTGATGTCATCTGGATAGATGACTTCTGAGTTGACACCCATGTGCTTGTTCACTTCTGCGCGCCAGCGAGCGGTTCGCATGGCAGCGTCGGTGTGGGCCAATGTAAAATGCCCGCGCTCGGAGTACATGACGTTGATGTCGAGGTCAGTCGACATGGTCCGGAATAGCTCGACCGACTCTTTATAAAAGGCCACGCCTTCCTGGGTCAGGTAGTTCGAACGGACGATGGTGGTGTTGCGGGCCGTGTTGCCACCCGCCAGCCAGCCCTTATCCAAAACGCAGACATTTGTGATGCCGTGATTGAGGGCGAGGTAATAGGCGGCGGCCAGCCCGTGACCGCCGGCGCCAATGATAATGACGTCGTAAGTTTTTTTGAGATTGGGCGTCCAGCGAAAGTGCGGGTTGTCAGGGTGGCTGTTTCTGAAGCCATACTTGAGCAGAGCTAAGGGCATTCGGGGCTCCGGCGGCCTAAAGCGTGATCGTTGGAACTGGAATCGCTCCGCGATTTCATCTCATACGTAAATCACGCTCTACATCGATTATTTAGTCTGCGATCGTCATTTATTTATGCGAACCAAGCTCCAACCAACGTCGATGTCACTCTAGGGGAACCCGCCAAAACCCTGCGCGACCCGGCGACTATTCTTCCTAAGATGCAAGATTTTTTCCGGATGCTCAAGGTATTTGCCGCTTCGATCGGCAGTTTTGATTATGGCCATTGAGTGACGAAGTGCACACTTTCTGCGTAAAACGCCCGAGAATTGGGCGTATTGCCTTGACAAGTTGCGGCGAGCAGTCGCACATTTTCCCGGTATCAAACGCAATTGCCTCAGAGGCAAGCCGCCTGGGCGCAGCACCCCCGGGTCAAGAACCAGGGGACGCGACATGACAAACTCAAAAGATCCGCGCGTGGACGCCATGTTCAGCTCAGACAGAATGTGGGCTTGGATCGCTATTTTGGCGCTCTGGGCTCTCTATGCATTTACGTTTTGGCAGATCATGCCGCTGGTCGCTGACAGCAATGTTCTGATGGCGTTGGCCATTAGCGCTGGCCTGGTGCTGCTGTTTAACACCGCCGCCATCATCGCCATGACCAGCCACTACGCGGATGACAGAGATCACATTTACGGGCTCGATCTCTACTATCTCGATCTCATGAACAAGCGCAAAGGCTAAGGGGAAACAAAATGGCTAAATACGATCCGCCCCGCCAGTCTGGCTTCGGGCAATTTTTCGACAGTCTGTTTTTGATGGCGCTGGTTTTTTTGGCGCTGTTTGTGCCGCTCTGGTTGGGACTTGCGGGTTCCGGCAAAGCCGACATTGAAATTAAAGACAAAACAACTTGGACAGGCCTTGGCCAAAACGAAACTATGGCGAAAGCCTGGGAAGCACTTGGTCAAACCCCTGAGACTGCCGCCGCTGGGATTGCTTCGCGCTTCGAATACGTCGTTGATCCGGTTGCCCTGGGCGCTACGGCCTTACTTATTATCGGCTACTTCCTGGTCGTCTTAAAGTTCTCGAAGACCGAATATCAAGACGTCATCGATGAACGCTTTGGCAAGAAGTGAGAGCACCCCATGACCACTTTTGAACTCTTAGAATACGGCGCCTGGGGCCTGTCGGCTGTGTTTGGCCTTTGGATGTTGTTCGACATGATCAAGACCGATCGCAGCTATTCAGAAGACTTGCTGACGTCGTCGCGCGAAGGCGAAATCGAAGATAAACTTGATGGGGCACGCTGATGGCAACCGCAACACAATCGGGCGAGAAACTCTCGCTGTTACGCGTTTTGGGGCCCGGTCACGTCTGGGGTCTCGGCGTCGGCATCGTTTTGGTCGGCGAATACATGGGCTGGAATTTCTCGGTTGGCAAAGGCGGCATGATTGCGGCTTTGATTGCCTGCTGGGTCGCCGGTCTCCTCTATACTTGCGTCGCGATGATCGACTCGGAAGTAACCTCAACAGTAGCCGCCGCTGGCGGTCAATACGCGCAAGCCAAACATATCGTTGGGCCGTTGATGGCCTTCAACGTCGGTCTGTTTTTGGTTTTTGCCTACACGATGCTGGAGGCGGCCAATGCTTGGACGCTTGGCTATTTGGTGCAAACCGCGAGTGGCATGTTGGGGGTGACCGGGGCTGACGGTGCGGCGGTCACGCTGTATGATAAACCATTCGTGGTCCTGACCATCATGTTTTTGGCTTGGCTGAACTATCGTGGCGTGCACACGTCGCTGACATTCAACATGGTCATCACCGCGATCGCATTTATTGCCATCATCATCCTGTTCCTTGCTGTTCAGCCGTGGGGCAACTCGGTGCTGAAGCATGCGGAACTTATGAGTGGCAAAGATGGTTTGCTGCCGTATGGCTGGCTTGGCGTCGTCGCGGCGTTGCACTTTGGACTCTGGTACTACTTGGGCATCGAAGGCACGACGCAGGCGGCCGAAGAAGTTCGATCACCGGCGCGTTCGCTGCCGCTCGGCACGATGACGGGTATGATCACGTTGCTGATCGCTGCGACAATGACCTGGTATATCTGTGCTGGATTGATGCCTTGGGAATACCTCGGCACGGCAGCGACGCCGATGTTCGATGCTGCACGGTTGACCGGTTCGACGCCGCTGATTTGGCTGTTGTTTGTCGGCACCGTGTTTGCGACGGTAGCCTCGGCCAACGGATGTATCAATGACGCCTCGCGCGCCTGGTTTTCGATGGGTCGCGACCGGTACCTTCCGGAGTGGTTTGGCGCCGTGCATCCCGCCTACCGGACACCGTATCGTGCGATCGTGTTCCTAGTCCCGTTGGCTGTCATCTTCGCCTGCTTCGTGCCGCTCGACCAGATCATTACGTTCTCGATCCTGTCGGGCTTGCTCGGATACACGTTTATGGCCATCAACGTCACGATGTTCCGCAACAAGTGGCCGCTGGGTTCGATTAGCCGTGGCTTCGTGTATCCGATGCATCCGTTGCCAGCATTGGTGCTGCTCGTGCTCTGCGGGGTCACCTACTTCGCCGTGTTCCTTGGCTACGGTGCGCAGCTGCTGGCCATGATGGTGTTTTACATTGTGGCCTCGCTCTGGTTCCACTTCCATCGCTACAAATATGTGCGCCGTGGCGACCAGTTCACGATGCAGTGGCCGCGTCCAATCGGTCACTAATTCGGCCTGCTGCACACGTGTGGTAGGTTAATACGGCAGGGACACCTCGTCCCTGCCGTCATATTTTGCGAGATGAGTTGGCACCTTGAAGAGCAGCGCCGTTCTTATTTTTGCAGTTGCAGGTTTCGCACTCATTGCGTGGCTGTCAATTCGCGACAATGCCCGCATCCGCGCCGCGCGCCGCGCGTTGTTTGATCAGGCAAAATCCGTTGTCGATGAAGTGGAGTTGACCTTCGGCGCCGATGATCTGCCGCGGCTCAAGGGCAAGTATCGTGGCCGCAAAGTTGTCGCCGATTTGATCCCTGATACCCTGACCATCCGGCGTTTGCCGCAGTTGTGGCTGTCGGTGACATTGCTCGATAAGGCGCCAGGCGTGCGTGGCTTTGCAATGATTGTCCGCCACGCCGGAACAGAGTTTTACTCGCTGATCAACTCTTTTACTGACCAGCTTGATCCACCGTCAGGCTTCCCTGGTGAAATTTTGATTCGCGGCGACGACGCCATCGCGCAAAGTGATCTCAATGCATTGGCGAAGCCGCTGGCAGCGATTTTGTTAGACCCGCGCGTGAAGGAAATTGCCGTGACACAAAACGGGTTGCGCATCGTCCGCCAAGCAGCTGAGGGTCGCAAAGGTGAACATCTGCTTTTGCGGCAAGCGATGTTCGATGATGCCGACGTGCCGGCCGCCGACTTGCAACACATCCTTTTGTCACTTGATAAATTAAGTGCCGCGATCAAGCCACTTGTGAAAGCGCGAGCCGCATGAAAGTTGGCAATCCGAAAGCGCTACTCAATCCGTATGCCGTGATGGCGCTGGCAATTGCTTTGCCTGGTGCCGGACATGTTGCGCTTGGGCAACCGCAACGCGGGTTTGGATTTGCGTTTTTCTCGCTACTGTTCGCACTATTCTGCTGGCATACGACCACGCCGGAGCAGTCTTTCATTGGCCGGTCTGCAGGGGGGATTTTCGTCTGGGCCTTGTCCATTCCCGATGCCTACCGGATCGCGCGCACGCGCTACAACGACTTCCATCGCGGAAGCGTGAAGCCACCCACAGGAAAAAAAGTTGCGTGACAGTTGAATATTGTAAATCTCACTGATAGATTTGATTGTGCACAAACAGGAGGCCAGCCACGATGTGTGGTATTGTCGGATTATTCATCAAAGACAGAGCCTTAGAACCAAAGCTTGGGGCATTGACCGCCGGCATGCTGTCGACCATGTGTGAGCGTGGTCCAGATTCGGCTGGCTTCGCGGTCTACGGCGCGCCGGTAGTGGGCAAATCCAAGATTACAATCCAGTCGGCTAACCCGGATACGGATTTCAAGGGCCTCGAAGCGTCTATCAAGGCAGCGACCGGAGCCGATGTTGCGGTTGCTCGCCGTGAGACCCACGCTGTGGTGACAGCTCCAAGTGCCAAGGTGGCTGACGTTCGTGCCGCCATCAAATCCAGCAACCCATCAATTCGCATCATGGGCGCTGGCGATGCGATTGAAATCTACAAAGAAGTTGGATACCCAACCGGTGTCGCGGCGCGCTTCAAACTCGCGAGTATGGCAGGCACGCATGCTATCGGCCATACGCGCATGGCAACGGAATCGGCGGTGACCACGCTCGGTGCGCATCCCTTCTCGACCGGCGCAGATCAGTGCCTCGTGCATAATGGCTCGTTATCCAATCATCACAATCTGAAGCGCGAACTCGCACATGACGGCATTACGTTCGAGACAGATAACGATTCCGAAGTCGCCGCTGCCTATCTGACTTGGCGCATGGCTCAAGGGCTCAACCTTGGCGAGGCCTTGAAGAAAAGCCTCGATGACCTCGACGGATTTTTCACATTCGTCGTTGGCACAAAAACCGGCTTCGGCGTGCTGCGGGACCCGATCGCATGCAAGCCGGCCATTATGGCGGAGACCGATCAATACGTGGCGTTTGGCTCTGAATACCGGGCACTAGTTAACTTGCCCGGCATTGAGCGCGCCAAAGTTTGGGAACCGGAACCTGCAACCGTCTATTTCTGGGAGCGGTAAGTTCTAATATGCGCAAAATCGATCTTGCCACCACGACACTTCGGGATCTCAATCAAGACCTGCATCGTCAAGCAGACGGGACCAACGAAACCGCGTGGGAAATTTTCAATCCACGCGGCCAGCACGCGGTCGCTGTCGGCGTCGACGCGCCGCTCACGATCGATGTCCGCGGACCTGTCGGGTACTATTGCGCGGGCATGAATAAACAAGCCACTATAACCGTCCACGGCTCTGCCGGGCCCGGTGTCGCGGAAAACATGATGTCGGGGCGTGTCACCATCAAGGGTGATGCGAGCCAGTACGCCGGCGCCACAGGCCGTGGCGGGCTGCTGGTTATCGAAGGTAACGCGTCGTCACGCTGCGGGATATCGATGAAGGGTATTGATATCGTCGTCCGCGGCAACATCGGCCATATGTCAGCGTTCATGGCGCAGTCCGGGCACTTGGTTGTGCTGGGTGATGCTGGCGATGCACTCGGTGACAGCATTTACGAAGCTAAGTTGTTTGTGCGTGGCTCCGTCAAAAGCCTCGGTGCGGACTGTATCGAAAAAGAAATGCGGGCCGAGCACCACGTCGAACTCGACACGCTTTTGCAGAAGGCCGGCATCAATGGCGTCAAGTCCTCAGAGTTCAAACGCTATGGCTCTGCGCGTAAGCTTTACACCTTCAACATCGACAACGCGGACGCCTATTGATGACCTACAAGAACCCGCCGACGACGCCGCGCAAGTCGCACACATTCGATGACTATACGCTGTCCGAAATCCGGCGCGCCGCGGCGACAGGTATTTACGATATTCGCGGTGCGGGCGCCAAGCGCAAGCTTCCACATTTCGACGACCTATTGTTCCTCGGCGCTTCGATGTCGCGTTACCCACTCGAAGGTTATCGCGAAAAATGCTCGACCAACGTTGTGCTCGGCTCGCGGTTCGCGAAAAAGCCGATTGAACTCAAGATTCCGATTACCATTGCCGGTATGAGCTTCGGTTCGCTTTCGGCCAACGCCAAAGAAGCACTCGGCCGCGGTGCGACAATGTCAGGCACGTCGACCACCACCGGTGACGGCGGCATGACAGAAGAAGAGCGCGGCCATTCAAACATATTGGTCTATCAATACTTGCCGTCGCGCTACGGTATGAACCCAGATGACTTGCGCCGCGCTGATTGCATCGAGATTGTTGTTGGCCAAGGCGCTAAACCAGGCGGTGGCGGGATGCTGCTCGGTCAAAAGATTTCCGACCGCGTCGCCGAAATGCGCAATCTGCCGAAGGGCATCGATCAGCGCTCGGCATGCCGGCATCCAGACTGGACGGGTCCGGATGATCTCGAAATAAAAATTATGGAGCTGCGCGAAATTACCGATTGGCAGAAGCCGATCTATATCAAAGTCGGCGGTGCGCGCCCCTACTACGACGTGGCGTTGGCCGTCAAAGCCGGAGCCGACGTCATCGTCGTTGACGGCATGCAAGGCGGCACGGCTGCAACTCAGGAAGTATTTATCGAGCATGTTGGCCAGCCGACGCTGGCCTGCATTCGCCCGGCCGTGCAAGCGCTACAAGATCTCAATATGCACCGTAAGGTGCAGCTTATTGTGTCGGGTGGCATTCGCAATGGCGCAGATGTCGCCAAGGCCCTGGCACTCGGTGCCGACGCGGTTGCCATTGGTTCGGCGGCGCTGGTGGCCATTGGCGACAATGATCCAGCGCTTGAGGCAGAGTATCAAAAACTTCACACGACCGCTGGCGCCTATGATGACTGGCATGAGGGCCGCGATCCAGCCGGCATCACGACGCAAGATCCGGAGCTCTCGAGCCGTCTCGATCCGATCCGTGCCGGGCGCCGCTTGGCAAACTATCTGAAGGTCATGACGCTCGAAGTGCAGACGATTGCACGCGCTGCAGGTCACAATCATATTCACAACCTCGAACCCGAGGACTTGTGCGCGCTGACCTTGGAAGCAGCGGCCATGGCGCGGGTTCCGCTGGCAGGCACCAATTGGATACCAGGGCAGGGCGGTCTTTGACTGTCCTGTATTTTTGAGCCAGCAACTTAAATATTAAAAATACACGGACATCATCAAGGAAGGACAGCGTTATGGCCACCGATCTTGCAACAGTCGCTAAAGAACGCGGCATTCGCTACTTCATGATCTCCTATACTGATTTGTTCGGTGGCCAGCGCGCAAAGTTGGTACCCGCTGCAGCGATTGCCGACATGCAAAAAGATGGCGCTGGTTTCGCTGGTTTCGCGACTTGGCTCGACATGACTCCGGCTCATCCTGACATGTTTGCGCTGCCTGATGCCGCTGCGGTGGTGCAGTTACCATGGAAGCCGGACGTGGCCTGGGTCGCCGCCGACTGTATGATGGATGACAAGGTCGTCGCGCAAGCGCCGCGCAATGTCTTGAAAGCGCAGATCGCAAAAGCTGCTGCCAAGGGTCTGCGCATCAAGACCGGGGTCGAAGCCGAATTCTTTTTGACGTTGCCCTGTGGAACCAAGATCTCTGACGACAAGGATGTGGCGCCGAAGTCGTGCTACGATCAGCAAGCGTTGATGCGCCGCTACGATGTGATCGCTGAAATCTGCGATTGCATGCAAGATCTCGGTTGGGGTCCGTATCAGAACGACCACGAAGACGCCAACGGCCAGTTCGAAATGAACTGGAACTTTGATGATGCGCTGGTGACCGCGGATCGCCACTCATTCTTCAAGTTCATGGCGCGCTCAATTGCTGAGAAGCATGGTCTTCGCGCTACCTTTATGCCGAAGCCGTTCCCGGGATTGACTGGCTCTGGATGCCACGCTCACATCTCGGTCTGGGACTTGGACGGCAAGTCGAACATGTTCCTCGATAACAATGATGAAATGGGGATGTCGCAGCAGGGTTACCACTTCCTCGGTGGCATCATGCGCCACGCAGCGGCCTTGGCGGCGATCACCAATCCGACGGTCAATTCATACAAGCGCATCAACGCGCCACGCACGGTGTCGGGTGCAACGTGGTCGCCGAACACCGTGACCTGGACCGGTAACAACCGTACCCACATGGTACGCGTGCCAGGCAAAGGCCGCTTTGAATTGCGCCTCCCTGATGGCGCCGCCAACCCGTATCTATTGCAAGCTGTCATTATTGCTGCCGGTCTCGATGGCATCGAGCGCAAAGCTGATCCGGGCAAACGTCTCGATATCGATATGTATCAGCTCGGGCACACGGTAACGGACGCCATTAAGCTGCCGTTGAATATGCTCGATGCGTTGCGTTTGTTCGACGCCGACACAGAATTGAAGGCAGCGCTCGGAAACGAGTTCTCATCGTCGTATCTCAAGTTGAAAAACCAGGAATGGAATTCATTCACGTCGCACTTCACCGAATGGGAACGTGCGAATACCCTGGATATTTAGTGGTTCTTGGAGCGCGACGAGATATCGAGCACTCGATCGCTTACTTATCATATTCACTAACCCGTCATTCCGGCGCAGGCCGGAATGACGAAGCGGAAATGCCAGAGCTGGGGATGAAGCTTCGGTAAAGTAGCACGAGAACTTTTCGTATTTTGTTTGAAGTATCGAGTTGCCCTAGAACGAAACCGTGACAATCACCGTATCAGTGTAGGTCCCTGCAGGCGGCGTGGATTGGGCAGGTATGCGGCCATAGACGGTGTAGGCCTGTGACGTGCCGGCTCCTGTGGCGTCGCGCTGGGTAGCCGGTGTATTCCCCCAAATCAAAGTCCGTGCCGCGTCCTTATAGAGCGCGTACGGCACATTGATCCCGGCCAAGCCAAGCTGGCGCAACTGCGGACCCACCGAATTCATACCGTCATTAAGTTTTATTGAGTACGGGCTCGAGGCACTGCAGGTCGCTGTCACCGTTGACGTCGCATCGACTGGCGAAGCCAAAGTGAGCATCGTACCGAAATTCATAGAGGTGACGGCCAGTGTGCAGGCCGCCACGTAATTTGCGGAGGCGGTGAAACTGAACGGAGTGGCGTTCGCCGCACCAACAGTGGTGCAAGTTTGGCCAACATCAACGGCCCACGACAGCGAAGCGTTAGGTGCACCAGAAAATGTTGACGAGTAACTTCCGGTTGGTGCCGATTGTTGCCCTGCATGCACCTGTCCATAAATCGTGCCACTGGCCGACCCGTCGCCCTGGTTATCGAGTGTGATCTGGATCTCTGGCACTGTGCCACCGCCGGTATAGGCCCCCCACACTGTTGTGCGCCCGGCGTCGGAATAGAGATTGTAGCCGATTTGATTGCCACTGCTTGCCAGATAGCGCGGCGCATTGGCTCCATTAGCACCACCGCTTCCGGCGCCCAAGTTTGGGCAAGCCAAAATTGGTTGCCCGGCGCCGCCGCCAGTGCACGAAATCGTATAAGCCGCTGTCGTATTGTATGCCGAGTTGCTCGTCAGATCGACGGTGCCGAAGTTGACGTTGTCGACTGACATGCTGCACGACTGCGCCGATGCTTGGTCTGATCCAAACATCGCTGCGAAGGACAGGAAGAATGCAATCAAGATCGGCTGGAATCGGAGGGTGACGGCAATCATCGGCAAACCTCCGGACCTATCGTCGTTTGCGTGTTGGAATCGGGCTTAAATGCAAAGCTGATCTGACAGGTTGTCTCATTCGATTTAACAATCAACGTATTGTTGTCAGCGAGACCGGTGACGAAGGTCTGGCCGTCATAGCCGACCATGAACACGTCGCTCGAGCCGTCGAGTGTCACCTCTGCGCCAGCTGGCAAGAACTGGCCGGCTTCGTCGGTAAGAATGATCAACGCTGAGGGTGTGTCGCGCTTGACCTGGAAGTCGACGTAGATGCCGCTGTGAAAAGCCGGTGTGACATTCGAATAGGTTTCAGTCACTTCGGCATTGAGAGGCAATCCCATCGGATCAATTTCGAGTTTGTTGCGCTGGTAGCTGTTCATGTTGGGGACTAGGATTTTTCCGTCGCTGCCAGTATCGCCGATGTAGTTGTTTTCACGCATCACCCGGATACCTGGAGAGCCGGCATCGACAACGGCAAAGGCGTCATCGATCCGGTTTGACGTAAACACGCCACCGCCAAGGGCCGCGACAGCACCTTCAACTTCGACTGTTCCGCGCAATCCTTGACGATGCTGGCGTACGCCCCCGCTCACGCGAGCGCTCGACGCTCTATAGGATAGCTCGGCACTGCGTTGAACGTCGCCACCTTCTCTATCTTGCACACGCCAGCCCCAGGAATCCGCCTGCTGCGGCAGCGATTTTGAGGCTTCAATAGTTGCCGAAGTGTGTGACGAACGCCGCTCAACTCCGCCGTTGATGGAAATGCCGTTGTCGAGAGCCACATTAACACCGGCGTAGACGGCGAACGTATCGCGATCTTCGAGATCGACGTAGCCGGTCGCAAACATAGTCGCGTTGTCGAACAGCGGACGAGAGTAGGTGGCTGTGACGAGATTGCTGACGTCGCCCTCAAAGGTCTCATAGTGAACGAAGTTGACACCAAAGCTCGAGTTGTCGAACTCGATTGGAATGCTAAAGCCGATGGTATCAACGGCGCGTGGCGGGGCGACGCTTAGGAATCCACCCGGCGTAATGATGCCTGGCAACGGCGTTCGCTGCGCAATTGCCGTGATTGAAGCTAGGTCTTTATAGTCGTTAAAGCCGTGCTGACTGCGCAAGTTGATCATAACCGGACCGAGCTTGGTATCCAAGCTGCCGTAGATCTGAACACCATCGTCACCGTCATGCGTGCTCGCGCTGGCCGCAACCGACACCACCCCAAGGTCGCCTGCGCGCAGAATGACTCCCGCGCCTGCGTTGACGAGACCGCCGCCAATTTCCGAATGAGCCTCGACAGTAAGGTTCTCAAACAAGCCAGTCTTCAAGCTTCCTGACGCCAGCATCTCATCACCGTAGTTGCCTGACAACAGTCCGAAATCGTGGCGCGCTGCGCCCGATTCGATCGAAAAATCTGTCAGTCCAGGCCGCAGCAGTTGTGGCGACGAATAGAATGACAAGTTCTGTTCAGTCTCGTGACCGGCCGCATCACGAACAACGACGCGGGCAATGCCCGCGCCGCTGACAGCTGGAATGTTGTTGATTTGATAAGGCCCTGAGTCGACTTGTTTGGAATAGGCCTTGGCATTGTTGACGTAGATGTCGACCGTCGATGGGACCGCCGCCGATCCCGAATAGGATGGCAGCGATTGAGTTACGAGCCCAGGTCTCAAGAGAAAACTGCGTTGCACTTGCAGCCCGCCAAGGCGCACCGGCCGTGACCAGTACGGCCCGTTTGAAATCACGTCGCCAGCACGATACATAATCATGTGTTCTTCATCAGCATGGGTCAGTGTGGTTTCGAGGCGGAGCACGTTTGCCGCATCTAACCCGATGATGCCGCTTGAGCGTTGGCCAACAACCCCGGTTTGGCTCAAGACTCCGAAGGGCGTGATGAGGCGGCCATCGAGTGATGCATTGATTGAGCTGTCTTCCGGAACATCGATGTTGTCTGCGTCGGACGTGGAGACTGCAAACAGCGAATAGTTCAAAACGGCACCGTAGTCAGCACGCGCAGGGTCACGCTCGCCGTTTTCTCCACGGGCGTCATACTCGCGGCGGATTCGCGCTTCGTCGGCTGCGGTCAGATCGATACGCTGCGCTGGTACGTCGTAATAGTATTCCAGGTTTGGGATCGAATCGAGTTCGACGACTTGGTCTGGTGGGCCACCACCTGGCGCACGAACACCAATCTCCTCGAGGTCGCGTCTGGTCGATGCCAAACGGCCGCCGCCGATGTCCTTGAAGCCGACAATTTTGTTTGCAGGCAGTGAATTGATCGTCACTTCCAGCTGCAACGATCCCGATCCGGGCAGCGCGTGCATGAATTGGGTCGACGGTTCTTCGCCAGTCCTCTGCGCCGGGCGCGGGATAGCGTCTTCGCCAGCACCTTGCGTCACTGCAGGCTTGGTGGGCGATGAGGCAGCCGTAGCTACTTCAAGCGGCGCAACAATTGCGATCAGCGCGGCGCAGACTGCGGCTTTAACGTGCCGCGCTCGCGCTCGCCTCGGCATTGATTGCCCCCTGATCCCCTTGCGCAGTGATCAGTAACGGGGTGGTGCCCGAGGCCTGAACCGAACTTGGTGCTACCCAACTCATGCTGGAACGCGCGAGTACGTAGCCCGCTAAACCGGGGGCGAGAGTGACTTGCTTACTTTTTGCAGTTCCGACTTTCAATTCGGAAACTCGAACACGGCGGTTTCCATCGTTGACAGCGGTGATGACCGTTTTTCCGTCGTGCTTCGATACTGACCAGCTTAAGTTGGCCTGTT
>JANNFX010000149.1:0-22812 GCA_031380225.1 Hyphomicrobium sp.
TATCCACACAATGGCCCTGTTTGATCACCTGCGAGTGTCAATGCCAAGCCCAACAATCCGGTCGCTTCTGCAATTGCCGATGGACCCGCCTCCGCTGACCAAATCTACGTTGATTCTTATCGATTGCCAGAACACCTATCGGGAAGGCGTGATGCAACTCGAAGGTGTCGAATCTGCTCTGCGCGAATGCTCCATTCTCCTCGCCCGTGCCCGCTCTGGCGGCACTCCGGTGATCCATATCCGCCACAATGCAGGCGTCGGCTCGCCCTATGACCTGACCGCAACGAACGGCCAGATCGCCGAAATTGTGACGCCACGGAATGGAGAAAAGGTGATCGACAAAGCCTATCCAAGTTCGTTTGAAAAAACGGATCTTGATGCTGAGTTAAAGCGGCTTGGCGCCACTGATCTTGTTATCGCGGGCTTCATGACCCACGTCTGCGTCAACTCGACAACCCGTGCTGCGTTCAACCTTGGCTACCGCTCAACAGTTGTTGCAAACGCCACTGCAACCCGGTCGTTGCCGAACCCAAATGGCGGCGCTGTTTCGGCAAAGGACATGCATGACAGTGCATTGGCAGCGCTTGCGGATATGTTCGCCATCGTGGTGACCGATGCGAGCAAGGTTCCAGCATGACTTTGACGACCACCGTTGCACGCGTCAGCGCTACGCCGGCAACGGTTGCGCTGCTGGAAAAACTTCAAATGCTGCATGGCCGGTTGCTGTTCCATCAATCGGGCGGCTGCTGCGATGGTTCGGCGCCGATGTGCTACCCGCGCAACGAATTCAAGGTCGGCGCGCAGGATGTGTTCATGGGTGAAATTGCTGGCCAGCCGTTTTATATGGGCCGGTCGCAATTCGAATATTGGCAACACACCCATCTCATCATCGACGTTGTGCCCGGCCGCGGCTCGGGCTTTTCCGTTGAGGCGCCTGAAGGCGTGCGATTCTTGACCCGCTCGCGAGTCTTTACCGATACCGAAGTTGACAGCCTTGACGCCCTCGGGCCACCGCCAACCGGTGTCGAACGGCCTGTAGTGGGTTAGGTTGGTCGTTCACGGCAGCGCCTCGATAAGTTTTAGCGACGCATTTATGTTTTTTCGCCAACTTGGCCCGCGGGCTTTTGCGTCCGCAAGGGCCGCCTCGAACGCATCATGATCGCGCGCCCGGAAGACTTCCATCAGGTCCTTAGCCTGCTGCAAATCCTTGGTTCTCTTCGGCGATTGCGCCTTTCGTTCAGGCGCGATGAGCAGCTTGTGGATGGCGTATCGGATCGGCGGCGGCACGCTAACCAGCACGCCTGCGCCGTAGAGCGCGACGGCATCAGTGCGTTCATCCGAGAGGTATTCCATAAACCGCAATGCTTCCGCCGCGCATGTCAGGCCATCGATTTGAATTGGTGATTTTCGACCCCGGCCATATTTGGTCAGCACATCAACCTGGAAGTTATCGGCTGCCTGGAAGACCTTTGGCAATTTGTCGTCGCGGCTCATGTGGGCTTTGAACGTCGGGTCAGCGCGCTGCAGAATTTTTTCGAGGTCTTGTGGTGCTTTCTTTGCTGCGAAAGTCGAAACCAGAAGGTCAGCGTCATTGGTCATTAATGCGCCAGATGGAAGATAGGCTCCGACGAGACAGGGATATGTCTGATATGCCGCTGTCCCAACCAGAATTACGCCCTGCTTGAAAAGACCAGCGTTTGCGATTGCTTCAAGCACTTTGCCAAGTGGCAGCGAGGGCCCGGGGATGTAGGCGCCCTTAAGTGCCGAGACCGTTGTTCGCCGAATCTTTGCGAAGTCAGCCTCGCGGCGGATGCTGGCCGCTTTTGCCTGCGCCTCTAGATCATTCGCGGGGCCTAGCGAGCGTTGCTTGCGCGTCGCTCCATCCTTGATCGTTGCGTAAAGATAGTCTTTGCCTTTGATGTTGCGCGTTGAAACCGAGCCATAGTCAGCATCAGTCAACCCAAGACCTTGCAGGAGGTCCGCGTACATGGTTTGAAAGTTAAGTGGGATGGGGCGCATGGTTCGCTTGCAGTTATTTGCGGTTTCCAATTTATGCAGTTACCTCAAGATGCCTTAAATTATATACACATCTAATTATTTGTATCTAACGAAACTGCAAGTGTCCGTCAAGATGTGTCGAACTCGCCGGCGCCGAGGCTGTCGTTGCCAACTATTCTGCAAATTTGTTGGCAATGGTCAGACGGGCGCCAAAGTAGCCACCGCTTTTCCCCAGCCAATTTTTCACTAAACTCACGCTTGATTGCGCTATGGCACTGTTGTGGGTCTGGCACCCACCGCGACACCCCAAAGCTATCCTTTTGTATTCTCCGGGATAAAACCTAATCACCGCGCTGCCGTCACGACCTGGCCCGTCCCGCACCCTCGCTTATCCTCATCCCCTAAATTTTGCCCGCGCCAGATGCGGAAAAATATGAGAAGACCTTCACGAAACCGTCCCAGTGTTGGCTAGAAGTGACGGCGGTTACGCCCAACACTTCATACAGGCGCCAATTGGCGCGCGAGGAGACTGCCCGATGACTGCAAACTCCATTCTGAAGCAGGTGGTCACTGCCGCCTTGAGTTTTTTTGTGTTGGCTTCGGTTCCGGCTTCAGCGCAAGAACTCAAGCAGCTGCCGTTGTCCGACCAGCAGATCACCTCATTTGTCACCGCACAGACTGATTTCGCTCCGCTGATCGTCAAGCTCTCCGAGGCCGGTGATAAGCCCGATGACAGCCTCAAGGGCGACCTTGATACCGTTTCGAAAAAGCATGGCTTTTCCAACTTCGACGAATACATGGACGTCAATGACAACATCGCTTTTGTCATGGGCGGCATCAACCGCAACACCATGGAATTCACCGAACCAGTCGAGCGGCTCAAAAAGGACCTCGAAGAAATCAAGGCCGACAAAGATATCCCTGACGACGAAAAAAAGCTCGCCGTTGAAGACCTCGAACTCGAAATCAAAGCCGCCGAGCCACTCAAGAACCGGGACAACATCGAAGTCGTCAAACGGCACTTTGCCGAACTCTTGAAGTTGCTGCCCGATGACGGCGCCGAAGATACCGGCAGCACCGCTCCGGCTGATGCTGGTGCTGCCCCGCCTGCTGCTCCTGCCCCTGAAGCGCCGGCAGCAGCGCCACCTGCCCCGGCTCCAGAAGCTGCGAAGCCATAATGCCGGCCGGGGCTCATCAAACAGCTCATGGCACGTTCGCGGAGGGTGCTGCCGTACTCACCGCGACGCCGGAACCCGGCATTGCTGTGTTGAACCTGAACCGGCCACGGTCGCGCAATGCGCTATCGCGCGAAATGATGGCGGCGTTGCACAGAGCCGTGTCCGCGTGCGGGCATGATAACAGCATTCGTTCTGTCGTGATTGCCGCGGAAGGCCCCGTTTTTTGCGCTGGTCACGATCTTAAGGAAATGAACGCTCACCGCCAAGACGCTGATCAGGGCCGCAAATTCTTTGAAGACACCATGCGCGCCTGCGCAGATCTGATGCAGGCGATTGTGGTGTGCCCAAAACCGGTGATTGCTGCTGTTCACGCGACCGCAACCGCGGCCGGTTGCCAATTGGTTGCGACGTGCGATCTCGCGGTCGCGGCTGAGAGCGCCGAATTTTGCACGCCGGGCGTTAATATCGGATTGTTCTGTTCGACGCCGATGGTGGCTTTGTCGCGCAATGTGCCACGTAAACGGGCCATGGAAATGCTGCTGCTCGGCGAAATGCTGTCAGCCCATGATGCGGCAGCATACGGTCTCATCAATCGCGCAGTGCCAGGCGCAAGCGTGATGGACGAGGCGTTGGCGATGGCCCGGAAAATTGCGACGAAACCAGCCGCTACGGTTGCCATTGGCAAACGCGCGTTTTATGACCAAGTCGAGATGCTGCTTAGCCAAGCCTACGACCACGCTGTTGGCGTCATGGTGCAAAACATGCTTGCTCCAGACGCCATCGAGGGCATCAACGCCTTTATCGGCAAACGCCCGCCGCTGTGGACGACGTGACGCCGTAGCCGGGGCCGGAGTGAGCGCCTTCGCGAAGTCCGACATCTAATACCGGCGTGCCAAAGTATTGACCCTTCCATTTCTGCGCGGCGCCGGTATCGTCCTTCGCTTTGCGCGCGGCGACACGCGTTCCGCGAGCCGGCCGCCGCGCGCTCCCAGCCTCGAGGCGCGTTAAAACTTTTGACCGCTGGTATAACGGTGCCGCGAAATGCCAGACTTCTCCAGTTGGCTCACTCCGGCCTATGGGTCCTTGCACCGCCCTACAGGTCCGACCTGAAATTGCAGCCGCGACGGTCAGGCCGTTGACAGGGGGGGCTGCACCTCTAAGGTGCCCCCAACTCAACCACATTCGTCGTCTTTCAAGGACATCGCCGCCGATGAGCGCCATCCGCACGCCCGCAAAACACTTCGCGCCGCTCGCCATTGGCGCGCCTGAGCCGTTCCGCCAGCTGCCGGTCAAGCTGGAGCGCATGATCCACTTCGTGCCGCCGCACAACGATAAGATTCGCGCCAAAATCAAAGACCTAGCGTCGCAAGTCGATGTGGTGCTCGGAAACTTGGAAGATGCGGTCCCGCTCGACCAGAAGGAAAACGCCCGCAAGGGCTTTATCGCCATGGCCCGCGATACCGATTTTGGCCAAACTGGCCTTTGGACGCGGATCAATTGCTTGAATAGCCCGTGGATGCTCGATGACGTCACCGAGATCGTGGCGCAAGCCGGCAACAAGCTCGATGTCATCATGCTGCCGAAGGTCGAAGGCCCGTGGGACGTGCATTACCTCGACCAGCTACTGGCGCAACTTGAAGCCAAACACGATGTTAAAAAACCGATCCTCATTCACGCCATTCTTGAGACCGCGGAAGGCGTCAAGAATGTCGAGGCGATTGCCGCCTCGTCGCCACGCATGCACGGCATGAGCCTTGGCCCGGCCGATCTCGCCGCGTCACGCGGTATGAAAACGACGCGCGTCGGTGGTGGCCATCCGGACTATGGCGTGCTGGCTGATGCCGGCACCGATACGGCCGCGCCGCGCGCATTTTATCAGCAGGATCTGTGGCACTATACCGTCGGCAAAATGGTCGATGCTTGCCTCGCTTACGGACTAAAGCCGTTTTACGGCCCGTTTGGTGACTTCTCGGATGTTGCCGCGTGCGAAGCTCAGTTCCGTAACGCGTTCCTGCAGGGCTGTCTCGGCGCCTGGTCGCTACACCCCTCGCAGATCGAAATCGCTAAACGCGTGTTCTCCCCCGATCCGAAGGAAGTTCTGTTCGCCAAGCGCATTTTGGAGGCGATGCCGGACGGCTCCGGTGCGGTGATGCTCGACGGTAAAATGCAAGATGACGCGACCTGGAAACAGGCCAAAGTCATCGTTGACTTGGCAAAGCTTGTTACCACCAAAGATCCGGCGTTAGCGTCGGCCTACCAGTTCTAATTTAAGGGCGTATGGCCGCCGTTATTCTGTGCTTCATCGTGATTGATGTTCCAGATTGACAACGGAGCGCCACTGCCGCGAAGTGAGATAATGGCCAAAAATATTCGAGGTCCGAAAAAGCCTGCAGCCCGCCGTTCAGTGGCAGCAAAACCTGTGGCAAAGCCAGTTCCCGCCAAGCTGGTCAAAGCAAAACGAGCTTTGTTGGCAAAGGCTGTGCCGCCGCCAAAGCGCAACAAAGCGGCGGCGACAAAGCCGGCGACGGGCGGCGCAGCAGCGAAAGTGAAGCCGGCGGCCGTCGCCAAGATTGCTGTACCGGTTAAGGCCTCGGTCAGATCCGGCACGACCGGCGAGCGTCCGCGCAAGGTCCAAAAGTCCGCTGGCCGGCAAATGCGCAATGCAAAGTTCGCGGTCGGCCAAATCGTGCGCCACCGCATCTATCCATTCCGCGGCGTGGTGTTCGATATCGATCCGATATTTGCCAACACAGAGGAGTGGTGGCAGGCCATTCCCGCAGATGTGCGCCCGCGTAAGGACCAGCCGTTCTACCACCTATTGGCCGAAAACGCCGATACGGAATACATCGCCTATGTCTCGGAGCAGAACTTGCTACCCGACGACAGCGGTGTGCCGCTGCGCCATCCGGGCATTTCTGACTACTTCGTTGAAAACGACGATGGAACGCTGCGCTCGGTGCATTTTCAGGCGCATTAACCCGGGGTCGGTTTGCGACTATTGAGTGTCCGCATTTTTGGCGGCGGTAGCCTTTTGCTGCTCGTACTGCTCGATCGTCAGTGGCTGGCCGTAGTGGAAGCCCTGCAAGTACGTAATGCCAGCTTTGCTCAAAAAGTCGGCAGTTTCCTGATCGCCCACCCACTCGGCAACTGTTTCCATGCCGAACGTTTTCGCAATCTCGATCATAGTGCGAATGAACACTTCGCCGCTCGGATCGGACGCGAGGTCTTTGACGAACGCACCGTCGATTTTGACCATATCGACGTTGAGAACCTTGAGGTTTTTGAACGATGTGTAGCCGGCGCCAAAATCATCGATGGCAACCTGACAGCCGATCTCGCGCAGCGTGTCGACGAACACCACCGTTTGGTCGACGTCGTGCACTGCGGCGGTTTCAGTGATCTCGATGGTTAGCCGGCTGGTGATAGAGCGCTTGCCACCGGTCAATCGGTGCAGCGCGACGATCCAATCATGATCGCCCGCCGTCAATCCCGAAACATTGACCGCTAGGCGCAGCTCTGGGTGACGCTTTGCGAGGGCCACCGATAATTCAAGCGTGCGGCGGTCAACGAGGCGCGACAAGCCAAGTTGTTCGACGACCGTCATGAATTCGCCCGCTGACGCCAGAGTGCCGTCGGCACGCTGCATGCGGAGCAGGCACTCATAGTGTTCGGGTATGCCTGTTTTTGCTGATACTATTGGCTGCAGCACCAGCAGCATGCGCTGCTCATCGAGTGCCGATATAACTTCATCGGCGATCATGATGTTGCGGCGCCGTGACGTGGCCCGGCTCGGATCACCATCATAGGCCATGAAGCTGTCGAAGCGCTTTATTTTTGCCCGGTCGAGGGCCTGTAGGGCATTGCCAATGACATCGGGCAACGCCATGCGTCCGTCGACCGACAATCCACCGACGGAAATTGTAGCTGATAACTGACACGCTGTGGTTTGTATTGTGGTGTCACGCACAGAGCGCATGAAGCGTTCTGCTGCGATGCGCATGGCGCCCGGGCCGCAGTCGGCCAGGATGACGCCAAACTTGTTCGACGAATAGCGCCCGAGCGTATCACCGCCGCGCAACTTGGCTTTAATCTGCCGCGCAATCGACGCGATCACTTCATCGCCAATGTCAAATCCAAAAGTCTCGTTGATGACATCGAGATTGTTGACCGATGTCATCAAGAAGGCGACCGGTTTTCCGGACCGCTCAGATCGGCTCATAGTGGCGGCGAGGGCTTCGGTTAGCCGGTGGCGGTTCAACTGCCCCGTTAGCTCATCTTCGTCATTCCGGTGCAGTAAGCGCTGTTCTTCGAAGTAGCGGTCACTGATGACACGCACCACGCCGCGCGCATGGGCGGGGCGGCCAGCGCTGTCGGGCCACCAGCGGCCATGGTCTTCGATCCAAACCGGCTGTTCTGACCGATCACCAAGCGGCAGCAACCGGTACTGCAATCGGTACGAGACCCCGCGCGAGCCGATCGACGGCGGTGCCCCTTGAATCGCACTAATGCGGTGCGACACGTGTTCGGGAGCAACGAGCATTTGGTAAGCAGAGCCGCTGGCAATGTCGCGGGCGTTTCCGACACCAAGCACGGAACCGGCGTTGCTCTCCCAATCGATACGATCGCTCACCAGATCCCAGCTATAGGCGGTTTCTTGAATGGCCGATAAAATGCCGACCAGATCCAATCCCTCGGCCACTGTTGGCGGCTCAGGCACAGCATCGCTGGCGGCCAGGCGCGGTGCTGGCACGCTTGCAAACGGATTTGGCTTGTCGGCATAGCTCACAGGAGCTGGTCCTCAATCCTTTGCCCGTATCTGTTCTAGCCGTACGCCACGCGCACGACTCCCAGGTATGCAAATTGATGCACGGGCAAGCCGAGGATAGGCGCCAAGTGTTAATAAAATTAAAATTTACTGATGGACGTTAACACTGAGTACCAAATGAAAACGGCCAGGCTTTTGGCCTGACCGTTCAAATTGCATACCGTAACTCAGAAATATTACTGGTCGCCGCCGCCGAAACCGATGTCGCGCTTGGCAACGCGGATGCCGATTGTGAAACCGGCGATTACGTCGATGACGAACGCCACCAACATCAGAAAGAACACCGATGTGGCAGCCTGGGGCACCATCAGGAACGAGATGAGTGCAATGATGAACAGCACCATCGACAGGCCGTGATCGACCAGCGATGACGTCGACGTATAGGTCGCTTTCAGGATCTCAACAAACAAGCAGATCATTGTGATGACCAGGAGCACGTCACCCCAAGTTAGTTTCCAGCTGCCGCCGCTCAGCATCTTCCAGCCGTCGGCGCCGGTCAGGGACCCTGAAAAGTCGCCGCCGTTTGTGAGAGCGAGAATGAAATACAGAACGAACGGGATTACGGTGACCGGAATTGCCCTAAGCGACATTGAGACCTCCCCTTTAGTTGACTTCTAACGATCCCACTGCCGCTCACCGGCATGCGGGCGGCTTGCTACTTGATCCTTAGACTTCAGACACGGGCTCAAGAATCTGGCGCCCGCGATACTTGCCGCTCTTGAGGTCGATATGGTGCGGACGGCGGCGCTCGCCGCTTTCCTTATCTTCGACGTAGCCTGGTGCGACGAGCGAGTCATGGGACTGGCGGTTGCGCTTCTTCATCCGGGTGGTTTTTTTGCGTGGAACGGCCATCGTAAGCTCCTGTCGTCAAATGCGTTGCGGTGCAGTTCGTTTGCAGCTGCGCGCGCAACGACATTGCGCGCGGAACCGGACCCGGAACCGCGTTGGCGGCCTTATAGCCAGGATGGAGCCGCCGCGCCAGTGGTTACCTCGCACTCGGAGGGGCTGTGACATCCCGTACTGGGCGGCAATCAGCGGCTGTTTGGCTTTCGATTAGAAGAGGGTCAAGGCGCTTTTGCATCTGACGTCACACCGACGCACTCTGTGACCCCGCCGGCAATTCGCATGCGGTTTTGGATGGTGGTCGCCTTGCGAGCCAGCCGCGGCCCCGGGTCGCCGGCGTCGCGAACAAAGGGATTGGGCAACGAGGCCGCAAGTTGTGCCGCCTCGCGCGACGTTAACCTACTGGCTGGCTTGTTGAAATGATGCCGGGCAGCGGCCTCGGCGCCAAATATCCCGGGGCCCCATTCGGCGACGTTCAAATAGACTTCGAGGACGCGCTGCTTAGGCCACAAGATTTCCATGACCAGTGTCATCGGCAGTTCGATCGCTTTTCGGACGTAACTCTTCGACGGCCAAAGGAACACGTTTTTGACGACTTGCATCGAAATCGTGCTCGCTCCTCGCGGAATCCCGTCGCCGGCTTTTTCGATGGCTTCCTGCATGGCTGCGACGTCGACGCCGTGATGGTCGCAGAACGTCCAATCTTCGGAGACAATAACGGCGCGAACCAAGTTTGGCGAAATGCTGGAAATCGGCACCCAGTCGCGGGTCACGGTGGTGCCGTTGACCCATCGCCAGGCCATCAAAGCCGAACCTGGTGGATCGACGAACCGGAAGATCACCAGCAGCGCCAGCACCGTCGCTGCATAGCCAGCATAGCGGAGGAGGCGGCGCGGCCAAGGTTCGGCAACAATTGGCTTGCGCGGGAGGTGGAAAATGCTTTCGGTTCTGGTGCGCGGTTTTTCAGGTGTGAGCGCTGGCGTTTCGCCAACCGTGGCAGGCCTTGCGTGAGCAGATGCTGGCGGTGGCGCGCGTTTTGGCTGATTAGAAACAGATTGCTCAGCCGGAGCGGGTGCCAGTGCGATCGCGGGTTTGGGAGCCACGTGTGCCGGGATCGTCGCAACCGGCGACAACGTTGCCGCTGACATTGCAACGGTCAATAGTTGCTGAATTTCAATGCTATGAACGGTGTTGGTATCAGGCACCACCGGAGACGTTGGCCGCGCGATAGACAGCGAAACTTTTGGTACTGCCGCCGTTGTTCGAGCTGCTACACCCAATAGATTTGTAATTCCTGCGCTATGGTCTGGAACTGGAATTGCAACTGCAGCAACAATCGCGGACGTTTCAGGCGCAGGCGCTTCTATAGCGGCATCTTCTTTTTGGGCAGCCGCAACGATGTAATCATCAACTGAAAGTATGCGGCGAACGAGGCTGGACTCAGAGGTGCCGGTTATGCGCATCATAATCGATTTGGCTGCGGATGTGGCCAATTCATCACCGGCTTGGATTGACGGTGGGGTCCAGTCGTCAGGGTTTGGCTCATGCGAATCGATGGGCGTACCGGCGCTACTGGAAGAAACGATCTTTTCTTCCAGGGTCCTGTTGTGGCCTTCAGATTGATCGAGAGCCAAATCGGGCGATTGCGGCTGAGCATCGGGAGTAGGCGCGGCAGACTGCGGCTCCGGAGCCGGGGCTGGTTCCTGCTCTGCAGCGGGTGTCGCAGTTATACTGACCTTGTCAGACACGCTTCTGATACCTTAACCAGCGGTTTGTCGGCGCCCGCGCCGCCCCCGGTTGCAGGTCAGTCTAGGTAAGCTGCCAATGATATTCACGCAAAGACTGAAGGCTACAGTCGAGATGATCGATCAGCGGCTTATTGCCCATCTTGGTGGCATTTCAGGCCTTGAGGGCCAAACCCACAGCGTTCCAGCGCGGCTACTCGCCGCCATGCGGCACGCAGTTCTGGGCGGTGGTAAACGCATCCGGCCGTTTCTAGTGCTTGAAAGTGCGGCGCTTTTTGGAGTGCCCCAGGATGCCGCCGCGACTGCGGCGTGTGCGCTTGAATGTATTCACTGTTATTCGCTGGTTCACGACGACCTACCGGCCATGGACAACGATGAAATGCGCCGTGGCCAACCGACAGTGTGGCGGGCCTACGATGATTGGACCGCCATCCTGGCTGGCGATGCCCTGCAAACTTTAGCCTTCGAAATTCTAGCGAGTTCCCTGACGCATGTGGATGCTGCCACGCGCACCGAATTGATTGTGGCGCTGGCGCGCGCCAGCGGGGCGGCTGGAATGGTTGGCGGCCAGGCGATTGATCTTGAGGCTGACAAGCTTGGTCTGCCAGCAAAGCCGGACTTCGATCACATTCGCCGGTTGCAAGGGATGAAGACCGGCGCGCTCTTGATTTTCGCTTGTGAAGCTGGAGCTATTCTGGGGCGCGCTTCAATGGCCGAGCGCGAGGCATTGCGCCGTTACAGCACGGCGCTCGGCCTCGCGTTTCAGATCGCCGATGATCTGCTGGATGCCGAAGGTAATCCGGCCATCGTCGGCAAAGCCGTTGCCAAAGACGGCGCAGCTGGCAAAGCCACACTTGTATCGCTGATGGGTCTCGAAGCCGCGCGTGCAAAATTGGCTGAGACTGAAGCCGAAGCGCATGATGCACTCCACATATTCGGCGAGCGTGCCGACGTAATGCGTGACGCCGCGAGATTCGTCGCCAATCGGACAGCGTGAAACATGCCCAAATCCCCTGTCTTTCTAGTTCATTTCGAAATGCTACCCCCTCAACTTCCCCGTCATTCCGGCGAAGGTCGGAACCCAGACCAAGCCGGATTTCTACCAATTGAAAGTCGCGATGAGTGATAATAATTGATTTGATCTGGGTTCCAGCCTTCGCCGGAATGACGGGGAAGTTTGTGCGTGTTTGCGTTGGATAGATTTACTTACACCCATTTGCGGAGGATATTGAGCGCTTCTGCGTTGAGAATGTACTGATCAACTTCAGACGGTGCAGGGCGTAATGCGAAATCCATGTGTTTATTTACTGGCAAGCAAACCACTCGGCACACTTTACACTGGCGTTACAAGTGAATTGCACGCGCGCATGGCGCTTCACACGCAAAAGTTGTTCGAGGGGTTCACGAAAAAGTACGACGTCACGCAATTGGTGTACTATGAAATGCATGACGATATGAACGCAGCTATCAGGCGGGAAAAGCGGATAAAGGACTGGAAGCGTCTTTGGAAGATCAGGATCATCGAAGAGGTGAACCCTGAATGGAAAAACCTTTTTGATCCAGCGACTGGTGAGATTGCATTTTGCCCAGCCGTTGCTAACCGGTTATCGGCAGAGCCGGTCCATCCCTCGGAACAATTCGACCAAAAAATCTAGGCACCGCCTCAAAATTCTCCGTCATTCCGGCGCACGCCGAAACCTAGACCAACTCAATTGTTAGCTCCGGCCGCGCCTTCAACCTGGCAAAAATCTGGCTTGTTCTAGGTTCCGGCCTCCGCCGGAATGACGAGGAAGTTGGGGCGTGATCGATCTACTAATTGACGTTGACACTACTGCGGTGGACCACCGGCGACGAGTTTCAACAAGGCGCTGTCTTTGGAGAGCTGGCCTTTGTCTTTGCACTGGTCCTTGGCAGCTTCGGTGCACTCGATGGTCACCGTGTAAGGCACGCCATAGCGGGTGATGGTGTACTCGGCGATATAACCTTCCATACCTTCCTCAGCTGCTTCGTCCATCACGGAAACAGATGGCGCCATATCGCGCGCATCACCGCCATCAACACCGGCGGCAGGCGCGGCCGTATCGTAAATTGGGAAGTCGGCGGGGAATGCGTGTTGTGCGCGCAGGTCTGCAGAAACCGAGACGCTGACATCGCCATAGTCTTCGACGATTTGGTACCAAACCGGATTGGAGGGGTCTGAATGAACAGCGCGCTCGATCGATTCAGGGCCAGCGCGCAAATTCCGCGTCACCACTTCCGGAGGTTGTTCGAACGCCAGCACCGGCACTCTGAGATTTGCAAGGCCCGGATCAACTTCAGCCTCGACACCCGCCGCACTTCGTGCGGTTTGATCCGCAGTAAATGCCTTAAGTTCCGGATCATCCCAATTGACGGAAATGGCTGGCGCATCAGCTGCCAATGCTGCGGGTAGCGGCCAGAAAACCGCCGCCAGCAGCAGGCTTGAAAATAGCATCGTTTTCTGATCCGCCATCGCCGCTTCTCCTCAAGGGACAGCGTCACCGACGCTTTGTAATCGCAGTGTACCTCTGAGCCCGGGGCGCGATCAAGTCGCAAACAAATCCCTTCCGAGACCGGCGCCAGCCGTGCCATTATCCGGCGGCCTATGATGCCCAATGCGCTGTTTGAACAAAATTTCAGATCCGCAGGTCAATCAAGATTTCGTACCGAGTGGAGGGACCAATGGCCAAAGCGACCACAACGCCAGATGGAGGACTGCTACCGCGCCGGTCGGGCTTTAGGCTTGGTTGGTTTTTGTTGTTGCTTTTCATTGGCATGATTGTCGCCGCCGGGCTTTTGGTGATATTCCCGCCGGCCGGGCTGATCAAGGATCAGGTCGCCGAAGCGGCCAGCAAGGCCCTCGGCCGTCCGGTCAATGCGAAGGACCTTAAATTGACGCTGTGGCCGGACGTGGTCGCGGAGCTGTCGAATGCCGCCGTGCTGCCAGCCACTGGCGCAAAAGGTGAGTTGTTCCGGGCTGAAGCAATCAAGACCAAGATCAAGTTGAAGCCGCTGTTTTCCGGCAAGGCCGAAATTGAGAGCCTCGAGATTGTCAAACCGGAGATTACGCTCATCGCCAGTGCAGACGGCTCCAACAATTGGAGCGCTGAGGCCAAAAAATCGGATAGCGCTTTAGCTGCCACGCTGTTGAATGGCGCCACCATCACTGGCGGCCGCCTAACGTACTTGTCACCGAAATTCAAAGAACCATTGGCGATTGAAAATCTCAATGGCACCTTCGACGCCAATGGTAAAATCGTAGCCAAAGGCCAAGTTTCACATCACGGCGAACTGGCCGCACTTGATGTCACGCTTGACGATGCGGTGGCAGCCTCAGAGGGCAAACCTTCAGCCATCAAGCTCGGTCTCGATGGCAAGTTTATTGCGCTGGATTTTGCCGGAACCGCCTCATCGAGCGAAGCCGCGGGAGATGTAACGCTTTCAACGACATCTGTTGCAAACTTGGCGCGTTGGATGGGCTCAGATGTAAAAATAGTTGAGCCAAAAGTCCCAGGAAGTATCAAGGGAAAAGTCCGGGCCAGTGCCAATAACATCGGCTTTGAAAATGCAGATGCGCAGATCGGGCCAACGAAGGGCCGCATCAACGGCAACTTAGCCATCAACGGCACTCGGCCGAAGTTCAGTGGCACCATTAAGATGCAGCGCCTTGATCTCAACGGCGTTGTGTCAGCTCAGAGTGCCGCGCCCGCCGCTGCACCGGAAGCCGCTGACGAAGACCTCGAACTCGCAACGGCGCCTGCGTGGGATGGCTTGAAAGAGACACTGAATGCGGCCGCTTCAGCATCGCCGTCAGCCAAAGCACCTGCAAAGACCACGTCGCCTTCTGCATCAAAAGGCGCGGCGTGGAGCACGACACCGATCGATCTCAAAGTTCTCAAAATCACTGACCTCGACGCGACGATCGAGGCTGATGAAGTTGCGTTTGGCAAACTCGATCTCAAGAAAGCCAGCATCAAAACAATTTTGGAGGACGGCAAACTTGACGCGATTATTCAAGACTTGGCCGTTGGGCCGGCTGGCCGGGCCACTGGAAAATTGCTGCTCGATAGCCGTAGAGCCAAGCCGACTGCCGACTTTGCACTCAACATGAAGGACGTCGCGGCCGAGCCGATCATCACCGAGATATCAGGTAAGCCACTGCTCGCTGGTACCTCGAACGTCGAGATTGTCGTCAAGGGTGAGGGCCTCACTCAAAACGATCTTGCTTCAAGTTTGGATGGCAAGGCGCGGTTCCGCATGTCGAAGGGGCACATTCGCGGCTTTGATGTTCGCTCGATCGTGTCGAACTGGTGGAACAGCCTGTCGGGTGGTCTCAAGTTTGACATCAACAAAAAAACTGGTTTCGAAAAACTCGATGCACAGTACGACATAAAACGCGGTGTGATGACGAGTTCGCCGGGCCTGGATATCGGCGGTTCTGAAGTGAACATGACGTCGAAGGGTCAAGTCAACTTGCCGGCCAAGGAGATCAATCAGGAAATCCGGGTCAAAGTTGTGCCGCCGCCGTCGGCGCCGCCAATTCCAGTTAAGATTTCCGGCAGCTGGTCGAAGCCAAGCATCAGCATGGACTGGGCCGATTTGTTGTTCTCGGCTGGTCCGGCTGCGGTCGCAAGTGCCGGCCCCGAAGCAGCGCGCTCAGCTGACCCTTCTGCTGCGGCTGAAGACGATGCGGCCGCCTCGGCTCCGCCAGAACCCGTGACGAGCTTTCAAGAATTGGCTCCAAAGGCCGAGCAGGTTCCTGATGACGTCAGAGCTGCGATAACCGAAGCGCTGTCGTCGAATTCCGCCGCACTCACGGAAGACGGTAAGGCGCTGCTGAAGTCATTGGTTGAAGCACCGGCGGCTGCGCCTGCGACCGAACCAGCGCCTGGGCAATAGGATTCAACTTAGCTCAACTCGCACATTTAACGTCATCCCTGTGCTCAACGGCTTGAGATGACGGCATCACGTTCGATTTAAGTGAGTTCGCCAGCCATTTGGCGTGCATGCGTATCGGGCGGATGCACGGGATACACGGCGCGCTCAATGAGGCCGTTTGAAATGACAAGTGTCAGGCGCTTGAGATAGACGGCCCCTCCGGTTTCGAACCGCGGCAGCTTCAACGCATTCGCGAAGGCGAAGTTCGCGTCGCTCAAAACCGGAAATGGCAGTTTCAAACGCTCAGCAAACTCGCGTTGATGATGTGTATCTTGAGAACTCAATCCAAAAACAGCGATGCCGCGCGCTTGGAAATCCGGAAACCGTTCACGAAAGCCCTCCGCCTCGGGTGTTGAGCCATGCGCGCCCGGGATCGTGTCCCAATCCGGTGGATTTGCAAGCCCGGCGCGGCCTGTCCATGGATAGAGGAATACAACCGCTTGCCCTGCTTGGTCGCGCAAATTGATCGCTGCACCTGAGGTTGATGATAACGCCACGTCTGGCAATTCAAGACCAGCCAGTAAATGTGCTGCGCCACCATCGTCGACCGGAGCTGGATACGGCCAAGCAGTCATTGAGGATTGCCTTGGATCCAAGTCAACACGTCACCTCAATCCCTCTGCTTCATAATCCGTGACTTCTCGCGCTGCCAGTCACGCTTCTTGTCGGTCTCGCGCTTGTCATGCAGCTGCTTGCCCTCGGCTAGCCCGAGTTTCAGTTTGGCGCGGCCTTTCTCGTTGAAATAAAGCTCTAACGGTACAATGGTCATGCCCTTGCGTTGGACGGCGATGACCATTTTATGGATCTCACTCTTGTGCAGCAGCAGTTTGCGCTTGCGGCGCACCTCATGCTGGAAGAATGTGCCCGAGCTTTTGTGTTCAGCGATGTAAGAATTGATCAACCACAAGCCATCGGCTTCTGGCGAAGCATAGCTTTCGGCAATATTTGACTGGCCTTTGCGCAAGCTCTTGACCTCGGTGCCGGTCAGCATAATGCCGGCTTCCCAAGTGTCGGTTACAAAAAATTCGTGCCGCGCCTTGCGGTTTTCAGCAACAATGGTGCGGCCGTCGACAGTCTTGGCGGCCATGACAAACCTCTGAGAAATTCTTGCGCGACTGCGTTATTCCGCGGCTTCGGCCTTTAACAGACCAACGCGCATCACAGCAGCGCTGACCTTTTCTTTGGCGCAGTCAGTGAGCGGCACCATCGGCAAGCGCATTTCAGCGGAGCATCGGCCTAACAATGACACGGCATATTTGACCGGGCCTGGGTTGGTTTCAACAAACATGGTGTCGTGCAGCGGCATCAGACGGTCCTGCATGGCAAGCGCTGTTTTATAGTCGCCGGCCATGGCCGCGTTCTGGAAGTCGGCGCACAATCGCGGGGCGACGTTTGACGACACCGATATGCAACCATGACCGCCGTGTGCGATAAAGCCGAGTGCGGTTGCGTCTTCGCCCGAAAGCTGGATGAAATCTGGCCCCATAGCAGCACGCTGTTGGGAAACGCGGGCGATGTTCGCCGTCGCATCCTTGACGCCGGCGATGTTCTTCAACTCGAACAGCCGCGCCATGGTGTCGACCGACATATCGACGATCGAGCGCGGGGGGATATTGTAGATGAAGATCGGAATGCCGACCGCGTCATTGATGGCCTTGAAGTGCTGATAGAGCCCTTCTTGTGTTGGTTTGTTGTAGTAGGGCGTTACAACGAGCAGCCCATCGGCGCCGGCCTTTTCGGCATGCTTGGAAAGATAAATCGCCTCGGCTGTTGAATTCGACCCGGTGCCGGCCATCACCGGCACGCGGCCGCGGGCGGCTTCAATCACAGTCTCAACGACCGTGTTGTGCTCATCATAATCGAGTGTTGGGCTTTCGCCGGTGGTGCCAGTTGGGACCAAGCCATGCGTACCTTCCGCAATCTGCCAATCTACGAACCGGCGCAGCGCCTCGTCGTCGAGTTTGCCGTTCTTGAACGGTGTGATGAGTGCGGTCAGTGAGCCTCTAAACGTATGTGCCGGCATGCAGGTCTCGCTTGTGTCTGACTCGAAGGGCCGCTCAAGGTGCCCGCCCGTATTCATTCGTCTTGTTTTCGCCGTCCTGAGCATACAGGGTTATCGTGGCTGCTCGGATAGCCTAATCCAACCGCGCCTTGTATGCGTCCGCCTAGCTTGTTAATCCTCAAAACTAGGCTGCTGCCTGGCTGCGGGCAACATACCCGGCGGTTTTTTGCAGTCCCAATCATGGCCTAACGACGACAAGGTGTTGCTTTGCAGTGCTCCCGCCCCGCCGTCAACCGGTCCAAAGCGTTCGCCGTACTGGCCGCTGTTTGTATTGTGCCCGTGGCGCCCGGTTTATGGGTTTCAGACGTCTCAGCGCAGGTGCTGGAATCCAGCCCTGCCGCTCCCGCCGCTGCGCCGCCCGCAGCCGCCATTTCAGCCAAACTAACAATTCCGGCGCCCGGCGTGCCAACCAAGGCCGAAGCCGAGCATGTGGCGCGTTTTGACGCGCTTCTCAAGCCGCTCAGCTCATATGCCATCAGTCCTGAAGACGCCGGTTTGCTGCGCGACGCGGTCAAGGCCATATCGGCGTCCAACAGGGCTAAAGGCATGGATCTTGGCGGCAAGATCAAGGATCCAGCGGCGCGCAAGCTGTTTGACTGGTACCGCCTCAAAAGCGGCTACGGCACGGCCGATGAGTACCGCGCATTCTTAGACCAGAATCCGAATTGGCCTGAACGCGGTTTGATGAACCAGCGGCTTGAAGAAGCGCTGTTCACGCAGGGCGGCACGGCGGCGGCAATCAAAGATCATTTCAACGGCAAAGCACCGGCAACGGGGACCGGCAAAGCAGCGCTGGCCTCTGCCTACCTCGCTGAAGGCAAGGAAGCCGAGGCCAAAAAACTGGCGGTTGACGCGTGGAGTAACGATAACCTACCTGCCACTCTAGAAAACGGATTCTTGCAACGCTTTGCGCAACTGTTGACGGCCGCCGATCACCAGCGCCGCCTCGACCGTTTGATTGTTGAGGAACTGCGTTGGAGCGGTGAGCGCAAGGCGCGTGCGGCTTATGCACAACGCACAATTGCGCTGCTCCCTGCCAATGATCATGCCAAGGCCAATGCGCGGCTTGCGATATTCATGGGCGGTAAGTCGCCCGTTGAAGCCTCCGTCTCGAATAAAGAGTGGGGTGCCGTTTATCATCGTGCACAAGCGCTTCGCCGCTCCGGGCAATCAGGCGAAGCGGCCAAGCTGCTGCTTGCCGCACCAACCGATGAGACGCTGATCAACCCGGACTCATGGTGGGGCGAACGCCGGGCCAACGCTTACATTGCGCTTAAGAGCGGTAATAAAAAACTAGCCTACGATCTGGTCCGCGAAGTCGGGCCGTTGTCCGTGAACCCGCTTAAAGAACAGCAATTCATGGCCGGATGGATTGCGTTGCGGCTTTTGAAAGAGCCTGACAACGCGACCCAGCATTTCAACTTATTCCTCAAGGCCGCCGACGGCCCGCTCGGCCGCGCTAAAGCCAACTACTGGCTTGGCCGCTCGGCCGAAACAAAGTCTGATCAAGCGGCGGCAACAGAATTCTATAAGGCTGCGGCGACGGACGGCGATACCTTCCATGGGCTGTTGTCACGTCAGAAGCTGACGCCCGGCACGCAACCGATCAAGGTCGCAGCACCGGCTTCGCCGCCTGAAGACGAAGTTGCGCGTTTTGTAAGTTTTGATGCGGCACAGGCGGCAGTTGCTGGCCGCAAAGCTGGACTTGATCGCGAAATTTTGCGGTCGTTTTTGGTCCAGCTTCGCAACGTCTTCAAGACCGAAAGTGGCACCGCACTCGTCGCGCATTTGGCGGACGCAATCGGCGATACGCAAATGTCGGTTCGAACCGGCAAAGCTGCCATCAGTGCCCGCCAGAACATGCTCTACTACGCTTACCCGGTGCATCCGTTCCCGGGGTATACGGCGCTCAGAAAGCCCCCTGAAACAGCGTTTTTGCTCGGCATCGCCCGCCAAGAGACCGAGTTCAACAACATGATCGTCTCGGGCGCCGGTGCCAAGGGCCTGTTGCAGGTCATGACCGTCACAGCTGAGCACGTCTGCAAGGACTATAAGATCAAGTGTGAGACCAAGCGGTTGCTCACCGATTTGCCCTATAACGCCATGCTGGCTTCAGCCTATATCGGCGATCGTATGGACGAATTCCGCGGCTCATACATTTTGACACTGGCCGGTTATAACGCCGGCCCGGGACGTGCGCGGCAATGGATTTCAGAAAATGGCGATCCGCGCGATCCGAACGTTGACCCGATCGACTGGATCGAGCGCATTCCCATTCAAGAGACCCGCGAATATGTTGCCAAAGTGCTCGCCAATATCCAAGTCTACCGGGCTCGCCTTGGAGAAGATGCAACTGCGCTGCGGCTTGAAGAAGATTTGAACAGAGCGCGTGGCGTCAAAGGCGCGGCCGTGGCGCCAATGTCAGACCGTTGAACGAGGGCGCGCGGCAACGTCTAAAATTTCATATCTCTCCGGGCGCCATCTGAAAATGGACGCGCAATATTTTAAGTCTTAATCAACATGCGGGGTTAGCATGGCAACGATCCAAGTTTTCTCAGACATCACATTCACAGCCCGCGACGGGCTCCGGCTGCATGTCCGGCATTATCCGTCGAAGGGACTATCGGGACATCAGAAACGTCCTGTGATTTGCCTGCCGGGACTAACCCGCAACGGCCGCGACTTCCATGAACTCGCTCTCGCATTGTCATCGAGACAGGGCGAGGAACGCGACGTCTACGCCTTCGACTATCGTGGGCGCGGGCTGTCAGAATTTGATCCAGATTGGCGCAATTACAACGTACCCAACGAGGCGCTAGACGTCATCGACTTTGTAATTCTGCGCAATCTTGCCGGCGCTGCGATCGCCGGTACGTCGCGTGGCGGTTTGATCGCCATGGTCATGGCAGCACTGCAGCCGACCCTAATGGGACCAGTCGTTTTGAATGATATCGGCCCGGTGATCGAGCGTAATGGCTTAGCTCGCATCAGTGCCTATGTCGGGCGAATTCCGACTCCGGGCACCTGGCCAGAAGCGGCAAAGCTGGTGCGCGACATGAACAAGCGCGCCTTTCCTGCGGTGCCGGATGAGACCTGGGACAAGGTTGCGCGGCAATGGTTCAACGAGAAAAATGGCCGCCCGGCACCTGGCTTTGACGCGAAGCTCGGCAATACCTTGTCGGTCCTCGATGGCCCGATGCCACCAATGTGGAACCAGTTCGCGTGCTTGAAGCGGCATCCTTTGCTGGTGCTGCGCGGCGAGCATTCCGACATCTTAAGTGCAGAAACGGTCGAAGAAATGCGGCGCCGGACGCCGGTTTTTGCTGACTATCTGGCCAAGGGCGAAGGCCATGCGCCGTTGTTGATCGACCCGGGCTCTATTGGCGTAATTGCTGGTTTCCTGGCAACTTGCGACAGCACCGCCTATGAGCCGCTGCGCGCGATTGCGTGATCCAAGTTTAGTGGATGTCTAAGGTATCCAACGCCTGAGGCCGTGTGCGTTCGGCTGAGTTCTTCCCGAAGCACAACATATCCATACGAGCCGCAATATTTTGGGCTACTCCCGGACCAAGTCCGGGGACAGTCCAACAAACCAGTGTTCAGGTAGTGCCTCAGTTTGAATTTGGAAATTGTAAACAGCACGAAAAACGGCCTTAACTCAGACCAATTACTCCTCTTCATGACGCCCGGCGAGCCCAAAAGTTTCGTCATCCCGGGGGAGTGCGGGGCCCGGGGTGCTCGAAGCGGAGCGAGGCTGAAAATACGGCAAAACTGCGTTGTTATTCCTCAACCACAATGAATTGTTTTGAACCGAATGCAGAGGCTCAATTGATGCTGTCCGGGTCCCGGCCTTCGCCGGGATGACGGCCTGTGGGCCGGATGTTTCTGGGCTAAAAATTCAACAAAAATTCAAACTGAGACACCACCAATGTTCAACCTGCAAAACAGAAAAAGCCGCCCGGTGAGGGGCGGCTTTTCCATTTCAAACCAAACTTCGATTAGAAGTTGATGAGAGCGCCGACGCCAACGTAGTTGAAGTCTTCAGCTGCGAGGCCAGCGCGTGTTGCGTCATCTGCATACGCTTGGTTGCGGTACTTGACCCAAACCGACATAGCGGCTGCGTCAATTTCCTGCACGATACCAGCGCCCCAAACTTCGAGTTCAGAGTTAGCAGCGAAGCCACCGTCTTGGCCGTTCAGGTATTCACCGTAGAATACGGTGTGACCGAGCGACGAGAGACGGGTGCGAATACCACCCTTGCCGTACCAGGTGTCAGCGGTGGTCGTCGTACCAAGCACGTCGAGCGTGCCGTAGTTGACCATACCGAACAAGCCCGTAGCGACGTGCTGGATGTACAAACCAGCCTGGAAGTAGTCTTGATCAGGGACGTTCACGCCCAACAGGGTGCGAATGTTGTTGTAGTCCTGATCGCGCACTTCGTCATAAGCTGCGGCTGCGGCGACCTTGAAGCCACCGAATTCGCCAGCGTAACGAGCTGCAACATCCCAGAAGTCATCTTCGCCCCAACCGGCCGAAACCGAGAAGCCACCGAACGTCGGCGAGTCGTAACGAACCGAGTTATGCGTCAAGCCGTTGCAGTCACCCCAGGCGCCGCCCTGACCAGCGCAGCTCTGAGCGCCACCCCAAGCACCAATCGCGCCGCCAGCCGAGTCACGGACTGCGAACGAGTTGGTGTCGAACGCGACCCAGTTTGCAGGAACGAGCGAGCCCGAACCGTCAACCAAGATGGCCGTGTTGTCTGAAGCTTGCGACTGGAGGCCAACGCTGACCTTACCGAGGCTGTCGCTCTTGATGAACCAGAACGACTGCAGCGTCTGCACGCCGTAACCGTTGGATGCGCCACCGAGGAAGTTATACAGAGCTGGGCCAACGCCTTCGTTCTGCGAGTGCGTCAGGCCATCGGAGCCCATGGCTTCGATCTGCAGGACGTAACCAGCCGACCAACCTGGGACGATCGCTGCCGAACCCGTGAACTTCACGTGGCTGCCGAGCGTGGTGCCGAGGTCATGGACGTAGGTGTTCTGTTCAAAACCGTCATCCCAGAACGTGACCTGCTGATTGACCCAGCCCGACACAGTCAAAGAAACCTTGCGGTTGCCCTTGCGAGCGGTTGTGGCTTCGAGTTCTGCAATGCGCTCTTCGAGATCGGCGCAGCAGTTCCCCCCAAGGTCAGCTGCCGAAGCG
>JANNFX010000033.1:0-13321 GCA_031380225.1 Hyphomicrobium sp.
GGATCCCTCCTCCCCCGGCGCCATCCTGCCCCTCGCTCCGCACTCCCCCGGCGGACCGGGGGGCTATTTTTTTTGTCTCAATCGCGAACTGCCCCGATGACTAAGTTCGAGTTAACGGGCGTCTTGATCCCGGCCAAAAGCCCGCAATCGTGGCGGCTCAACCCGACATAGCAAACGCGCTATTTACCGGATCGTGACGCCAATACCGGAGACTGCGGTTTAGGATTTCCGCGCCGAACGAGGCCTCTCCATGCCGACCGAGCCGAATACCATCCAACGCGATGTGATGAACCCGCGTGCCTTTGGGTTGTCGGCGATCGCCAGTGCCGGCTGGCCGATCGCCGGCTGGCTTGACCGGCTGATGAGTGACAAGCGGCTCAGTGTTTCACGGCCGAAGGTGATCTTTTCCGCTAGTCTGATCGACGCCGCGCTGATTGTGCTGGCCGGTCTCGCCGCCGACGCCCTCACAGGCCAAGCGGCAGACATGACGACGACAACCGCAGTGCTTCGGCTGTTGATTGTTGCCGGCGTTGCCACCAGCCTCATGCGGAGAAATTGGGCCTACACCATCCCGTCGTTGCGCAGCACCGTCGTCCAGTGGCGCAAGCTGTTCAAGGCTTTGTCGATCACATTCTTGGTGCTGCCCGGTGCGGCATTCCTCGTTCAAGTGCCGCTGTTCACACCGGCTGGTGCCATCATTTGGTACTATCTTGCTGGTGTCGCCACGATGGTCTCGCGGCTCGGTGTCAGCAAGGTCATCGAGTATTGGACCAATGCCGGACGCCTCGTGCGCCGTACCGTCATCGTCGGCGGTGGCGCGGACGCGGAAGCCGCGATCTCGGCGCTGCAGGCCAGCGGTACCAATCATTTGCAGATCCTCGGCGTCTTCGATGATCGTGACGACGACCGTTCGTCGGATAGCCTGGCCGGCATTCCAAAACTCGGTAACTTCGAGCAGCTGTCAGCATTTTGCCGTAACGCTGGCGTAGACATGCTGATCGTCACTGTGCCGTCAGCGGCCGAAGACCGGCTGCTGCAAATCATCCGCAAGCTTTTTGCGCTGCAGGTCGATATCCGCATTTCAGCATTGTCGTCGAAGCTGCGCCTCAACGCCCGCGCCTATACTTATATTGGCAACGTGCCGATGCTGGCCGTGATGGACCGGCCGCTGACGGACTGGGATCGCGCTATCAAAAACATTGAAGACCGCGTGATCGGCGCGCTGCTGATATTCGCCTTGTCGCCGTTCATGGCGTTGACAGCACTTGCCGTTCGCCTCGACAGCAAGGGCCCGGTTTTGTTCAAGCAGAAGCGGTTCGGCTTCAACAACGAGCTGATCGAGATCTATAAGTTCCGCTCGATGTATGTTGACCAGTCGGACGCGACCGCGAGCAAACTTGTGACCAAGGATGACTCGCGCGTGACACCTATTGGCCGCATCATCCGCAAGACCAGCCTCGATGAACTGCCGCAATTGTTCAACGTGCTCAAAGGCGAGATGTCTCTCGTTGGCCCACGTCCGCACGCCACCGCCGCTAAAGCTGAAAGCGACCTCTACCAGTCGGTCGTCGATGGCTATTATGCCCGCCATCGCATGAAGCCTGGCGTCACCGGTTGGGCGCAGGTCAATGGCTGGCGCGGGGAAACTGATACACATGAGAAAATCCAACGCCGCGTCGAACTTGATCTTGCCTACATTGATAAGTGGTCTGTGGCCTTCGATCTCTATATTCTGGCGTTGACACCGTTCGCACTGCTGAACAGCAAGAATGCATACTGACGCGACACTCGGCTCACGGGGCCCCACGCTATTCGGTTTCTCCACGGCCAGCGTTGCCGCGGCGCTGGTGGCGTTTGCGCTTTGCCTAAGCTCTGTCGTGTTTTCCGAACCCGCGCCCGCCGACGTGGTAATGATGGGCGTCATTCTTGGCGTGCCTATACTCGGAGCGGTGCGCTTTGGTTCGTTCTCGAAGTTGCAATTGGCGCTTTGGTTTGTCGTCGTCGGCCTCGGCATACTGGCGACGCCGATGTCAACTGTGGTGCCGGCGGCGATCGTTCATCAGCTGGTGACGTTGTTTTTGGCCGTTGGCGCATTTGTGATCGCTGGCTACATTTCAGATGATCCATTGCCACGATTTCGGATGATCATCTGGTGTTACGTCATCGGCGTTTGTATGGCGTCGGTGGCGGCTATCATCGGCTATTTCGATATTATCCCAGGCTTCGAAGACCTGTTCACAAACTACGGCCGCGCGCGCGGCACCTTCAAGGATCCGAACGTTCTCGGCGCCGCATTGGGACCCGCAATTGTATTTGCGGCCTGGATGACGCTCCGAGAACGAGCATTGCGAATGTTTATTTCAGCACTATTGTTCGCAATTCTCGGTGTGACTTTGCTCATCACATTCTCGCGCGGCGCCTGGGCGTCGACGGCATTCTCACTCCTCGTGCTGGTCTGGGTATCGCTGGTCCGCACGCGGCGGCGGGCAGATTTTCAACGCTTTGCGATCGTCTCAGTTGTTGGCATATCGGCCATCATTGGCGCACTCGCCTTGGCACTCCAAAACGAAGAAGTCGCCAAACTGATGGAGCAGCGTGCATCCCTGGACCAAAGTTATGACCTCGGTCCTGACGGGCGCTTTGGTGGCCAAGAAAAGGCCAAGAAGCTGATCCTCGAAAATCCGTTCGGCATCGGCACGCACACCTTCCGCAAGACCTATCACCATGAAGAGGTGCACAACGTCTATATGTCGATGTTCTTGAATGCTGGCTGGCTCGGCGGGTTAGTTTACATCATCTCCGTCATTTCGACGTTGTTCGCCGGGATGCGCGGCAGTTTCCAAATGACGGCACTTCAAGGACCGTTCCTGATCGCGACCGCGGCCTTTGCTGGCCTCGTGTTTGAGGGCTTCGTGATCGATAGCGACCACTGGCGCCATTTCTTCATTGTCATGGGCTGCATCTGGGGCCTCGCTGACGCCACGGTTCCCAGTATCGATAACCGCCGGCGCCGGCCGGTATAGGGCCGCTTTCGATACGCCTGTTTGCGATATACTAACCATATCGTAGCCTAGGCGGTTAAAGTGCCGATAACCTAAAGTGTTGGCAACCAGCCCGCCTTTAGGATGTGAGCGAAGTGGGGACCGGTCACCGTGTTTGACTGTCGGAGATGACGTGCGTTGAGCGCATACGAAACAGCATTGCGGCTAGGCCTCGAAGCCGTCCACCTGACAGGCTTTGACAGGATGGCCAAGCGCGTTCTCGAACGCCGCGGCGTAATCTTTGCGCTGCATCGCGTCAAGCCTGCAGATACCCGTGGGTTCGCACCCAACCGGATCCTTGAAGTCACGCCAGAGTTCCTCGATCAAACCATCACGACTGTGAGGAAGCAGGGCTTCGACATCGTCTCTATGGATGAGGCCGCATCGCGTCTGGCAACTGGCATCGGCGAACGATTTGCTTGTTTCACACTCGATGATGCCTACAGAGACAACCAAGACTACGCGCTTCCCGTTTTCCAAAAACACAATGTTCCATTCATCATCTATGTGCCCGAGGACTTCGCTGATGGCCAGGGCGAATTGTGGTGGGTTGAACTTGAATTGCTGGTCGAACGCTTGGATCAGATTTCGTCATCGGAATTGTGGCCCGCTGGAATACTGTCATGCCGTACCGTTGCGGAAAAGCGCGCAGCATTCAAGTCGATCTACTGGCGCTTGCGCCGGATGGACGAAGCTGACACACGCGCGATCATCCGCAAGGCGTGCAGCGATGCAGGCATCGACGTCACCCGGCTGTGTGCTGAGTTGATCATGGACTGGAATGAACTGCGGGAGCTTTCTAAACACCCGTTGGCAACATTTGGAGCGCATACCGTTAGCCACTACGCGCTCGGCAAACTCGTTGAAGATAAAGCTAGCCGGGAAATCACCCAATCAAAGGACCGGATCGAAAAGGAGTTGGCGATCGGCTGCCGCCATTTTTGCTATCCCTATGGAGACGCAGCGAGTGCGGGCGAGCGAGAGTTCGAATTAGCGGCCGCTGCTGGTTTCACCAGTGCTGTGACGATGCGCAAAGGCCTGCTGCAAGCCGGCCACGCCAATCAGATGATGGGTCTGCCGCGTTGCTCTTTAAACGGCGAATTCCAAAGCCAACGTTACGTCGAAGCCCTCTTAAGCGGCGCACCGTTCCTGCTTTGGAAGCTGCTGCGCGGCGATCGTACGCTTTCGCAGTACCGCAACCCTAACCGTAAACTTGCCCTGACTGCGGGGCCGCAATGAGTGTGCTGCCGAGCGCGCCGGATCACGGCTGGGACAGCCTGAAGTCAGCACTTCAAGCCCAATTCGCTGGCGCGTTGGCCGCCGGCGACGTGCGCCGCAACGCGCTCGCCGTGTTTGCGATCCGGGTCGCCAGCGCTGGACTGCTTTTCTTGTCGCAAATCGTTCTTGCGCGTTGGATCGGTGCTGCCAACTACGGCACCTATGTCGCGTTATGGTCAATGGTCTTAGTGCTTGGCGGATTATCTCACTGCGGGCTTGGCGTCGCCATGATGCGACTCGTGCCCGAATATTTGGCCTCCCACAAGTTTGACCTGGCACGCGGGATCTTGAGCGGTGGCCGCTTATTGGCTTTTGCCGGCGGATTGATCAGCGCGATCACCGGCGGGCTGATATTTTGGCTTTTGATACCAGGTCTGTCGTCAGAGACGTTGGTCGCAATCACATTGGCTTTGGTCTGTGTGCCCATGTTTGCACTGACCGAAGCCCAAGACGGGCTTGGCCGCGGACAGAGCTGGACGCTAGCAGGGGTGACGCCACCATACATTTTGCGGCCGTTGCTTGTGCTCGCCTTCTCGGGCGTGGCTTATTTAGCCGATTTACCGGCGACCGCCGTTACAGCAATTGGTGCGGCAGCACTGGCGACGTCTATTACCGCAATCACTCAGACGGTCCTTATTGGACGCCGCATTTCCGAAACTGTCCCAGGCGGTTCGTCAACATTCGAATTCATGGATTGGTTCAAAGTCTCATTGCCATTGCTGGCGGTGGCTGGATCGGAACTCATTCTGCAAAACGCCGATGTGCTGTTGCTCAACCTATTGCGATCGCCTGATGAAGTCGGCGTCTACTACGCTGCCGCCAAAACGACGACACTTGCACTCTTCGTGCACTATGCGATTGGCAGCGCCTATGCGGGGCGATTCGCAGAAGCCGGCGTGCGAAAAGATCAAACCGAATTAAATCGCTTAGCTCGCGAAGCCGTGAACTGGACGTTCTGGCCTTCGCTCCTCGTCACTGCATCTGTGCTGCTCGCTGGTCCGTATCTGTTAGAGCTGTTTGGACCGGAATTCACCAACGCCTATCCGGCCATGTTTATCATGTCGGCCGGACTGATGGCCCGCGCCGCAACTGGTCCATCTGAGTTCATTCTCAATATGCTTGGCCGCCAGTCCGATTGCGCGCGTTCGTTCATGATTGCCGCTGCGCTGTCGATCATTCTCAATCTGCTGCTCATCCCACCGTATGGAATGCATGGCGCGGCGACTGCTTCAGCAATTGCGTTTGCCACAGCGGCATTTCTGAATTGGCGCACGGCCAGGCGCGAACTCGGCATTAATTTGTTTATTTTCGCAAATGATCATACCGGCGCTATCTCACCTTTCGTGCCGGCTGCGGCGGCCACCTCCACACCAGATTTGACGTATTCGATTGTTCGCGACCTTGACGGCTTTCAGCTCCTAAAAGACGAGTGGACGGATCTCCACACGCGTTCCGGCACGGGTGCTCAAGTGTTTTTGAGCTATGATTGGAACCACAATTGGATTGAGACATATCACGCTCGCCACGCCCATCCGCTCGGTGAGGAACTCGCCATCATCGTTGGCCGCCGCAATGGCCGCGTTGTGATGATCTGGCCGCTATTGCGCCAGCGCATGGTCGGACTTTCGTATCTGTCGTGGATCGGCCACCCAGTCACGCAGTATTGCGATATTCTGGCAGACGTTAGCGCCCGGACACCAGACGTTCTGGCTGAATGCTGGCAAACGATTAAAGGCAGTCTGGCACCCGACGTGGTCGCACTGCGCAAAGTTCGAGCCGATGCTGTGATCGCGCCGTTACTGCCAAGCATTGGTGGCTTAACGACGCTGACGTCGGCCGCCCCATATGTGGATTTCGATAACGCGACCGGGTTTGCGGAGTTTGAACTACGCTATACTGGAAAGTCCCGGAAAAACCGCCGCCGTTTGCGCCGCCGCCTAGATGAACAAGGCACTATTGAGTTCGTCCATCTCGACGGCGGCAGCGCCGCAGCAGATCTCGCAAACCAGGCCATCAAGCTCAAACGATCATGGATTGATGCGCGTGGCCTGATTTCGCCGGCATTGCATGATCCACGCATGGAAACATTTTTTACTGAGTTTTGCAAATCCAGAAACGGCCTTGTATCGGCGCTCACACTCAACGGAAAACCGATTGCCATCATGGTATCTATTGTTGGCCGTTCTCGCATCGCCGGCCACGTATTCGCGTATGACATTGCACATGAAAGGAGCGGCGCTGGCGTGCTGTTGCTTGAGGACTGCCTTCGCCATGCAATAGACCGCGGCATGGCAACGTTCGATCTCTTGGCACCCGGAGATGCTTATAAATTCGATTGGTGCGAAGATGCCGTCGAAGTGAACGATTGGGCGGTGCCAGTATCGGTGCGCGGCCGTATTTACACCCGGCTTTACTTGAGCGGTGCCCGCGAGCAGATGAAACGCGCGGCCGCACGGTTGCCGTCGCGCTGGCGCCGTAACTTGTCCCTCAGACTTGCCGACGTTGAAGACGTTCGCGCTCCGCGATAAACCAGCATACTGGTGCTGACAGTCCGGACAGCAATCGCGCTCTAGCGTTAGCGGCTACTCGCTGGTATGCCGCTGCAGGATCCGCTTCAGCAGAGAGTATCGTGAAAAGCAAAAAGCCACACCGGCCGTTTTCATCTAACAAGAAAAAGTCCGCTCCAAACCGGCACCCAGTCGCCAGCGGCGTACCGCTGCCGTCTGAAGCCGACATTTTGGCGATGATTGCCTCGTCAGAAACCAAAGTTGGCAAGCGCGAGATTGCGCGCGCGTTTGGCATCAAGGGGTCGGCTAAGATCGGCCTCAAGCGCGTTTTGAGCGATATGGCCGGCAACAGTGCCATCAAAGGCCACCGAAAAAATATTACTGAGCCCGGCAAACTTCCGGCCGTAACTACTCTTGAGGTCATCGGCCGCGATAGCAACGGCGATTTGATTGCCGAGGCGTTGGACTGGAACGACAGCAGCGCGCCGCCGAAGGCCCTTATCATCACGCGGACGCATGGATTGGAAGGCGAACAGTTGACGATCGCACCCGGCGATCAAATCCTCGCCAAAGTAAAACTGCTTGTGGATACGGCTGGTCTCAATGGCGTGGCATACGAAGCCGAGCCGATCCGCAAACTCGCTCGCGATACGCGCCGCCTGCTTGGCATCTTTCGCAGCCGGGAGGGCGGAGGGGGGGCAATTGAACCTGTTAATCGCAAGGAATTAAAAAGCTGGAATTTGTCTCGCGGACGCGAAGGCGACGCAAAAAACGGCGACCTGGTTCGCTTTGAACTCCGCCGCTCCGGCAGATTTTCAACGCCCGAAGCGCGCGTTCTGGAATCACTCGGCAACCCAACCGACGAACGCAAGATCAGCCTGATCGCAATCCATGCCCACGGCATTCCGGAAGATTTTCCAGCAGCCGTTATGGGCGAGCTGAGTAGCCTGCCACCACTCAATCCGAAAACCCGCACCGATCTCCGCGCCATTCCCTTGATCACAATCGACCCAGCGGACGCACGCGATCACGACGATGCCGTTCATGCCGAACTAGATACAGACCCCAAAAATCCTGGCGGCTTTGCCGTCCTCGTCGCCATCGCAGACGTCGCGCACTACATTCGCCCTGGCACCAAGCTTGACCGCGAAGCAGAACTGCGCGGCAACTCGGTCTATTTTCCGGATCGCGTTGTGCCGATGTTGCCCGAAAAGATCTCAAACGACCTGTGCTCACTGCGCGAAGGCGAAGACCGGCCGTGTTTGGTTGCTCGCCTGGTCTTTGACAAATCGGGCGAGAAGCGCAGCCATAGCTTCGTGCGCGGCATCATGCGATCGGCAGCCAAGCTATCCTATGAAGAGGCTCAGGCCGCCATCGACGGCCAGCCGTCAGACAAGTGCAAACCACTCCTTGATAGCGTCTTAAAACCGTTGTGGGCTGCCTATGCGGCTTTAAAATCAGCGCGCGACCGCCGCGAACCGTTGGATCTCGATTTGCCTGAGCGCAAAATCAAACTCGACGCCGAAGGCCGCATCGCCCGCATTTACATCCCCGAACGGCTCGACGCGCACAAGCTTATTGAAGAAATGATGATTCAAGCCAACGTGGCTGCAGCCGAAACTCTGGAAGGCAAAAAACTTCCAGTGGTCTACCGCATTCATGACCGCCCTTCCGATGAAAAGTTGAGGAGCCTGCGCGAATTCCTGGAGACGCTGGGCTTGAAAGTTCCACCAACTGGCCAACTCAAAGCTGGCGCGTTGAACCGCGTTTTGACCCAAGCCAAAACTCAACCGGTTCCAGAGTTGGTCAATGAGGTCGTGCTCCGCTCGCAAGCTCAGGCCGAATACAACACTGACAACATCGGACATTTCGGCTTGAACTTATCCCGATATGCCCACTTCACGTCACCGATCCGCCGCTACGCAGATTTGCTCGTCCACCGGGCCCTAATCCGCGCCTTGAAAGCGGGCGATGACGGCTTGGACGATATGGTGATCCCGCGCCTCGACGCCGTGTGTCAGGCTATCTCCAATGCCGAACGGCGCGCCATGGCGGCTGAGCGCGAAACCATCGACCGGCTGATCGCGACCCACCTCGCCGATCGCATCGGCGCTGAATTCGAAGGCCGCATCGCGGGGGTCACACGCTCAGGACTGTTCATCAAGTTGAAGGAAACCGGAGCCGATGGTTTTGTGCCGATCTCAACCCTTGGCGCCGACTATTTCAACTATATCGAACAAACGCATTCCCTGACCGGCAGCAAAACTGGGCTGACATTCCGGCTCGGCAACCAGGTTACCGTCAAGTTACTCGAAGTCATCCCCGCGGCAGGCGCGCTACGGTTCGAGATGATTTCAGAGGGGACGCGGGGTGTCGCGGTGCGCGGCTCCGAGAAAGGTTTTCGTGGCCGCCAAATGCCCGGCAACCGGCGCCCGTTCCGGCGCTAAACAGCAATCAGTGCTGAAAAAATACACAGTCCAACCGAGAAAGAACGGCCGTGCGATCCGGTCGCGCGACCATACTTCTCTTGTAAACACATGGTACTGGATCAATATAAAGTCATGCAAGCCATCGAAATTATCAAATCGCCGAGCAAACTCTCGGGCTCCGACCGCCCGCTTTGGTCAGCCATGAAGCGCGGCTTTGGCCAGAACTGCCCAGCGTGCGGCGAGGGTGAAATTTACACGTCGTACCTCAAGGTTGCGTACGCTTGCCCAAAATGCAGTGAAGAACTGCATCACCATCAGGCCGACGACGCGCCGCCTTATTTCACAATACTGATCGTCAGTCACATTATCGGCGCCGGCATTTTATGGCTCGAGTTGAACTATGCGCCCTCGACATGGGTTCACTGGGCGATCTGGCTTCCGCTGTTGCTGGTCATGACTCTGACCCTGCTGCCGCGCATCAAAGGCGCTCTGGTCGGTCTGCAGTGGGCCAATCGGATGCATGGTTTTGGGAACGAGGACGAAAGCAGTTTTCCAACAACAGATCCTGCAAAATCACCTCAGTAGCAGCTCTTATGCGAGCCAGAAAACGGCCGTTGAGCCTTGTTATACAAACTAAAAATCAACCTGTCTTGATCGCGGTATAATATCACGAACTGGTCGCCTTGACAGGATGAAATCCCCGAGTATGGTGCCGCCTTCCTATTGCACCTGCATTTGACCTTAAGGCTCAATTCAATGGCCAAGCCTGTAACTCAGAAGATCAAGCTGCTTTCGACGGCAGGCACTGGCTACTTCTATGTGACAAAGAAGAATCCTCGCACGTCGACAGAAAAGATAGTTTTCAAGAAATACGATCCCGTCGTGCGCAAGCACGTAGAATTCAAGGAAACCAAGATTAAGTGAGATTTCGATCGAACGCGACGCGAACGATTTGGAGCAGTTCTTTTTTATTTGATGGCCGCTTTTAAAAGTCTCGACCAGGGCCCATGTCCGTTCGGCAGCGGGGTAAGCATTCCGAACAAGACACGGGCCCTGACCTGATGACCCGATGAGGTCGAAGAGGGCGTCGACTTTCACCAGGCGCCGTAACCGTGTAACCGGCTACGAATTTCCCCGCTCCACTAGGAGATGCGGCAAACCCAATGGGCCGCGGGAACATGTCTAGGTTGAAGCGAATCGCATGTGCAATTTTGACCCCACCTAAGTTGTCAACAATAAATCGCTTCTGAGCGTGATTGTCAATGCAGACCAACCGGCAGTTTAAGCTCAAAAGTGGCATTTCGTGACCACTGGAGGAGGCGGCGTGTCTCCGATTGAAATGCGCAGTTTTGGATCAATGTTTTGACATTGATCACAATTCCGGATCACAGATTGGCGACAGAGGGCACAAATCGCCCCCAATCCATCGTAACAAAGAATAACAGATATAAGATTAATGATAACTATGCCGCATCGGCTGCGACCCGGTTGCGGCCCCGGCGTTTGGCGGCATAAAGGGCATTATCGGCACGCTTGATGACTGTCTCGGGCGTATCGTCCGCCCGTTCCAAAGTTCCAAGACCGACACTCGCAGTCACGGTCAGTGCCAAGTCGCCGTTGACGTGGAATGGTTCGGCCTCCACGCAAGCCCGCAACCGCTCTCCAACTTGGAACGCGCGGCCAATGTCCGTGTCCGGCATAATGATGATGAACTCTTCACCACCGAGCCGGCATGACAGATCGATGCCACGTGTGTTGCGCCGGAAGCGTTCCGAAAACTCTTTCAAGACCGCGTCGCCGACATCATGCCCATACGTGTCATTAACCTTCTTGAAGAAGTCGATGTCTGCCAGCAGCACTGACAGCGGCCGGCCATTGGCGATCGCGTCGCCAACCAATGTCGACATATGGCCATCCATGTAGCGGCGATTGTGCAGACCCGTTAGCGGATCGATGATCGAAAGCTCGACCGTTTCTTGCAGCTTATTGCGCAAGAAGTCCGAATAGCGCTTACGTTTGATCTGCGTGCGGATTCGCGCCAGCATTTCTGTGCGCTCAATCGGACGCATCAAATAGTCGTTGATGCCCATGTCGAGGCCACGCATCAGCCGGGCTTCATCACCGGGCTCAACCAATATGACAATTGGCAAGTGCCGCGTTTTTTCCAACGCACGAACTTGCGAACACAGCCGCAGAGTGTCTGATCCCCGAATACTCAGCGATGCGATCAGCACATCAAAATTATGCTCGCTTAATTTGCTTAATGCGGCAACCGGATCGCGCTCGATAAACGTGTCGTGGGTTTTGGAAAGCGCCTCAACAAGTCGCGCAGCTGACCGCGGATGATCGTCGACGATCAGCAATCGGCCAGGACGATTGGATTGGGCTTTTTCCAATGCCGCTTTATCATTCAAACCCAACTGTTTGCTGGTTGAAGCTCTGAGCAGCATTTCATCATTCAAGACCTTCAGCCGGCCCAAATTCTTGACGCGCGTGACAAGCGCGATGTCGTCGACCGGCTTGGTCAGAAAATCGTCGGCACCGTTTTCAAGACCTTGGACACGATCGGAAGGCTGGTCGAGTGCGGTGACCATAATCACTGGGATATGCAGAGTCTTAGGATCGGCTTTCAAACGCCGGCAGACTTCGAAACCGTCCATGCCGGGCATCATCACGTCGAGCAATACAACATCAACGCGTTCTCTCGCACAGATGTCCAGCGCCTCTGGCCCGCTGTAGGCGGTCAGCACTTCGAAATATTCGGCTGCGAGCCGCGCTTCAAGCAACTTCACATTGGCCAAAATGTCATCAACAACAAGGACGCGGGCGGTCATCTAGTGCCTCAGGTTCCACCAATGAAGCGGCGGACGGTATCGAGGAAAGTCACAACGGAGATGGGCTTTGACACATAAGCCTCACAGCCGCCGGACCGAATCCGCTCTTCATCGCCCTTCATGGCGAAAGCGGTTACGGCGATGACAGGAATTTCGCGCAGCTCATCGTCTTCTTTGAGCCACTTGGTGACTTCCAATCCCGAAATCTCGGGCAACTGGATGTCCATAAGAATGAGATCAGGACGATGCTGGCGAGCCAGTGAAATCGCATCAAGACCATTGCGGGTCTGAACAGTGCGGTAGCCATGCGCCGACAGCAGATCATGGAAGAGCTTCATATTGAGCTCATTGTCTTCCACAATCAGAACTGACTTCTGCAACGGTTTTGCCGCCCGCACTTGGCCCTCGACGGCCGATGTCGTCTCCTGATAGGTCATAAGCCGAAGGTCCACCTGATACCCTGCAGCCATTTGCACCGATTCTGGCTCGCACTTCGCCCGCATACAGTGCGCTAAGAGCAGTAACCAACAGTTTAAGTTAGCTGTCCCCAACCGGCAAAATTTGCGCCTCCGACCCGAATGAGCTCATTCTAAAATGGCTAAGAAAGCGTTGTTGACGTTGGGAGTTGCTGAAGCCATGGGCTTGGAATCGCTCATTTTTTTGGCTGAAGACGAGGCCCGGCTCGGGCGATTCTTGTCACTGACGGGAACAGGTCCCGCCGAACTGCGCCAGTCGGCCGGGGAGCCAGCCATGCTCGCGGCCGTTCTCGATTATTTGTTGGGCGATGAATCGTTGCTGTTGGTATTCACAAGCTCAAAAAACTACGCACCAGAGGACGTCGCACCGGCGCAGGCGTTGTTGTCGGCTGCTGCGGCTGTACAGTCTTGAGCCGGACCATGATTGGAATAGACCTCGGCGGCACCAAGATTGAGGGCGCCATTCTCGGTCACGATGGCCGCACTCTGGTCCGTGAGCGCATCGCCGCACCGCGCGACAGCTATGACGCGACTTTACTGGCCGTTCGAGATCTGGTCGACAGGCTCGAAAAGGCCTTGCCGCCAGATCAGCGACAGCCAGCAAGTGCAATTGGCGCTGGCGTTCCCGGCTCGTTGTCACCCGCAACTGGGCTGTTGCAGAATGCCAACTCAACATGGCTGAACGGCCAACCCTTCGCGACTGACCTGGAACGGACTCTTGGCCGCGTGGTTCGCGTCGCCAACGACGCCAACTGC
>JANNFX010000180.1:0-8145 GCA_031380225.1 Hyphomicrobium sp.
TTTGGCGGCGAGATCGACAGCCGTCACAAACCTTGGTTCTTTGTCGTCAGGTAGCCCATGAAAAAGTGGATTGTTCTTGCCTGCCTCGCGGTCGCCGCGATGGGTCTCAGTTTCCGAAACCCGATCAGCATCGCCGCAGGATTTGATAAGGACGCCCGTGTACCCGACGCCGTGATGGGTCTCGGCTGCGGCTTTGCGGAAGTCGGGACGTTGACGCCGCGCCCTCAAGCCGGCAATCCCAGTCCGCGGGTATTCAGGCTGGTCAATGACAATGGCTTAATCAACCGGTTAGGCTTCAACAATGGCGGCCACGCCGCTGCCCACCAACGTCTCAAACGGCGCGCTCAGAAGGGGATTGTCGCGGTCAATATCGGCGCCAACAAAGATAGTGCCGATCGATCTCAAGATTATGTTGACGGCATCAACGCCTTCTCCGGTGTGGCAACACTGTTTACGATCAATATCTCATCGCCGAATACGCCAGGTCTTAGAGATTTGCAGGCGCCAGAAGCACTTGATGAGTTACTCAGCCGAGTGATAGCAGCGCGCGATCTAGCGGTATCATCCGGCAATCTGCGGCGGCCGATTGTTGTCAAAATAGCGCCTGATATCGCGGACGAAGATATTGAGCCGATGGCCGGGCGCATTGTTGCTCATGGCGTCGATGGTATTGCCGTATCAAATACGACTCTGGCACGCGACCGGCTGATTGATGCCAAAAAATCTGAATCCGGCGGGCTGTCAGGCCGGCCGCTGTTCCATCGCTCAACAGTGATGCTGGCGCGCGTCCATCAGGCGACGGCCGGGAAAATTCCGCTCATCGGGATTGGCGGCATCGATAGCGGTGAGGCGGCATTGGCAAAACTTGAGGCCGGAGCGACGTTGCTGCAACTTTACACCGGTCTGATCTATGAAGGCCCGGGTTTAATCGGGCGCATCAAATCGCATCTCGCCGCCACCTGCCGCCGAGAAGGGCTATCGTCAATTTCCGCGTTGACCGGCCGCAAAGCCGCCGAGTGGGCTGCCAAACCGCTGTCTTAACGAACTCGCGGCGTAAAAATTCAGCCAAGCCTGGAAATCAAACTTGACGTATCCCAGCGGCACCCACCGCGGGCTTGCACTTCGGCATAATACGCGTCGACCAATTTCGCGATCTCGAGAGTAGCGCCGTTGCGCGAGGCTTCTTCCATGCAAATGCCGAGATCCTTGCGCATCCAATCGACCGCAAAGCCGAACTCAAAGCGCCGCTCATGCATCGTTTTCCAGCGGTTTTCCATTTGCCATGATTGGGCAGCACCTTTGGAAATCGTCGCCATGACCACTTCCAAGTCGAGGCCAGCACATTCGGCAAAGTGGATGGCTTCAGACAGCCCCTGCAGTAAACCAGCGATGGCAATTTGATTGACCATCTTGGTCAACTGACCAGCGCCAGATGGGCCGATCAATTGCACTTGGCGGGCATAGGATGCGATCACCGGCTGGGCTTTGGCGAACGGTTTAGCTGCGCCGCCGCACATGACAGTCAACGTGCCGCTCTCAGCGCCAGCTTGTCCGCCTGAAACCGGCGCGTCAAGGAAATGTAAGCCCTTCGCCGAGGCGGCTGCATTAAGTTCGCGTGCCACGTCTGCTGAGGCGGTGGTGTGGTCAACGAAGATGCTGCCGGGCGCCATGGTTCCGAATGCACCGCCGGGCCCCGTGGTGACCGCTCTGAGGTCATCGTCATTCCCAACACAAGAGAACACGATTTCGGCGCCTGTGGCCGCCTCTGCCGGGGTTGCCGCTGTCCCGCCAGAGAAGGACTCTTGCCATGCCGTGGCTTTGGCAGCGTTGCGATTGTAAACGGTCACATGGTGGCCGCCAATCTTGACGAGGTGCCCCGCCATCGGGAAGCCCATAATGCCCAGTCCAATCCAAGCTGCTTTCATAATTTTGCTCATTGTAATGTTACTGAACGGCCGATAGCGCGTAGCCAAGCGTCAACCTTGCCATTTCCTGTTATGTCTTGGCTACAGGCTATTGGCGCCGCAAAGGGGACCCATCTGGCATGGCTCACGATCTCGTCTTTTACACCAACCCGATGTCGCGCGGGCGCATTGTCCGCTGGATGCTGGAGGAATTAGGCCAGCCCTATCACACAGAACTGTTGTCCTATGGCACGACGATGAAGGCGCCAGAGTATCTGGCCATCAATCCGATGGGCAAGGTGCCGGCGATTGTCCATCGGGGTACTATTGTGACTGAAGCGGCTGCGATCTGCACCTATCTCGCGGAACTATTTCCAGAGGCTGGCCTCATCCCGCCGTCAGGCGATCCGCTGCGGGGCACGTTTTATCGCTGGATGTTTTACGCGGCCGGGCCGATTGAGGCTGCGATCACCAACAAGTCCCAGGGGTTTGTCGCGGCCGAGGGTAAAAGCGGGATGCTCGGCTATGGCAGCTTCGAGCACGTCATGACAACGCTCGATGGCTTGCTCTCAGGTCGCGAGTTCATCGTTGGCGATAAATTCTCCGCCGCCGACGTCTACCTCGGCTCACAAATCGGCTTCGGCCTGCAGTTCGGCTCTATCGAAAAGCGGCCGTCGTTCGAAAAGTACTGGGCCGGAATTTCGGCGCGGCCCGCGGCCGTCAAAGCCCGCGCGATCGATGATGGGTTGATAGCGGCGAGTAAAAAATAGGCGGCAGACGGCAACCGAATTTTTGTAGGTTGGTGCTGAGCGCAGAAAGGCCAACATCACGCAGCACGATGTTGGGCTTCGCGAAGGCGCTCAGCGCCAACCTACAGGTTTTGCGCTCAGAGTTTATCGAATGCCTCAGCCCTGCGGATAGCCATGGCAGCTCCGGCGAACACCGGAACCTAAGTCATGGATTCCGGCCTGTCGAATTTTTTTCGGGCAGCGCCTCGCAACGAAAGTGGGGCGATCTGATGGGTGTCCCGCCACACGCGCGGTGCGATCCGGCGCGTCTACGCCGCAGCGGCGTGCAAGAAATTATGCGCGCCTGTTCAAACCGGCGCATCCACCAACTCCAGCCGCCGCTCGCTGCGGTCGAGACGGCCGCTTTGTTCGAGGAGGGCGCCGTAGATGTTGTGTATGTCTTGCTGCAGGGCAACCATGTGACCGCGCATTGCTGACAACTCTTCGCGGATGCGCCGCACGTCCTCGCTGGTACGCGCGCCTTGCTCTTGGACCTTTTTTAATACGTCAAGAAGCAGTTCGTTGGTGACCTCGGGCATGACCGGGATCCTTCAGAGATTAATCTCGAAACTATAATTCTCAATCACCGTATTGGCGAGCAGGACTTTGCACATCCGCTCGACTTCGGTCTCGGCTGAAGCCTTGTCGGTGGCGGCCAAGTCGACTTCGATGTACTTGCCTTGGCGGACGTCGTTGACGCCAGAAAATCCGAGCGACGCCAGAGCGCCCTGGATGGCCTTGCCCTGCGGGTCAAGGACGCCGTTTTTTAAGGTGATGCGGATACGGGCTTTCATGTGGTCCTCGGCAGTAGGCAGTAGGCAGTAGGCAGTAGGCATCCAGGGCTTGTTCGGTGCCTACTGCCCAAGAGCTACTGCCCACTGCCTCATCTTCAATTCGGTTTCCCGGTTGGGTTGGTCGACGACGCCACCAGCACTGGGCCGGAGCCCTTAGGGCGCGGGTTCTCAGTCAGGACACCCAAGCGGCGCGCCACTTCCTGATAAGCTTCGAGAAGCCCACCCATATCGCGGCGGAAGCGGTCCTTGTCGAGCTTATCAGACGTGTTGATGTCCCAAAGCCGGCAGCAATCGGGACTGATCTCATCGGCCAGCACAATGCGCACCTGCTCGTCAGCCCAGAGCCGGCCAAACTCGACCTTGAAGTCGACCAGCCGGATTCCGATTCCCAGGAACAGCCCAATCATGAAGTCGTTGATGCGCAGCGCGAGCTGCATAACTTCCTCAATCTCCTGCGGGCTCGCCCAACCGAAGGCGGTGATGTGCTCTTCGGTGACCATCGGATCGTTGAGCTTGTCGTTCTTGTAATAAAATTCCACGATCGACCGCGGCAGTTGCATGCCTTCTTCAAGGCCGAGCCGGGTCGACAGTGAGCCGGCCGCAACGTTACGGATCACGACTTCAAGCGGGATGATTTCGACTTCGCGAATGAGCTGCTCGCGCATGTTCATACGCTTGATGAAGTGCGTCGGCACACCGATCTCGCCGAGACGCAAGAAGATGTACTCAGAAATCCGGTTGTTGAGCACGCCCTTGCCTTCGATCAACGCATGCTTTTTGGCGTTGAACGCGGTGGCGTCGTCTTTGAAATGTTGGATCAGAGTGCCAGGTTCCGGACCCTCATAGAGTACCTTCGCCTTGCCCTCGTAGATGCGCCGCCGCTTGTTCATAGATCCTGGTCCCTTGAAGATCACGTCCTGGCACTCACTATTACTCGTCTCGACCGTCGCGTCGCTGGTATCATCGTCACGTAACCCAACACCAATATAGGTGTTGCGAGACACCACGCCATGCGGCCAGCTGATCCTTTGATTCTATTGCAACTTTTTGGTTGCTTTTCGAATTTGGGGAGGTTTCGGCCGGGCCGAATTTCTGTCGCTCAGACTAGCCGAACCAGGGGCGATAAACAATGAAATCGAGGCCGCATCCCCGGACTTGGTTCACGCGGCCGCAACCCGTTGATTTCCCGGCCCCGGCGGGCTAGGTGCCAGGAAACGCCGCAGGAGTCGCGGTTTTACCCAACTTGCAAAGGTTATGAACAAAAATGGAACATTAACCAGTTGCCGACGCTTTGTGCTTGCCCCGGTTTTGTATGTCCTTGCAACCTGGACGACAACGCCCCACCTCTAAAAGACCAATATTGGAGACTGCCATGACCAGCTTTGATGATCGCGAAAAAGGCTTCGAGAAGAAGTTCGCCCATGACGCGGATCTGAGGTTCAAGGCTGAGTCACGCCGCAATAAAATGCTGGCCGAGTGGGCTGGCGCGCAACTTGGCTACACCGGCGCGGCGATGGACGACTATATCAAGGCCGTCCGCAAAGCCGACTTCGAAGAGAAGGGCGACGACGATGTGTTCCGAAAAGTGAAGGGTGATCTTGACGCCAAGGGCCTCAAAGTCGCCGACGCTGACATCCGCAAAAAAATGGGCGAGTTCCTGGCCAAGGCCGTGGAAGAGGTTGAATCCGCGAAGGGCTGAACATTCAAAAATTGCACAATAAAAATCGCAAAATGAAAAACGGGGCCATCGGGCCCCGTTTTTTTTTACAACCGTGCGAAGTCTAGTTCTTCGCCGTTTTGACTTTTGAAGTCTTTGCTGAAGCCACTTTCCTTTTTACTGGCGCGTCAGCCTTTTGTTTCCAAGCCGCAACCTTGGGGCCGGACTTCGCATCTTTCACGGCAGGCTCTGACGACTTCGAGGCAGCAGCCGTTTTCACCTTAACTGCAGCCTTGGCACTCGCCACTGACGGTTGTTCACGTTTGATGGGCGCAACGATCGGCTCGATCAATGCAGCTTTGGGAGCAGCACCAGTTGGCGCCAGCTCAGGCGCATGGGCCGACACAGTATTTGCAGTTTCAGATGGCTTCGGTTCAACAACCACATTGCCAGCACCACTCAGCGATCCAGTCACGGGTACAGGTGGTGGTTCGACCGCCGCAGCTGCTGGAGTAGAATTTGGTGCTTGTTCAGCCACGATAACGACGTTGGCGAGGGCGCTTAACGGCAACGGTGCCGCCCGTTCAGGAGCCGGACCAATGCCCTCATTTTGCGCGACCGCAATCGAGCCCGCTCCAAACACGATGATGGCGTTGAACAAGGCGCTTGATAGCGCCCAAACTCGAGTACGCGGCATGACACACCTCTCGGGAGGTCCAATCGATTCAAGTTTTATAGCCCAAATGGGCCGCAAGCGGAATATGCTACGCTGGTGCTGAGCGATATCGGCCGGAAAGTGGGTTTTAGAAAGCCCAGGCATGGGCGCGCCGTCGTTTGGAAATCTGCGCAACGATAGCAAGGTAAGCTTCGGCAAAAGAAAGGCCGGGGCAGCGACACCCCGGCCTCTCTCCACTTTAGGACACCGCTCGCGGCGGATGCTCAATCCAGCCTGGAGCCGCGTTAATTACGCCAACTGACTGAAATCATTCACGCAACTGGGGGCAGGGCGATCCGGCATCCGGGTCGCCACCCAACACGCGCCTGATTTTTAGTCTCCCGCGTTCAAAGGCGCGAGTTACGCTGCACACGTCAGTGATACGTGCGTCGCTGGCCGATGCCAAACGAATTGGCCAGATCCGGAGCTTGCGGGGCGCCACGGCTCCTCCTAAGAGATGTAACGGGCCGTGATTTGTGCGTTGGGTCCGCTCTACCCTCTTGAAATCGCTTGTGGTCTCGCGCCACCGGCAACTTGCGGCTTCCATGTCACACAATACATTCGGCCATCTGTTTCGGGTCACGACTTGGGGCGAAAGCCACGGCGAAGCCATCGGCTGCGTCGTCGACGGCTGCCCGCCGGGCATTCCGATTCTCAAAGAGAGCATTCAGGGCTTTCTGAATCGGCGCAAACCCGGCCAATCGAAATATACAACGCAGCGCAAAGAAACCGACGACGTTGAAATTCTGTCGGGCGTTTTCACCAATGACGCCGGCGTTCTGGTCTCGACCGGCGCACCGATTGCGCTCGTGATTAAGAACGTCGACCAGCGCTCCAAAGACTACGGCGACATCAAAGACAAATTCCGCCCCGGCCACGCCGACATCACCTACTGGCAGAAATACGGCATTCGCGATTATCGCGGCGGTGGCCGTTCTTCGGCGCGCGAAACTGCAATGCGGGTTGCGGCCGGTGGCGTCGCGCGCGAGATACTTGGCTCGGGCATAAAAATTCGCGGCGCCATGATTCAGATGGGCGTGCACGCTGTTGATCGTTCGCGCTGGGATTGGAATGCGGTCGATGAAAACCCGTTCTTCTGTCCCGACGCGGGATCAGTGCCAAAGTGGGAGCACTATCTCGACAGCATTCGCAAGAATGGCTCATCAATTGGTGCCATTATCGAAGTCGTGGCTGAAGGCGTGCCAGCCGGATGGGGCGCGCCGCTTTACGCCAAGCTCGATCAGGATTTGGCGTCCGCGATGATGAGCATCAATGCTGTCAAAGGTGTTGAGATTGGCGCCGGCATGGGAGCTGCCGAATTGACTGGAGAAGCCAACGCCGACGAAATCCGCATCGGACCCGATGGCAAACCGCAATATTTATCGAACCATGCAGGTGGCATTCTCGGCGGCATCTCGACGGGACAAGATATCGTGGTGCGCTTTGCCGTGAAGCCGACGTCGTCCATTCTGACGCCGCGCCTCACGATCGACAGTCACGGCCACGAAACCGACATCATGACCAAGGGCCGCCACGATCCCTGCGTCGGCATTCGTGCGGTGCCGGTGGGTGAAGCGATGATGGCACTTGTGCTAGCGGATCATATGCTGAGGCATCGCGGGCAATGTGGGGTTTGATTAAGAAAATTTGACGCTCAATGGATATTCTTGCCCAAGTAATTTCAATTGTGTAGACTACTGATGAATTAAGCTGGCGGGTTCAGATCTGCTTCGGGAAGAACTTTAGGACGATGACATTCGAACATCTCCTTGCTCACTTCGTGGCACGTGGGTACTTGCTAGCTGCGCAGGAAGATGTGCTTAGAGACATCTATAAAGAAGAAATGACTAAACACGGCGATGACGTGCAAGCTCGCGGTAAAGTAGCTGATTTTTTAAGTAGAACAGATGAGGAGCGCCGGGAGGATATCATCAAAGCTCGCGCTGTACTTCTTGCAGCCGTCGTTCGCAATTCAGTCAATAGTCCGTCCGTGCCAATTGCTTTGCAATTGTTACAGGCGATTGTCGGCGCACTTATTGGCTCTGTTGTCGCCGCTGGTTTGACCTTGATGGCCTTCTATATGGTCATGACCATATTGGATTCAGTTTTCGGAACGTTTACGAATCATGTGCGATTCTCTGCAAAAGGCGTTCTTGCTGGGCTTATTGCGGCGATTGCAGGTGCTATATCCGGTGGAATGTTAGGCTGGAAATTCAACGCGCGCGTGGCTGCAGATAAACTTCGTCAGTTCCTGGGGTCGGCTACGATTTTAGAACGAGCTTGGATT
>JANNFX010000190.1:0-14652 GCA_031380225.1 Hyphomicrobium sp.
CATCCAAGCCAGCTTGGGCCGCGAGCGTGGTAAGCGCGAAGCGCAACACATTCGGCAACCTCACAGGTCTCGTTCCCGGCATGGACACGGTGACTTCAGTTACGCAATGGACGGCAACCCAATTCGATCCATCATTGAATTGGAACGACATTGCGTGGATCCGGAGCCTGTGGCCCGGAAAACTGATCATCAAAGGCATTTTTGATGTCGAAGACGCCAAACGAGCCGTGAAGACCGGGGCGTCGGCGATTGTGGTCTCAAACCATGGCGGGCGTCAGCTCGATGGCGCGCCATCGGCGATTTCGATGCTGCCAAAAATCGCTGAAGCGGTTGGCAGTGAGATCGAAGTCATTTTCGATAGCGGCGTCCGCACCGGCCAAGACGTCATGCGCGCGCTCGCGCTCGGCGCCACGTCGTGCTTGTTAGGCCGTGCCTATATTTATGGACTTGGCGCTGGCGGACAGGCGGGCGTGGCCAAAGCCATCGATATCATCGCCAAAGAGCTCGATATCACCATGGCCTTAACCGGCGTCACGCGTGCCCGCGATATCGACCGGCAGGTGCTGGCAAACTAATTTAGTTGCCATCACCTGCAGTGCCCTTCCGATGAAAAAAGTCAAGACGCAGTGGCTGAGCCGGCGGCGACCTTTTTCGGCACGCCACGAATTCCAGGCTTCACAAGTGACTTGATATTGCCGAGATCGATGCCCTTTTCCCAGTATGGCTCAAGCCCGAAGTGTTCGGTCAGGAACTCGATGAAGGCATTGACCTTAGCCGGCATAAATTCGCGGCACGGATAAACGGCATGAATGGCGTGATTGGACGAACCACGGTACTGCGGCAAGACAATTTCCAAAACGCCGCTCTTAATCTCGTTGCCAATTTCCCACAAGCTGCGCAGCCCTATGCCCTGCCCGGACAGCAGCGCTTCACGGATCAATTCAGATGAGTTGGAGCGGATGTTCCCACGCAGCCGTAACTGATGGTCCCCGTCAGGTCCTTCAAGACGCCAGAATTCCTGGGCGCCTGCTGAGATGCAGTTGTGATGTTCGAGATCAGCTAGTGCCTTTGGCACGCCGGCTTTGCGCAAATACTCGGGCGAGGCACAAATCACGCGGCGGTCGGGCGACAGTTTCTTGGCAACCAGCGAGCTGTCCGCCAATTCACCGATACGGATGGCGACATCGACGCCATTGCGGATGATATCGACGAAGTTGTCGGTCAGATGAACATCGAGTTCGATATCGGGATAGCGCTCGAGAAAGGCCGGTATGACAGGCGACAAGTGCAGACGCGTGAACGTTGTCGGCGCTGTCACCTTCAATGCACCACGTGGCTTGGTATTGCGCCGGCTGACAAAGTCATCGGCCTCTTCCACCAGGCTCAAAATATCGACAACGCGTTTGAAGTAGCCTTCGCCGGTTTCAGTCAACGTTAACTGGCGGGTAGTCCGGTGGAATAAGCGAGCACCGAGCCGATCCTCGAGCAGGCTGACGCGCTTCGACACCACGGCAGGGGAAAGCCCCATTTCGCGGCCTGCGGCGGACATATTCCCGGTCCGCGCCACGCGGGCAAAGATCTCAAGGTCGCTGATTGTGGTCATGTATTTGGCCTCCCCAGGCTTCGAGACGGGTTCTCGTTATCGCGCAAAGTGAATAAGGTTCTTCGCCCTTTCGTTGATTATATGCCGATGTGTTGGAAGTTTGTCGCTGATAAATTGCACTTGCATAGATCATTTTACATTTCGTTGAAAATATAGGTCGTGGGCGAGTATAACGTAGGCGCCGCGTTTTCATAGTGCACTGTGCAGCCAAGCGTGCACCGGCGGCCGGAGCGTGTTAAACACAAAGAAAACGCACGACAGTTGGCACCTGTGGCACCTGGCGCCCAACACGCCGCCTAACAAAATTTCGTAAGGTTCTGGAAAGATTGATTTTTATATGACATCCATCGCCCTACCCACTCCTGACCCATCGATTATCGCGCGACGCTTAGAGATAACCGCCGCACTTGAGACCCTGTGCCCCGGCGCCGTGATATCCGACGAAGATGGCCGCCGCACTTTCGAGACCGATGCGCTGACCGCTTACCGGCGCATGCCGCTCGCCGTCGTGTTGCCGCGCACTACCGAAGAAGTGTCGAAAGTGCTGGCTTACGCCCATCAGAATAAGATCAAAGTTGTACCGCGCGGCGCCGGTACGTCGCTGTGTGGCGGCGCATTGCCGGCCGAGGATGCCATCGTCGTCGGCGTCTCAAAGATGAACCGCGTGCTCGATATCGACTACATAAGCCGTACCGCACACGTTGAATCCGGCATCACAAATTTGGCGATCTCGGCTGCTGTGGCCCCGCGCGGTTTCTTCTATGCCCCCGACCCGTCAAGCCAACTCGCCTGCACGCTGGCCGGCAACCTGGCGATGAACTCAGGCGGCGCGCATTGCTTGAAGTATGGCGTCACAACGAACAACGTGCTCGGCGTCAAACTGGTGCTGATGACCGGCGAGGTCGTTGAAATCGGCGGCGCGCATCTGGAGCCTGAAGGCTATGACGTGTTGGCGCTGGTGATCGGCTCGGAAGGACAATTCGGGATCATCACCGAAGCAACCGTGCGCATCTTGCCGTCCGCCGAAGGCGCCAAACCGATGATGGTGGGCTTTGAAAGCGCCGCCAAGGCGGCAATTTGCGTCGCACGCATCATCGCATCCGGCATTATTCCAGTTGCCATCGAGTTCATGGATAAACCCGCCATCGAAGTTTGCGAGGAGTTTGCCAAGGCTGGTTACCCGCTCGATTGCGAAGCGCTGCTGATCATCGAAGTTGAAGGCTCGGAGGAAGAAATAAAAGACCGGCTTGGTTACATCTACAGTATCGCCGCCGAACTCTCGCCGACATCCGTCGTCGTTGCCGAGACCGCCGCCCAGGCCGCGCGTATTTGGAAGGGCCGCAAGTCAGCCTTCGGTGCTATCGGGCGCAAAGCCGACTATTACTGCATGGACGGCACGATACCGCTCGCCAATCTTCCGCACGTCCTTGAAAAAATCTCAGAAATTTGTGCCCGTGAAAATTTGAAAGTGGCCAATATCTTTCACGCTGGCGATGGAAATTTGCATCCGCTCGTCATGTACGACGCCAACAAGCCGGGCGACCTTGAAAAAGCCGAGCGAGCTGGCAATGACATCCTAAGACTCTGTGTCGAGGTTGGCGGATGCCTGACTGGCGAACATGGAGTCGGCATTGAAAAGCGCGACCTGATGAGCGTGCAGTTCAACGAAACCGATCTCGCGGTGCAAATGCGGATCAAGTCGGTGTTCGACCCGTATTGGTTGTTGAACGCGGCCAAGGTGTTCCCGCTAGAAGGCCGTCCGTCCCTGATCATCGCACCGCCGCAGACAGCGCAATCCGCAGCCGCGTAAAGGAGCAATCTCTTGGATAGCAACGTGCTCCACCCCGTAACCGAATGGGAACTTCGGAGCATGCTCGCTGCATTGATCGATCGCCGGATTGCGGTCGAGATTGCGGGAGCAGGAACCAAGCGTGCTTGTGGCCGCCCTATCAACGCCCAAGCCGCGATTTCAACATCAAGGATGCGCGGCATCACGCTTTATGAGCCGACCGAACTCGTCATGAGCGCCAGAAGCGGCACGACGCTCTCACAAGTTGAAACCGAACTCGCCGCTCGCGGTCAAATGCTGCCGTTTGAACCGATTGATCTTGGCCCAGCGCTTGGTCAACAGCCGGGCCAGCAAACCATCGGCGGGGTCTTTGCAACCAACCTGTCCGGCGCACGTCGCATATCGGCCGGATCGGCACGCGATCACCTGATCGGTCTCAAAGCCGTCAACGGGCGCGGCGAAGAGTTCAAGTCCGGCGGCCGGGTCATGAAGAATGTCACCGGGTACGATGTGGCACGAGGATTGACTGGGAGCTGGGGTACGCTGGCGGTATTTTCGGAAGTGACGTTCAAAGTCTTGCCGTTGCCCGATAATGTGTTGACCCTCGCTTACTCTGGCCTAACCGGCGAACTCGCGTGTGAACTGATGGCCGCCGCCATGGGATCGCCATTCGAAGTAACCGGCACCGTGCATCTCTCAGAAGCACTCGTCGGGCGCCTCAGGACACCTGGTCTCAACGGGACTGGTAAATCGTTGACGATCATCAGAATTGAAAATTTCACCAAGTCGCTGAATTACCGCAAGCAGCGGCTCAAAGACCTACTTTCGGCCTATGGAACGCCGCAAGAGCTTGACCTTGAGCCGTCACTGAAGCTGTGGGGCGAGCTAAAGCGATTGGGCGTGTTTCCAAACAGCGCTTCGCATCTGTGGCGCATATCAACGGCGCCGAAAAACGGCGCCAAGCTTGTCGCCGCTGTCCGCCGCCATATGCCACTCGAAGTCATGTACGACTGGTCGGGCGGCTTGATTTGGATTGAAGTCCCAGCAACTGCAGACGCTGGCTCGGCCGACGTGCGCCGTGCGGTATCGAGCTATGGCGGCCACGCAACCCTTATTCGAGCCAGTGAGGCGGTGCGTCGCGAAGTTCAGGTGTTCCAACCGCTCACGCCCGGATTCGCCCGCATCACCGAAGGGCTCAAGGCCGCCTTTGATCCGCTCGGTCTCTTGAACCCTGGCCGCATGTACGCCGCTTTATAGTTGGACAGAGTTCGAGTACGCCTGATGCCGCCACACTGCCACGCAGCAAGTTCGCCCTCAAGATTTGAAGCTGATGCAAACGACATTTACGCCACAGCAGATTGAAAATCCCCGCATCGCGGAAGCCGACCGCATCTTGCGCAAATGTGTGCATTGCGGATTGTGCACAGCGGTGTGCCCGACCTACGTCGTGCTTGGCGACGAGCGCGACAGCCCGCGCGGCCGCATTTATCTGATCAAAGATATGTTCGAGCGCGGCGGCACACCATCGAACGAAGTGCGTCATCATATTGATCGCTGCCTGTCGTGCTTGTCGTGCACGTCGACTTGCCCGTCGGGTGTTGACTACATGCACCTGATCGATACCGCTCGCGCTGAAATTCACGACAAGACAACGCGGCCGGCCAAGGCTCAGTTCGTCCGTAATTTGATAGCAAACGTCGTTCCAAGCCCGCGCCGGTTCCGGTTGGCCTTGAAGTTGGCTCGCTTCGGCCATCCGTTCATTCCCCTGATGCGCCGGTTCGGTTTCCCGGAACTGGCAGCGATGGTTGAGATGGCGCCGAAAATCGTGCCAGCCGCATCGCGCTTCGAAGGCCCAGGCGCCGCCGTGACGAAAACCCAGCGCCAAAAGCGCGTCATTCTGATGCCGGGTTGCGCGCAGCAGGTTTTGCGGCCCAGCATCAATGACGCCACCATCCGCTTGTTGGCGCGGCGTGGCGTTGATGTTGCCGTTGCAAAGGGTTCGGGTTGTTGTGGCGCGCTCGTTCATCACATGGGCCGTGAGCAAGATGCCCTCAACGCAGCCAAAGCCAACATCGATGCCTGGACAAAGGAAATGGGCCGTGGGCCGGTCGACGCAATCATTATCAATGCGTCGGGCTGCGGCACCACAGTCAAAGACTACGGACACATGTTGCGCAACGACCCTGTCTACAAAGACAGTGCCGCCAAGATTTCGGCCATAACTCGCGACATCACCGAATTCCTTGTTGAGACCAATATCGGCCCGCCGTCGCGCTGGTCTTCGATCCGTGTTGCCTATCACTCGGCGTGCTCGATGCAGCACGGCCAGCGCATTACCGAGGAGCCGATGGAGTTGCTGACTGGCGCTGGCTATAGCGTCACCGGTGTTCCTGAGAGCCATTTGTGTTGTGGCTCGGCCGGCACCTATAATATTTTACAGGCCGAAATTGCCGGGCAACTCAAAGCCCGCAAAATTGCCAACATCCGCACGACCAAGGCCGACGTGGTCGCGACGGGAAACATCGGCTGCATTGCACAACTTGCAAGCGGTATGGATATTCCGGTGGTCCACACCATCGAACTCTTGGACTGGGCATACGGCGGCCCAGTTCCTGTCGGGCTTGAACATTTAAAACGGTTCGCAACCGATGTGCCTTCCGCAAAAATGCGCCCGGAAGACTATATTCAAGCGGCGCAATAGGCCAAACATCTGCTCTGGTGTGCCGGCCTAGTCGCCGCACCCAACGCTCCTTCAAGTTCCGGTTACTCGAAAATGCTGCTGACACTGACAACGACGCATCATCCGGCGACCGATCTCGGCTTCTTGTTGCACAAGAATCCTGGACGGGTGCACGAGCATGACCTCGCGTTCGGAAAAGCAGTGCTGTTCTATCCTGAAGCGACTGACGCTCGCACGACGGCCGCTCTGACGCTAGATATCGACCCGGTTGCTCTTGTACGCGGCAAGGGAAAAGGCGACAGCGGCATGCTCGACCAGTACGTCAACGACCGGCCCTATGCGGCCTCGTCGTTCCTCGCGGTCGCAATTGCCAAGACGCTCCGCAATGCGCTGTCGGGGAGTTCAAAGGAACGCGCTGAACTAGCTTTAACTGCAATCCCACTTGAGGCGCGCGTCCTGCCGTTGCCGGTTCGCGGCTCTGAAGGTCTGATCGAAAAACTGTTCGCTCCACTTGGCTATGAGATCGCCATCGAAGCAATTCCGCTGGATGAAACTTGGCCGGACTGGGGCGATAGTCCCTATGTTTCGCTAACGCTGAAGGCCAACTGCCGCGTCCGTGATTTGCTGGCGCATCTCTATGTGCTGATCCCGGTGCTCGACCGCAAAAAGCACTACTATGTTGAAAAGAGCGAACTCGAAAAATTGCTGGCCAAAGGCGAAGGCTGGCTGGCTGCCCATCCCGAGAAAGAGTTAATCGCCAACCGCTATCTGCGTTTCAAGCGGTCATGGACCAAGGAAGTGCTGGAACGGCTCGCAGAAAATGGCCCTGTGACAAGCGACGACGAGCCGGTCGTGGACGTTGCGGAGCTGGGCGAAGCCACTGCGCAACCGGTAGACGGCAGCGCTGAAGCTGACCCCGCATCCGAGCCGCCCATTGAAATTAAAAAAGACGCCGCCGAAGCCACACTCGAAAAGCCGTTGCGCATGCACGAGCTGCGCCTCAATCGCGTTGCCGAAGTGCTGGTTGAGAGAGGCTGCCGCCGCGTCGTCGATCTCGGCTGCGGGTCTGGCAAGCTCCTCAAGCGGCTGATGGCCGAAAAGCAGTTCACCGAAATCCTGGGCGTTGACGTCTCAAGCCTCGGCCTTGAATTAGCTGAGCGCCGGTTGAAGTTGGACCGCATGAGCGAACGCCAGCGGAAACGCCTCAATATCATCCAAGGCGCACTGACCTATCGCGACAGACGCCTTGAAGGCTATGACGCAGCAGCACTGGTCGAAGTGATCGAGCACCTCGACCCCGAACGGCTACCGGCGATGGTGCGTGTGGTGTTTGAATTCGCAAAGCCAACGCTGGTTGTTATCACCACGCCGAACGTCGAATACAATGCCAAATTCGAAGGCATGAAGCCCGGCCAGGTGCGCCATGCCGATCATCGCTTCGAGTGGACGCGAACGGAATTTGAAGCCTGGTGCAAACCCGTCGCAGAACGCTTTGACTACAAGGTCTCATTCTCAGGAATCGGTGATGCCGACGAAATATTCGGTGCCCCGTCGCAGATGGCGGTGTTCGAGAAATGAACATCAAGATCCCTGATTTCTGTCTTGTTGCGCTAGTTGGAACCTCCGGCTCAGGTAAATCGACATTTGCTAGATCGCATTTTCTACCGACCGAGGTAGTTGGCTCCGATTGGGCGCGTGGCCTGGTCGAAGATGACGAGACCAGCCAGGAGGCTACGGGAGACGCATTCGAGCTCGTCTACTATTTGGCTGAGAAGCGCTTGAAGCGCCGCAAGCTGACGGTGATCGACGCCACTAACGTCCGGCAGGAGGACCGTGCGCGACTGGTGACGCTGGCCAAGCGCCATCACGCGTTGTCGGTCGCAATTGTGATCAATCCCGGTGAAGATATCTGCCACGAGCGCAACAAATCACGCCCAGACCGCCAGTTCGGCCCGCATGTGGTCCGCAATCAAATGCGAAACCTGAAGCGCAACATCAACAAACTCGACAAGGAAGGCTTCCGCTACGTTTTCGAACTTCGCAAGCCCGAAGAAATCGACACTGCAAAAGTCGAACGGACGCGGCTATGGACTGACCAGCGCCATATCGAGGGCCCGTTCGATATCATCGGTGATGTACACGGCTGCTGCGGCGAACTCGAAGCACTCCTCGCCAAGCTCGGCTATAGCGCCACGTTTGAAGGCGACGGCGAGACGCGCCAAGTCACAACAACAGCCCCAACAGGCCGCCGCGCGATATTCGTCGGCGATCTTGTTGACCGCGGGCCGCGGTCGCCCGACGTGCTGCGCATTGTCATGTCCATGGTCGAAGCCGGTCAGGCACTTGCTGTACCCGGCAATCACGATGTCAAGTTTCTGCGCTGGCTGAGCGGGCGCGATGTCAAATTGACCCACGGCCTCGATAAAACCGTGGCTCAATTCGAAGCCGAGCCGCCTGCACTCAAGGCGCAAGTCAAGAAATTTCTTGATGGCCTCGTCAGTCACGCCTGGCTAGAGAACGGCCGTTTGGCCGTCGCTCATGCCGGTATCAAAGAAGACATGATGGGCCGCTCTTCAGGCGCCATCCGGGAGTTCTGCCTTTATGGCGAAACGTCGGGCGAAACTGACGAATTCGGACTGCCAGTGCGTTACAATTGGGCGGCAGAATATCGCGGCAGTACGACTATCATTTACGGCCATACGCCGGTGCCCGAAGCCGATTGGCTGAACAATACCCTCTGCATCGATACCGGATGCTGCTTCGGAGGCAAGCTGACCGCGTTGCGCTGGCCGGAGAAAGAAATCGTCTCGGTTGCCGCAGGCGAAGAGTACGCGCCGTCTCGCCGCCCGTTCGGCCATCCACCGAGCCGCCCCGGCGTCGACCTCTCAAACCAGGCGTTCTTTGACGATCTGCTAGATATAGACGATGTCACCGGCAAGCGTCTGATCACCACCAGACTCGGCCGCACCGTACAGGTGCAGCCCGAGAATGCCGCAGCCGCGCTTGAAATCATGAGCCGCTTTGCCATTTCGCCAAAGTGGCTGATCTACTTGCCGCCCACCATGTCGCCAGCCGAGACCTCAACGCGCGATGGCTTTCTTGAATATCCGGATCAGGCATTTGACTACTACCGCCGGGAAGGGGTGACGCATGTCGTGTGCGAAGAAAAGCACATGGGCTCGCGAGCGCTGCTGGTGGTATGCCGCGACACGGACGCGGCAGTGACGTCGTTTGGCGTCACCAGCGGCGAGACAGGGGCGATATTTACGCGCACGGGCCGCGCATTCTTCCCCGATAGAGCTATGACCGAAACTGTGTTAGCGCGCAAGCGCGCGGCATTGACCGCATCGAAGTTCTGGGAGCGTCACGACACCAATTGGGTGTTGCTCGACGCTGAAATCATGCCGTGGTCAGCCAAGGCGCAAGGCTTGATCCGCGATCAATACGCAGCAACCGGTGCGGCTGCCCTTGCTGGCCTCAGTGCTGTCAACAAGCTTTTTGATCAAGCTGCCGTCAACGGGCTTGATGTTACAGACGCTCGCACAAACTTCGCGGACCGGCACAAACGCGCTGAGATGTATGTCGACGCCTACCGCCGCTATTGCTGGCCAGTTTCATCGCTCGAAGATTATCGCATCGCACCGTTTCATATTCTGGCATCGCAAGGCCAGGTCCATATGGACAAAGATCATCTCTGGCATATGGCGGAGTTGGAGCAAGTCACCGGGGACGGTGACGTCATGCTGATGACAACGCCGCATCGCTTGGTGGATCTCGCCAACGAGACGGATGTCACGGAAGCAACTGACTGGTGGCTGTCCCGCACCGCAGATGGCGGCGAAGGCATGGTCGTTAAGCCGCGCGAATTTATTGCGCGCGGACCTAAGGGACTAATCCAACCCGCGATAAAATGCCGAGGTTCTGAGTATCTGCGCATCATCTACGGCCCCGAATACGACGTGCCGGTCAACTTGCAGCGCTTGAGAAAACGTGGCCTTGGTCACAAGCGGGCCTTAGCGACGCGCGAGTTCGCACTAGGACATGAAGCTCTCACCAGATTCGTAGCCAAAGAGCCCTTGCGCCGCGTGCATGAATGCGTGTTTGCAATACTCGCGCTCGAAAGCGAGCCGGTCGATCCGAGACTGTAACTACCCCCTCTCCCCATCGCGATCGTTATCGCGAGCGGGAGCGGGAGCGGGAGCGGGTTAGCCCTAACCCTCTCCCCGCAAAGGGGCGGGGAGAGGGGATAAATCTCAAGGAGACGAAAATGGACATCATCAACACCCGCATCGCCAAGGAACTGAATGTCGGGGTTGGGCAGGTCGCCGCCGCCGTGGAATTACTCGGCGAAGGTGCGACGGTGCCATTCATTTCGCGCTACCGTAAAGAAAAGACCGGCGGGCTCGATGATACGCAACTGCGCAAACTCGAAGAGCGGTTGAGGTATCTCAGAGAACTCGAAGACCGCCGCGCCAGCGTCATCAATACCATCACCGAGCAAGGCAAAATGACGCCTGAACTGCTACGCGCTCTATCAGGCGCTGACAGCAAAGTCGAACTCGAAGACTTGTATGCGCCGTATAAAGTCAAGCGCCGCACCAAAGCGCAGATCGCACGCGAAGCCGGTCTTGAGCCGCTCGCCGACGCCCTGCTCGGCAATCCAGCGCTTGATCCCAGCACCGAGGCTTTAAAATTCTTGAATGCTGAACTCGGCGTCACTGATGCCAAAGCCGCACTCGACGGCGCGCGCTTTATTCTCATCGAACGCATTGGCGAAAGCGCAGCACTCGTTGGCGATTTGCGCGAATGGCTTTGGGCCACGGGCGTCATGACTTCGATGGTCCTCAAAGGCAAGCAAGCCGAAGGCGCAAAGTTCTCGGACTATTTCGACTTCTCGCAAAAGATCAAAGACATGCCATCGCATCGCGCGCTCGCCCTGCTGCGCGGCCGCAACGAAGGCTTCCTCGATCTCGATTTGAACGTTGAGAGTGAACCGGGCCGGCCGCATCCGGCCGAACTCAAGATCATGACCGCGTTCAATATCGCTGATCGCGGACGCCTCGCTGACAAGTGGCTGATCGACACCGTAAAACTGGCATGGAAAGCCAAGCTGCACGTCTCGCTCGCCGTTGATCTGCTGACACGGCTCAAAGACGGTTCCGACACCGCCGCCATCAACGTCTTCAAATCCAACCTGAAAGACTTGATGCTGGCGGCGCCAGCTGGCGCGCGTGTTACGATGGGCCTCGATCCCGGCATTCGCACTGGCGTCAAAGTCGCGGTTGTTGACGCCACAGGCAAAGTGCTCGATACCGCGGTCGTCTACCCGCACGAACCGAAGAACGATTGGAACGGCTCGTTGGCCGCACTCGGCGCGCTCTGCATCCGCCACAAGATTGAGCTGATTGCAATCGGAAATGGCACCGCCAGCCGTGAGACGGATAAACTCGCTGGCGATCTCATCAAAAAGCTGCCCGACGCCAAAATCACAAAAGTCATGGTGTCGGAAGCCGGTGCCTCAGTTTATTCCGCTTCCGAAATGGCGGCGCAAGAATTCCCGGACCTTGATGTCACGTTGCGTGGCGCCGTCTCGATTGCGCGGCGCTTGCAAGACCCACTCGCAGAACTTGTGAAAATTGAGGCCAAGGCGATTGGCGTTGGCCAGTATCAGCATGACGTCAATCAGTCTGAACTGGCGCGTTCGTTGGACGCCGCCGTTGAGGATTGCGTCAACTCGGTTGGCGTTGATGTCAACATGGCCTCGGCGCCGCTGTTGGCGCGCGTGGCCGGATTGAATGCAACCATTGCGCAGAACATTGTCGTGTTCCGCAATGAGAACGGCGCGTTCAAGACCCGCTCGGCGATCAAAAAAGTGCCGCGTCTCGGGCCCAAGGCCTTCGAACAGGCGGCAGGATTTTTGCGGATCATGAATGGCTCGAACCCGCTCGATGCGTCGTCCGTGCATCCCGAAGCCTATGAAGTGGTCGAGAAAATTGCCGAGCACACCAAGCGGCCTTTGAAATCCATAATTGGCGATCGAGCGTTTTTGAAGTCGCTGTCGCCGAAGCAGTTCGCTGATGAACGCTTCGGCATCCCGACTATCACCGACATTCTGGTTGAACTTGAAAAGCCGGGCCGCGACCCGCGCCCGGAATTCAAGACCGCCGAATTCAAAGACGGTGTTGAAAAGATTTCTGACTTGAAACCCGGCATGGCGCTGGAAGGTGTAGTTACCAACGTGACCGCGTTCGGTGCCTTCGTCGATGTCGGCGTGCATCAGGACGGTTTGGTGCACATTTCTGAAATGGCCGACCGGTTCGTGTCTGATCCGCGCGAGGTCGTGAAAGCAGGTGATGTCGTCAAGGTGCGCGTCAAGGAAGTTGATGCCGATCGCAAGCGCATCGCCCTGACGATGAAAAGCGGCGCCATGGATACGTCGAATGCGTCGCGTGCGGCGTCAAACTCAGGCCCGCGCGTGACGAGCAATGCGCCGCGCAATGCAGCGCCGCCGCCACCAAAGTCATCCGCGTCACCCGCAGTGGCCGAATCCGCCCTCGCCGCTGCCCTTCGCCGTGCGCAGGAGCAAGGCAAGCGGTAGAACCACACAGCTGTCGTCCCGGAGCTTGTCCCCTGCACCCATGCCCAACACACCGTGAAGACGAAGAGTTTGAGGTTTGACTGGAACAACTTCATACCCTCACTATGGGTACCAGCAATAAATGCACTGCTGTCCGGTTTAGAAAAAACACCAAAAAAAATTCCGTTCTCCCGGCCGAGCCAGCCTGAGCCCACGAAAGTTTCAAGACTGTGAGTTCCGGGCGAGAGCCGGGACCGTTACCTGATAAAAATAAGGTAACGGTCCCGGATAGCCGCGACTGAAGGAGCCGAGCCCTTGATTCGCTGACTGTGCGGCGCGGCTTCCGGGGAAAACAAAGCTAGTTTGATATCACCGTGTCCAAGCGTGTGACCGCTCGAAGAATTCGATTCAATTGGAAAGGCACTGCCTCAAACCTAAACGGACAGCAGTGCATTTATTGCCGCGATGACATGTGTGGGGAGGTGCAATTTTCTCAACTTGACAGCGGTGGGATAATTTTTGGGATGAACCAATATGGAGGCTGGTATCATAAAAAATGCTAAGCCAACTCCGCCACCAAGCATTTCAGAATGCCATAGCTGAAGCGGCCTTCGAGGCGGGCGTGCGCAGGGCCGAGTTTGCCGGTACCGAGCGTATCGGTTTCTTCGAATGCGCTTTGGATCTCTTCGATCTCGTCGTCATCGAGGCCGACAGCGGCTTGCGCTTCAATCAAGCCGGCTTCAATGGCCTCGGCCAAATGCCCGTAAATGGTTTCAGCTGATAAACCGCGCTCGGACGCAATGGCCTCAACAGCAAGTCCGCGAGACTTCAAAGCCAGCGTCTGATTGACGGTCGAGGACAGGCGGTTCTTGAGCAGCGGATTGCCAGTGTGGGCCGAAATGATTTCCAGGAACGCGGCGCCATAGCGTTTAATCTTGCTGGCGCCGAGCCCCGGAATTGCGCCGAGCGCTTCTTCGCTAGCGGGACGCGCTTCAGCGAGCGCCACCAACGTCTTGTCATGAGCGATGACATAGGGCGGCAATTTGCTGTCGGCGGCGAGTTTAGCGCGCAGCGCTTTCAAAGCCTGGAACAACGGCTCATTATCCGCGGCAACCTTCTGACCGGCACCGCTGCCCTTCTTGGCCTTGTCTTTTTTCAGTTCTTTGGAAGCGACCCGCATCCGGAACGTTTCTTCACCGCGCAACAATGGACGGGCCTTGCCGGTCAAGTGCAGCGAACCGTGCCCTTCGTCATCCCCGACGAGATAACTTTGCGCCACCAATTGCCGGAACAGCGATTTCCAAGCCGAGGCGTCGGTATCTTTGCCGAGACCAAACACGGCGAGTTTGTCGTGACCGAGCCGCAACGCGCGCTCATCAGCATGACCCTGCAAAATTTCGACTAAGTAAGTGACGCCGAAGCGCTGACCAGTCCGATAAACCGCCGACAGCGCTTTCTGTGCCAGCACGGTGCCGTCGGTCGTTTCAGGCGGCGACAAGCAGTTGTCGCAGTTCCCGCACGGCTCGGCACCTTGCTCGCCAAAATAGGAGAGCAGCGCCTGCCGCCGGCACGACGGCATTTCTGCCAAGCCGATGAGCGCATCAAGCTTTTGGCGTTGCACCTGCTTGAAGGCGTCCGAACCTTCGCTTTCGGAAATCCATTGCCGGAGCTGGATGAGATCTTGCAGGCCGTAGGCGAGCCACGCGTTCGCCGCTTCACCGTCGCGCCCAGCGCGGCCGGTTTCCTGATAGTATGCTTCAATCGAGCGCGGCAGGTTCAAATGCGCAACGAACCGCACATCGGGCTTATCGATGCCCATGCCAAAGGCAATGGTGGCAACAACGATGGCGCCGTCTTGAACTAAAAACGCCTCTTGCGCCGTGCGGCGCACATTTGCATCGAGGCCAGCGTGGTAAGCTAACGCCTTGCGGCCTTTGGCAGCCAGAAACGCCGCCGTATCTTCGACGCCGCGGCGCGTCTGACAGTAAACGATACCGGCGTCT
>JANNFX010000019.1:0-20738 GCA_031380225.1 Hyphomicrobium sp.
GCACCGCAACAGCTGCGCCGCCAGCTATAATGGCCAAACCATTAACTGCTGTAATTGTTCTACCTGGGTTTTCAAACGAATCATTTGCAATTACATTAATGGTGACTGGCGTGTTTCTTAAAGTTGAAGAAACGTCAGCAGCAATATGTTCTAGCAGTTTTATAGGCCCGAACTTAGCGGTCCGGCAAGAGTAAGAATTGCGCAAAGCGAGCCTCACCGCCCCGCCTTCTCAGGATTGCGCAAGTGGATATAGAGCGCGCCCTCTCCACCATGTTTAATCGCGGCAGGGCGGTGGCTGACGACGATGGCGCGGAGTTCTGGATTTTCAAGCCACATCGGCACGTTGCGTTTTAGAACGCCGGTTTCGACCGGCATGAAGCTGTAGTCGTCTTCATCGCGCTCGCGCGGGCGGCCGCCTTTGCCGGTGATGATCAACACCCAACGATGGCCGCGGCGGTAGGCGTTGAACAGAAATCCACGCAAGGCCGCGTGCGCTTCGGATTGACGGAAGCCATGCAAATCCAAGCGCGCATCAATCGCGACTTGCCCGCCCGCCAATTGCCGTGCTTTGCGGCGGTCGAAATCAGCGAGCGGCGGCGGCTTTGTCGATTGGGTGACCGCCAGTGGATCAACCGGCCGGACAGGCAGTGGTTCAAATGGTTTCGACACAGCCTTCGTATTGCGCTTTGACGGTGGCGCGGGCGACGCCGGCGACATACTTTTGAGCGCCACTTCCAACGTCTCGGTCGCGGTCAGCACGCGAGCTTTCTTGCGCTTTAGCGGCTCAACGGAATTAGCCGTATGGCTCCACACCGCCGTATCGTCATCGGTCAGGGCGCCCTTACGCCTGGTGGGCAGGGTCGGGCGGCTCTGAGGGGCCTTCGGTTTCTTACTCATGCGACAAGCTTAGCGCCCTTGGGCAAGAGCGCGAAATAGCGGCCCGGATGTTTGGTTATTCCGGCCAGGTCGCCAGCTTCGAAACCCGAGCCAAAATAGAGATCGCCGCGTTCGGGCCCGCGAATGGCGGACCCGACATCCTGCGCAATCATGAGGCGGTGAAACCCTTCCGGCCCGCGTCCGCTACCCGCTGCATGTTTCAATGTCGGCGCTATGACGTAGACCGGCGTGCCAATGACGTGGAAGCCAGTATCAACTGCCAAGCTGCGCCCGGTAGTCAAAGGTATATGCATGACACCGACCGGGCTTTCAGCTTCGGCTCCTTCAAGAATGCGGAAGAAAATGTACGAGGTGTTGACCCACATTGCGCGGCGGCCGCGTTCGGCATCGGCACTGAGCCACGCCTTCATGGCGTCGAGCGACATGCCTTCAAGCGTCATCAAACCATGATCGATCATGTAGCGGCCAACCGACGTATAGGGCCGCCCGTTTTTGCCATCATACGAGACGCGGATCAACTGGCCGTCGGCCAATCGAATGCGGCCCGAGCCTTGGATATGGAGGAAGAAACTATCGACTGGATCATCGAGCCATAGGAATTCAAGCCCCTGGCCACCGAGCGCGCCGCACTCAATCTCTTGGCGCGATGGCATCGGCTCGATGCTACCGTCCGTATTTTGTTTGGCGTGCGTATGGGCCGAGCCAACTGCGCCGCGCTGATGTTCGCCAACAAGATTGACGAGATACGGCGGACGCTTCAGCAACGGGATATGAAATCGGCTGGTCTTTTCGAACGAGCCATCAAGCAGGGGCTCATAGTAGGCCGTTAGCAATCCTTCGGCGCCATTGTGGACGACGCGATGCGGCGTGAAGTGCGCTTCGAAAAATGATCGTGCAACGGCGCTAGTCTTCACGTTTGACCTTGCCGTTTCAGCGGCCGCACACGCCGCCGCCAAATCCGCATGCCAGGGCTTGGCGGCTGGTGCCTCGTTAAGCGCCTTTTGAACCGGCCCAGCCGATCGCAGAAATGTTTCAAACGCCGCCAAATGATCGTCGTCCGCCCAACCGCTGAGATCGGCGAACGTGACCGGCGCAAACGTGGCAGAAATTTCGCTCATATCGGCAGGGGGAAAACCAAGTGGCATTGGTGCACGCGGGAACACGACCTGGTCGCACGACAGGTCCAAAAGTTCATTCGCCAGTTCATTGCGATCAGGATTGTCCCCGGACCACAATACTCAAGGACATTCTATCGTTTTCTCGCCTCCGGCAAGACCCCAAATGCAAGTGCAGGGCATTCCGGCATGTCCCCGCTAGTGTTCTGTCACAGACATTCGATACCCCCCAAGGATCGTCATCCCGCCGGAGGGCGGGATCCGCGCAAGCTTAAATATGAACTTAAATTTCGGGCTTGCGCGGGGATGACGGAGTGGGGAGAGCTGATCCGGGTACCAAGCGTCAGTGCCATAACACTAGTTCGAATGCTTGGTCGAAACCAGCTTCCAATTCGGATTGCGGCGCGTGGCAGCACTCGAGACGTCGCGGCTGAATGTCCAAAGATCGGTCACATCTTTAACCTTGTTGGGATCACCCGAGATGACCTCGCCGCTTTTGTCGCGAGTCGCTGTGATTAACTGACTGACAAACCGCATCGTCACTTGGGCGCTGCCGCGGTCCAACTCGGCGTCGATGATGTCGGCCTTGTTGATGCCGACAAAGGTTTGATCAATTTTTTCGTTGCGGCCCTCGCGATCGGTGATGGAGCGCGAGAATTCATCGAACACCGGCGCGCTCAATAACTCTTTGAGCGCCTTGCGATTGCCTTCCGCAAACGCGGTCACGATCAGTTCATAGGCGCGCTTGGCACCGGTCGCGAATTGATCGGGATCGAAGGCCGGATCGGTGTCGAAGATGTCCATCAAGTTTGCTGTCAGCGGTGTGCTGCCGCCAATTACTTTGATCCGCTGGGTTATCAATTCCGCACTCGTCATTTCCGGCGCGCCTAACGGTGGTTGGGGCAGATCACGCTCACGGCGCGGCAGGTTCACCACTTTGCCCGATTGCGGCTCAGGCTCCTGTAAGGCCGGATCACGCTGGCTTTGCAAATTGGCTTCGCGAATCCGTCGCTGGACCCGCTCGTCGTCTTCGCCCGTCCGCCGGCCGAGCACACTCCTCAGCCGCAAAACCGCGACCACGGCAACCAAAAGGGTCAGGATAGAGAATACGTCCACGACGGGGCCATTCATAAGAACTTGTTTCCTGGCAGCATTCACACGATTAGCGGCGCTCAGTTACATCGAAACGCTCAGTGTATCCACTCGATGCTTTCACATAGGGTCGAATAGGCTGGGCTTCCAGGGGCTCAATGGCTCTAACCACCGTAAAATGCGATGCTGCTGACGCACTCATCGCTGGCCAAGACCTTGACTGTAAGCCACAAATGCGCCCAAGCCAATGGCAGAGCATAGCGTGAGCCCCCGATGCGGTTGATTTTACTGGTCGTCCTTATTGTTTTCCCATTGGCCGAACTGGCCATCCTGATCAAGCTTGGCTCAATTTTTGGTTTTTGGCCAACATTCGGATTGGTGGTGCTGACTGCAATTCTGGGCACCACGATCCTGCACCGCCAAGGATTTGAAGTCCTTAAGCGAACGGAAGAAGCCATTTCGTTGGGGCGGCCCCCCATCGGTCCCGTTGTTGACGGGGTTTTACTGCTGGCGGCTGGTCTACTTTTGATCACGCCTGGCTTAATTGCTGATACCGCCGGGCTACTGTTGCTGATCCCCCCGGTGCGGCGTTGGATTGCTCACAGCGCTTTCAAACGCGTGCTTGGCCCATTTATGCCCGATGCTCAGAAAACGAAGCCAAATCAGCAGCGGGAAGCCGCCAGTCCTCGCTCCGCCGGCCAGAAAGGTCAGCTAGGTCCGAACCAAGACCGCCGGGCTCAAGGGCCGGTCATCGATGCCGATTTTGAACAGATCGACTGAATGATTTCCTGGCCGTTTCGATTTTCTAAACTTTTTTGAAACCTGGCCATTTCCAGCCCGTAATCTTGGCAGATGCTCGTCAAACGAGCTCGGGCCGGCGAAGAGCATCACCAACTTGCCCTCGAGCGCGAAGCTTCGAAAAAGGAAACACCCAAATGAAAATCACCGCTAAATCGGGCTCAGTCCTCGCCGCCGCCGCCGCCACATTGCTCGTTGCCGGCGCTGCCGTTGCACCAGCCTATGCTGCTATGGACGCTGCCAAGGGTCATTGCGTTGGCGCTAACGCCTGTAAGGGCACCAGCGCTTGCAAGACCGCTGCAAACGCTTGCGCTGGCAAGAATGCTTGCAAGGGCACTGGCTTTACAGAATCGACCGCTGAAGATTGCGCTAAGGTCCAAGGCGCCAAGTTCGAAGCCGCTGCTCCAATGCCTGAGAAAGACATGAAGAAGTAAGCATCGCCTAACCCTACGTTAAGTCCGGCGGAATTTTCTCCGCCGGACGCCCCTCAATTGAAATCATCGATCAACATCACGCGGCGTGCTCACGTCCGCGAAGGAGAGAGCTTATGAAAATCACTGCCAAATCCGGCGCCGCTATGGCTGCTGCTGCCGCTGCCCTCGTCGTTGGCGCAACCCTCCCGGTTACTGCTGGCACAAACTACAATGTAAAGTGCTTCGGCCTCAACGCCTGCAAAGGCAACGGCAGCTGCAAATCAATGGGCAACGCATGCAAGGGCCAAAACGCCTGCAAAGGTCAAGGCGTTAAGATGATATCGAAATCGGCGTGCCTCGCGAAAGGTGGTAAGACTTCGCGGAGCTAAAACCGCCGCGCCGCGCTGGTCACACTGCTTCCCCCCCCGGGACCAGCGCGGCGATTTTATTTGTGCTACGAGTGCTGTGATTGCCGAGCCGCACGGAGACGGAGATTGTCATGGCGTCCCTTCCAGAGCTTAGTTCCGCAATACGTCCGCCTTATCTGGGCTTCGGACTTGGCCTCAGGCCGCAGCATTACAGCGACATCCTTGACGGCGACCCTGACGTCGACTGGTTCGAGGTCATATCAGAAAACTACATGGTCCCTGGCGGCCAGCCGCTTAAAATGCTGGACCGCATCCGTGAGCGCTATCCGATCGTCTTGCATGGCGTTTCGATGTCGATTGCCTCGACGACGCCGTTTGATCCGGCCTATCTCAAGGGCCTCAAAGATCTCGCTGACCGTGTCGAGCCGCAATTCGTTTCCGATCATTTGTGCTGGACGGGCGTGCACGGCATCAACTTGCACGATCTGCTGCCCATCCCCTACACCCGTGAAGCGCTCGACCACGTCGTTAGCCGCGTCAACGAAGTTCAAGACTACTTGAAGCGTCCGATCGCGCTCGAAAATGTCTCGACCTATGTCCAATTCGATCATTCGGAAATGACTGAGTGGGATTTCATTGCTGAAATGTCGAAACGCACCGGCTGCTGGCTGGTGTTCGACGTCAACAACGTGTTTGTCAGTTCGTTCAACCACGGCCTTGATGCCCGCGAATTCATCGACGGCATTCCCGCCGGCCGGGTCGTTCAGTTCCACTTGGCCGGACACGAACACAACATGTCCCACATCATTGACACCCACGACGCGCTGGTCCCCGATGAAGTCTGGGATTTGTATAAGTTAGCGGTCAATCGCTTCGGCGCCGTCTCGACCATCATCGAACGCGATGATCATATTCCTCCGCTCGCCGATATGGTTGACGAACTCGCGATCGCACGGCGCATGGCCATCGAACTCATCGGCCCGCAGCTGGTGCCACCGAAGCGCAGTGTTTTGGTGTGAGCCCCGGCATGTTATCAATGACTATGACCAAGCGAGCACCAGCCAAGCAGCGGCTCGGCAACGCGCCGGCCCTGGCCGAATTGCAGGCAGACTTTCAACAAGCGATCCTGTCGGCTGATGACAAGATCCTGTCTTTGATCCCGGGCAATGGCCGCACAACAAATGACGTGCTATTTGGCGTTTACAAAAACGCTTATATCGGCCGGCTCATTGACGTCATTGCCTGTGAGCATGAGCATTTACAGGCCTACCTCGGCGGCGATGACTTTCGCGTTATGGCCAAATCCTTTATCGCAGCAAACCCGTCTAAGACCCAGAATGCGCGCTGGTTTGCCGATCCATTGCCGGATTTCTTGGCCGCGACTGAGCCCTATGCGAGCCAACCTGAGCTTACCGAACTCGCACGCCTTGAGCGCACGCTCGCGGCCGCGTTCGATGCCCCCGATGCAGATGCCGTTCAACTGTCAACGTTGCAAGCAATTGACCCGCAAAAATGGGAGCGGTTGATTTTCTTGGCCCATCCCTCGGTCACCGTGTTGTCTATGACGACCAATGCGCTCGCGATCTGGCTGGCATTGAAGGGCGGCGCCCCACCGCCGGCAGCTGAGACGTACGACCGGCCGCAGCCGGTGTTGATTTGGCGGCAAGACGTAACGCCGATGGTGCGGGTCATTCCCCCCGAAGAACACATGATGTGGCAGGAAACTGTTGCTGGCGCTACTTTTGGAAATCTTTGCGAAGTGCTGGCAGTTTTCGACGATCCAGATACGGCTCCGCTGCGCGCCGCACAAAATCTAGCGGGCTGGTTGGCAAGTGGCATGCTGGCAGCAGTCACGCTGAGCAAGCCGAAACGCCGCCGAAAGCTCTAGCGTGATCATTTGAATCTGAATTGCGCAGCGCTTCGATCGAAAATGATCGCACTTCAACTTTTAGGAACTGTCGCTCAATTGCCCGGGTTGATTCTCCCACTCCGTCATTTCCGGCCTTCGCCGGAATGACGAATTACTGGGAACAGAAAATGTGTGTCGGAGCGCTCGCCGCACTTCCGTTTCACGGCAAACATGAACGTCAGGGTGATCCGAAAAAGCGGCGCCAGAGTGCGGTGGCACCGAGGCCTTCAGCGAAAGCGCGGTGCGCGGCAATGTCCTCGGCTGATAGCCGTGACGGCAAAGGTGCCGGGCGTTGCGCTGCCGCAGCACCCCGGCGGCTGCGGCTCTGGGCCATCCCGTCTGACTTCGACAATCCAAGTGTCGCCTGCCGCTCGCCCAACAATTCGACATAGACCTCGGCCAGCAACACGCTATCCATCAGAGCGCCGTGTTTGGTGCGTTTCGAATTGTCGATCAGATAGCGCTTGCACAGGCCGTCAAGTGTGTTGGGCCCGGCTGGATGCTTGCGGCGCGCAAGCTGCAACGTATCAACGACCCGATCAAAACTGAGCACCGGCTTTTTCAACCGCATCAGTTCAGAATTCAAAAAGCCAATATCGAATTGCGCGTTATGAATGACGAGCACGTCGTCGGCTATGAACTCAAGGAAACCAGCTGCTATCTTGGCGAACAACGGCTTGTCAGTGAGAAACGCGGTTGACAGGCCGTGCACCTTTTCGGCTTCGGCAGGAACGCCGCGTTCAGGATTGATGAAACAATGGAACTCGCGCCCGGTCGCGATGCGGTTCACCAGTTCGACGCAGCCAATTTCAATAACCCGGTCGCCGGTCTTGTGATCGAGGCCAGTGGTCTCAGTATCGAGAACAATTTCGCGCTGCATGTCCCTGCCCCGTATCAAGTCCGTGCAGGGTGTGTAGCAAAGTAATCATCGGACGCGATATGGCAGGCGCGTGTTTATCCGCACACACTTCACACGAAATGGAACCACTACCGAGCTTCCATAATGCCTGAATCGATGAGCCGGCGATGGAAGGCTAGAATTTGGTCCTGCTTGTCACAGCCGTCATAGCGTCCGCCGCAAATCTGCATCAGATGTTTGCGCTCCGTGTAGGCGGGACTGAGCGGAAGACCAGCGGCGTCCAGCAACACCGTACCCAGATACGGAACACCGAGTGCTTCAACGTCTGGTAAATTTGGCACGGTATAGTTGATGCCCTCAACGGCGTAGTATGTCAGATAGGCTGGGCTGGTCTTGGCGCCAGCCCGGTCCTTATTGCGAATGATGGACTTGTCCTGCTCAGCCAGCATCGACCACGTCGATGTCGGCTGGTGATCGCCGTAGTGCACGATCAGGAATCGCTCGTTCGGAAAGCGCTTCTTAAGATCGGCTTTCATCGCTTCATAGTCGATGTGCGCCATTGAAAGGCGGCGCAGATATTCATTCATTTCAGAACCGGTTCCCGGCGCGCCGCCTGGAACGTTCAACTCCGGCATGAACGTGAAATGATACGGCTGATGGCTGGCGAACGTGATCAGGAACGAGAACAGCGGCTTTTGCGAGGTCGCAAAATGCTCGTCCATCATGGTCAGCATGTTGTCATAGAAAAACTTGTCGCGCTGGTGGCCCGATGTCGACCCCTGACGTTTCATGTCGTAGATATCAGGCATACCAACCGCCTCGTAGAAGCGGCCGTTCGACACGAAGTCTTTCGACAAGGGATAGAATACGGTGTTGCGATAGCCGCAGCGTTCAAGCGCTTGGGGCAGCGTGTCATGGACCTTGCCCGCCATCATCGCCTGCACGAATGGGCGCATGCTTCCGAAGGAGTAAGTCGAGACGCCGGTGAGCAATGAGAATTCTGTCAGCCACGACGCACCGGCATAGGTTTCGACACGTAAGGGATGCAGCTTGCCGTCACTGGAACGGAACATCGGATCGACAGACTTGTCGTAACCAAGGCCCGGAAAGAACTCCGGCGGCACAATCGATTCCTGATGAATGAGGATAATGTTCGGCGGCTTTTTTGGTACTTCGCAAGTTGCGGGAATGACAAACGCGGCACCGCTAGCTTTTGGACCGGCTTCGAATAACTGTCCGCGCCACAACGTGCTGACTGTTTCAGACCACGACGAATAGAACGTCGACAGCGCCATTTCGTTGCCGAATTGCTGCATGTCGGGACGGCTGCCTTTGAGGTTCGCGCTCCACAGGCCGAGGCAAGCGAAGACGGAAGCGCCAACAAAAGCGGCGCCGCGATGAATTCGTATTGGGTCAATACGATGACAATACCAAGCCGCAGTTCCCAAGACCGCGAAGGCACCGAACAATTGGATCATCGGCAGCGGGAAATTGACGAACAGGAATTTCAACGTGGCAGGAGAGCTCAAGTAATAGACGACGTCATAGGCGTGGATCGCCATATGCATCAGGCGTAACTTTTCAGCCGAGGTGATGACGATAATCGCAATAATGAGAGCCGTTGCTATAACCGGCGCCAGCACGCGGCGGGTCAAAGCCATTCCGGCAGCCACCAACATCATCGATACGCTGGCGACGTAGCCGATATTAACCCATGGACCCTCGTTGCTCAGAAAATACCAAAGCACGGCGACCAAAACCGGCAGCAAGGCCGCAGCGATGCTGCGCGCGTCAAGGTGCCAATGCGATGGGGTTTCAACCGTGACAACGCGGCCCGCACCCGTAAGGGCGGGGTTGTCGACGCGGACAACGGTCTGGTCGGTCATGGCTGTCGCTCAAGTTTCGTGAAACTGTCACCGAACCTTCATATAGCTGTCATGACTGGCAGATGAACGGCGACTTCTTGGCATGGCTAAGGCGGCTGAGGTCGTCGCGTGATCTTCGGCACCCTCCGACAGCAACGGACAGGCTGCAGATTGGACACAGACAAGTCGTGGTATAGGAGAGGCCAAACACACTCCAATTGGCTCTTGCCTTGATCATCACCGACACATCCGGAGCCGGCAGTCCGGTCCCAAAACCGGACTCCACTCCGGATCGACGGCTGTTGGAGCTATGGACTGCGTTGACGCTGGTGCTGGTTGTTTCGGCAATCGCGCTGGCAGCCGCTTCCGCCTGGTTCGTCCCAGAGATCGAGGTGCTTGACCGTCCGGTTTTTGAAATCGCGGCCGGGATGGTAGCGGCCGGATTGGCGTTTCTGGCCGTCGTGCCGTTGACGCTTGCAACTCTCCGGTATGGTCTCGGCGACGACTTCCGGTTCGTTTTGCTGATCGCCGCTGGCGGACTGGTCATGCGTTTGGCCCTCATGGGTTCCACGCCGATTCTTGAGGACGACTTCTACCGCTACCTATGGGACGGCGGCGTCACGGTATCTGGAAACAGTCCCTACACGGTGTCACCAAATGATGCTCAGAGTGAGCTTTACCACTATTCCCTGCAACCGTTGGCGCGGCAGTCCGGCGTTGTGATCGAGCGCCTCAATCATTCTGAACTGAAAACGATCTATCCGCCCGTTGCCCAAGCGGCGTTCGCTTTGGCGCACGTGGTGTCGCCCTGGAGTCTGACGGCCTGGCGGCTCGTGTGCTTGGCCGCCGAACTCGCGACAATGGCACTATTGTTAACGCTTCTGCGAGAGGCTGCCCGGCCGGCCATTTGGGTGGCGCTGTATTGGCTCAATCCGCTGATCGCCAAGGAGTTGATCAACTCGGCGCATATGGATGCAATCGTATCGCCGCTGGTGTTGGTTGCGCTGCTGATGACGATTCGGCGACGGCCATCGGCGGCGGCAGTTGCCATAGGCCTCGCGATCGGCGCTAAAATCTGGCCGCTCATTCTGGTGCCGCTCATTTTCCGGCCGTGGTTCAGAGAGCCTCGACAGCTTCTGATGCCCGTACTCATCCTCATCGTATTGTGTATCGCGTTTGCGATCCCGGTGATTTCCGGCGGCCTTGATACATCGAGCGGGCTCACGGCTTACGCAACGCGGTGGCGCAACAGCAGCGGGCTTTATGTGATCCTGCAAAAGAGCCTGATGTGGCTGTCTGCGCCCTTCGATCCCAGCAAGGAAACTATCGGCGCTATGATCCGTATAGTCCTGGCGGTTACAGCAGGAGCGGTGACGATGTGGGCGGTCTGGCGCCCGATAGCAAACAGCTCCGATATGCTGGCACGCGCGGCCATCATAACGGCGGCGTTGGTGTTGCTTTCGCCGTCTCAGTTCCCCTGGTACGCGGCTTGGACCCTGCCCCTGGCCGTGTTCCGGCCGTTCGCTGGCATCTTACTAATGACGGCCCTGATGCCGGTCTACTACACCGGCTTCTACTATTCGGAACGTGAGATTTACCAAGTGTATCGCGAGAGCATCGTGTTCCTGATCTGGCTGCCGGTGTGGGGCACCTTCGCCTATGAAGTCTGGCGCCATCGGCAGGGGTTGCCGCCATTGGTTGGCGAACTCGAGCCGCACCATGCGTGACGGCAGGCGCGTTGGCGTCGTCATTCCGGCTCGCGATGAGCAAGCGGCCATCGGAAAAGTCATTGCTGATATCCCGCGGTGGGCCGATTGCATCGTGGTCGCCGACAACGGTTCGCGTGACGCCACTGCACGTATCGCGCGCGAGGCTGGTGCCGTTGTCGCTAGTGAACCGGCGCCCGGATATGGCGGCGCGTGCCTGGCCGGATTGGCTGCACTTCCTGCCGTCGATGTCATTGTTTTCGTTGACGGCGACTATTCGGATTTCCCTGAAGATATGGCGAGCCTCGTTGATCCGATCCTCAACAGCAGCGCTGATATGGTCATTGGTTCGCGCATGTTGCGCGCCGCCGACACGCAGTGGCTGACCCCGCAACAGCGCTACGGCAATACGCTTGCGGTGACGTTGATCCGGATGATTTGGGGGCAGCGGTTTACGGACCTCGGACCGTTCCGCGCCATTTCCTCTGACGCCCTGGCGCGGCTCGCCATGGCCGATCGCGATTACGGCTGGACGGTCGAAATGCAAATCAAGGCCGCCAAACTCAATCTACGCTGCCTCGAAGTCCCTGCCCGTTACCGCCAACGCATCGGTGTTTCAAAAATCTCGGGCACCGTGAAAGGTACCGTGCTGGCTGGCACCAAGATCCTAACGGTGATTGCGCGTCATGCCCTTAAGCGATGATGACGAAATCGCTGGCGGACAGTGCGAGGCCGATCCCAACATAGGCTACGTTATGAGTGCCGCCTGCATCAGAGCCATTGCTGTCGTAAATAATGTAACCGGTTGTCGAATCGTAAACGATCCGGTCGTTTGCATCGAGGGCCGCGGCGCCGGTGACAAACTTACTGGCATCAAGCGCCCCCGCCGCGCCGATGGCCGTGTAAATATCATTGTCCAGAACGATATGATCAATGCTGGCTTCGAAGTCGGTGATGACGTCCGCTGCGCCGAAACTTGTGTTGAACATAAAGCGGTCGGCACCCAGGCCGCCAGTTAGCGTATCGAGGCCTTTGCCGCCCGAAAGCGAGTCGTCACCAGCACCGCCGTCCAGTTCGTTTTCGCCGGCATTGCCAACCAGTGTGTCGCCAAACGACGAACCGGTGACATTTTCAAAGCGCGCAATGCGGTCGAAGCCGCCGCCGGCAGTATTTTGCTCGGCAAACGTGCCGAGGTTGACACGCACCGCCGTGCTGGCATGTTCAAAGCTAACGGTATCTACGCCAGCGCCACCATCGAGCAGATCAGCGCCTGCGCCGCCTTCAATAATATCAGCCCCTAAGCCGCCGTAGAGTCGATTGGCGCCACCGTTGCCGAAAAGTTGATCTCCGAACTGCGTGCCGATGACAATTTCAATGGTTGCAAACGTATCGTTGTTTGCAGCGCCCGAACCTGTTCCAGTTAGCAGGTCAACAATGACCAAGCTGCCTGATGCCGAATAGTTGACGGTATCAATACCGCGGCCGCCAATATAGTGGTCGCCGCCGCCTGATCCGATCAAGGTGTCGTTGCCGCCTGCGCCAATCAAAGTGTTGGCAATTCCTGCTGCGCCGCGCAATTTGTCGTTGCCTGATCCACCTCGGGCGATTTCAATTTCGACGCTGTTGGCGATGGTAAAGCCACCATGGATGCCTGATGCGTATGACACTACACCGCCCCCGGTCGGCGACAGGTCGAGGGTCGCGGCTCTGAGATCGATGATGACGTTGCGTGATCCAGAATAGGCAATGGTGTCGGTGCCACCGGTATCCCAAATGCACGAATAAAACGTCCCGGCACGATTGGCGCCCGGCAACGTATAAACGTTGTCACCGCCATTCTTGGTGGTATTGGCGCCGTAGAGATCTTGGATGGCAGCGATATCAAACGCCATCGGACCGGAAACATATCCGTAATTGATCACAGATGCGGAGAGTTTGTTAGGCGCCGTCTGCCAGCCGTCGTTGTAAGACATCACCGTATAGATGCCCTGATTCAAATTGTAGGTGCCGCGATCCGCGTCGTTGAACTGCGTGACGCCGGGAAACACACCCGATCCACCGCCATCATCGTGAGGGTGTGCAAGGCCAAGTCCGTGGCCAAGTTCGTGAACCAGTGTGACGAAGTCATAGCCGCCGGCTTTTAAACCGGCCTGGCTCCAGGCCTGCCAGTTAAAATAGCCATACGATTTATTGTTGCTTCCAAGCAGCAGCGGGCCATCGAATTCGGGGCCGTTCGCCGCTGAGTCGGGCGTACCATGTTCACCGAGTGTGCCGGGAAGCAGGGATTCGCCAACCTGGCGCTCGATCAATTGCGCGTTCGCAGCCGAGTTGGTTTCTACAAACGAGATGTTGGCAACGGCACTCCAAGCGTTGAACGCCTTGATCAGTGCTGCGCGCTCGTAGGAAAACCATGCCGTGTTTTGGTAATTCTCGACGTAGTACCGGATCACGACTGGATCGCCTGGCGCTGCAGCAGGATCTTCCCAACGCCAACCGCCCCATTGAAGTGCGTCTAAATAAGCGTTTGAAGACGCCGGACCTTGGACAGGTTGAGTGGCCACGTGGATCGCCTCGAAATGGTTCAGATGATTCTCACATCAGCATGCGAAGCAATTCTGGCGCTGTGAAGGACTAAGATGCCGATTATGCTCTGTTGCGGCGGATTTGCACCAATGCGCATCATCACTTTGAATCCTGCAACAACTCCGTCACGAATTAGACAACTGGCCGGTGATCTCTTGATCGTCTATGAAAACGCCGGTCAAAATCCAACGCAGCGACAGTCACACAAAGCTCCTCAAAAAAGTCCTACAACTGCCCATTGTTTTGTGCCGGATGGTCCCACTATGCCGAAAATTCGCGCCGCGTTTGCCGCTGCCGCATGCTGTTTTGCCACCCTAAGTTGCGCCATTGCAGCCGACGCCGTGCCAACACCGGCCGCCGCCACCCGGCTGACGATTACGCTGGCCGGCGACACCGGGCTTAATCCAACCAACCAAACCGTCAGCCCAAATGGCGTCACCGATGGCGGCATCTTTCAAACCTGGGCTGACACCACCGCCGGGATCGACGCCATTATCGACGGCGACATCAATTTCATGAATGTCGAGACCGTGGTCACTGATCGCAACGACCTGCCACCCGATCTCAAAGGCCAGAGCCAGCCGTTCAATTTCCGCATGCACCCGAACGGACTGAAGCATCTCGTCAAGACCGGCTTCAACGTGCTGTCACTCGCCAACAACCATTCGATGGACTACGGGCCAGGCGGCGTATTGGAATCGCTGAAGCACGTTGGCGCGCTGCGCGGCCATGGCGTCCTCGGCGCCGCTGGTGTCGGCAAGAGTTATGAGGAGGCCAGCCGTCCCGATGTATTCGAAATCAACGGTCATACGATCGCCTACGCTGCGACCGGCATTCTGACCAACGACCTGCCGCGCCATCACGCGGGTCCGAATTCACCCGGACAAACGTCATATCGTTCGGCGGAAGATTTTGCCGAAGTGCGCCGCCGCTTGGTCGAAGCGCCTGCAAACCTTCGCATCCTATCGGTTCACTATGGTTATGAAGGTTACGTCCGCGCTGATCAGAAACAGTTCGATGACTTCCGCGGCTTGGCGGCCGATCGAGACGGTATCGATCTGATTGTCGGCCACCACGCGCACGTTGTTCGCGGCGTTGAAATGCGCGGCAAGTCGGTGATCTTCTACGGACTTGGCAATTTCTTGCATCATGGAACGGCGAACATCACCGGCAAAGGCTTGTGCCGGGATTATGGTCTGTTCGCGCGCGTCCATCTGGCGAAGGCCGCAACAGGCGCGTTGGAAATTCAGGCAGTTGAAGCTGTTCCGGTCACCGACACCCACCGCAAGCCGCGATTGATGACCGGGGATGCCGGCAACAAACGCATTCATGTTTTAAACTATCTGGCCGCTGCCATCGACGACGGCGCGTCGGGCGCAATGGGGATGCGCTTCACGCCACAAGCAAATGGCTCGGGTCTCTATTGTGTGCCGGGCGCCGAAAAGCAGGGCGGCAAAATCGGATCGTTGTGCAAGACCTTCAAACCCGCGCCCGCCATACCGGATATCCTCAAGGGTGCGATTGCGAGTTCATGTTCGCGCTAGCCAGCCGTAGGTTGGGTTAGGCGGCCACGATGCAAAAATTCGAGTTCGTACGTTAGCCGCCGCAACCCAACACTTCAGCAATCGGAAACGTTGGGTTACGCGCGGATCAAGCGGCGGTAATAAATTCGCTTAACTTGGCCGGCGCTAACCCAACCTACAGTTCTGCGCCGCTACCCCCTACTCAAACCCTTGGCCTCGAGTTCGCCGAGGTATTCCTTCCACTTCTTGTCCTTCTGCAGACCGAGCATGTGGAGGTAGGACCACGTGAACAACCCGGTGTCGTGGCCATCGCCAAATTCGATGCGGACGGCGTAGTTGCCGACCGGACGCAAGTCCGCGATCTTGATGCCGCGCTTACCACCAACCGTGACGCGCTGCTCTTTCGAATGGCCCTGCACTTCGGCTGACGGACTCAACACGCGCAGGAATTCCGCCGGCAAATCGCAGACGTCGCCGTTGGCAAAGGTCACGATCAAAGACTCGCTTTTCTCGCCAATCTCCAGCTTCGGCGGCTTCATGCCTTTGCCGAGCGAGGCTTGCAATTCGCCCCACACGGCCCCGGCGAGATCGCGGAAAATCTGAGCGTGCGCGCCCTTCGGCTCTTTGATGGTGACCGGCGTGCCGGCATCCGAATTGGCGCGAATGTCCATATGTAATGGCACTTCGCCAAGGAACGGGACTTTGAGCTTTTCCGCTTCCTTGCGTGCGCCACCATGACCGAAAATGTCGCTCCGGTCCCCACACTTCGGGCACAGGAAGTAGCTCATGTTCTCGACAATGCCGAGCACCGGCACATTGACCTTGCGGAACATGCCGAGCCCCTTGCGGGCATCGATCAGAGCTAAATCTTGCGGTGTCGAGACGATGACGGCGCCAGCGAGCGGCACTTGTTGTGCCATCGTCAGTTGCACGTCTCCGGTGCCCGGCGGCATATCGATGATCAACACATCGAGGTCGTGCCACATCACTTCGCGCAACATTTGATTAAGCGCCTGCACGACCATCGGGCCGCGCCAGACGATCGGCGTGTCCTCTTCGACGACAAAGCCCATTGACATGGTCTGCAGACCATAGGCCTCCATCGGCTTCATCTTGCGGCCCTGACCGAGTTCTGGCTTACCCGAAATCCCGAGCAACTTCGGCTGCGATGGTCCATAGATATCAGCGTCGAGAATGCCGGCCTTGATGCCGATGGCTTGCAGTCCGAGCGCGAGATTGACGGCGATCGTCGACTTGCCGACGCCGCCCTTGCCGGAGGCAACCGCAATCAAGTGCTTGACGCCCGCGACCGCGTGCGGGCCGGTCATACCGGATTGTGCAGGCACAGCGGCAGGCGCGGCGGCAGAAGCCGGTTTCGGACCGGCATCATCTCCAGCAACACCATTTTGCCGGGCTGCTTGAACGCGCGCATGCTCTTTGCCAGCAGCACTTGAGTCCGAGGCTGACTTTGCCGGGGCCGGCGCTGGCACAGAAGCTGGCCGCGAAGGCATTCCACCGCCGCCACTCACTTCGGCCGTCAGCACCGCGGTGACGCCTTTGACCCCTTCAATGTCGGAGACGACTTTTTCAGCCGCTTGCCGCATCGGTTCGAGGTCGTTAGCCTTGGCAGCTGGCACTGTGATAGAAAAATAGACCTTGCCGTCTTTGATCAGCACTTCTGATATCAGCCCAAGATCAACGATATTGCCACCGAGGTCTGGACCGCGGACACGCTTCAATTCGTTCAACACTTGCGTCTTAGTGACCGGCATTCTGGGCTCCTCGGGGCCGCAAGCGGCCTAATGTCAATTCGCGGCTGATACTGGCAGATGGACCGCTGGAAGTCACGGGTTGGGGGCGTTATAGGAGCTTTGAGCGAGCGTTACGTATCAGACTGACTGGCGAGTTGCCGCAGGTCTTCGCGTCATGTTAGCCCGGCGGAAAATGGGGACATTCATGCAAACCTTGCTCGGCTTATCTGGCCGCATCGACCGGTTTTCGGGCTGGATCGGCCGCCACGTCTCATGGCTGCTCGTAGCAGCGATATTGATCAGCGCCTCCAATGCGATCATTCGTAAGTTGTTTAATGAAAGCTCAAACGCTTGGCTCGAGGTGCAGTGGTGGCTGTTCGCGATTGTATTCCTGTTAGCCTCGCCGTGGACGTTGCGCGACAACGAGCACATCCGGATTGACGCCGTCAGTTCACACTTATCGAAGTCCTGGAAAGACCGCATCGAAGTGCTGGGTCATGTCTTCTTTTTGTTGCCGATGGCAGCGCTGCTGGCCTGGACCTCTTGGAAGTACTTCTCGATTTCCTGGCTCCAGAATGAGCAATCGCGCGATGCGGGCGGCTTACCTCAATGGCCGATCAAGGGCCTGATCCCGGTTGCGTTTGCACTCCTCACGATCCAAGGGCTGTCGGAACTGATCAAACGGGTGGCCATCATGAACGGATTGGCTGTGCGCGCGCCGCACGATCACAGTTATCATGAAGAAGTGACGGAGGCCGGGGTTGAAACTTACGAAGCCCACGCAGCGCACCTGGCGGATAGCGGCAGTCCGGGGCCACTCAACGAGCCCAAGTCACCAAAGGCCGGCTCAGTAGTTTCTAAGAAGTAGCGTTTTCAGCTAACCAGAATGAAAGTTTGACGTGTTGGGGGCATTCTAAATATGGCTGCGTTTATTGCGCAAAACTTGGCGCCGATCATGTTTTTGGCGCTGGTGGCTTTTCTCCTGCTTGGCTATCCGGTTGCGTTTTCACTCGGCGCTGTCGGAATGGTTTTTTTTATCATCGGCGTTGAGTTGGCACCGCTGTCGAATGGCTTGATCAATCTCGATTGGCCGCTGTTGAACTCAATGCCAGGGCGCATCTTTGACGTGATGCGCAACGATATCCTGCTCGCGATCCCGTTCTTCACATTTATGGGCCTCATTCTCGAACGCTCCGGCATGGCCGAGGATCTGCTCGAAACTGTCGGCCAACTGTTCGGCACGGTTCGCGGCGGATTGGCGTATGCGGTCATCTTTGTCGGGGCGCTGTTAGCAGCAACGACCGGTGTGGTCGCGGCATCCGTAATTTCGATGGGACTGATTTCGCTGCCGATCATGCTGCGCTACGGTTATGACCGGCGGCTGGCCGCGGGAACGATTGCGGCCTCAGGAACGCTGGCGCAAATCATTCCGCCGTCACTCGTCCTCATCGTGCTCGCCGACCAGCTCGGCCGCTCCGTCGATGACATGTACAAAGCGGCCGTTGTCCCGGGCCTTATGCTGGCCGGACTGTATGCGCTCTATGTGTTCGCCGTCACGGTGTTGAAGCCCGACGCGGCGCCCGGACTCCCCAAAGATGCCATCGGATTTCTAAAGCACGACGGCTCGCGTGGGCTAGCTTCACTCGCCGTGTTGACGCTGGTCTCAAGTGTGTTGGCTAACTGGATGATGCGCAACAGCTCCTTTTCAGGCACCGACTTCGTCATCATTTCCATGGCTGTCGCAATCGGTTCAGCACTCGTGATCGCGTTGATCAACCGCTTGTTCAAAATGTCAGGGGCTTCTGGATTCTTATCGCCCATCGCTGAGCGCGTCACGTTCGTAATGGTGCCGCCCCTACTGCTAATCTTCCTCGTACTCGGCACAATTCTCGTCGGCATCGCAACCCCGACTGAAGGTGGCGCAATGGGTGCCAGCGGCGCGATGCTGCTCGCAGCCGGTCAACGCTATACTGCCGGTGAACCTCAGCGCTTCAATTGGGACATCGTGCGTTCGGCTGCTGAAGCGACGGCCAAACTCAGCGCGTTCGTGATGTTCATTCTCATCGGCGCGCGAATCTTTTCGCTGACGTTCTACGGCGTCAACGGTCACGTCTGGGTCGAACACTTGCTAACCGGCTTGCCAGGCGGCATGTATGGCTTCCTGATCGCCATCAACTTGCTGGTGTTCTTGCTGGCGTTTTTCCTCGACTTCTTTGAACTCGCCTTCATCATAGTGCCGCTGTTGAAGCCGGCAGCGGAAGCAATATTCCGATCCTCGCCCGAATCCATCGCATTGGCTAAGAGCTTTGGCTTCGCGGTGATTTCAACGACGGATCCGGCGGGCGTTGTGACAGAGACGGTCGCCAACGTCGGTCCGTTTATGATCTGGCTTGGCGTGTTGCTGGCGGTCAATATGCAAACCAGCTTCATGCATCCACCGTTTGGGTTCGCACTATTCTATTTGCGCTCAGTGGCTGCCAAAGAAGCCTACACTGATAAAGTCACCGGCAAACTCACCGATCCGGTAACGACACCCCAAATTTACTGGGGAGCCGTGCCGTATGTGTTGATCCAGATTGCGATGGTTGCCGTGGTCATGCTCGTCCCGTCTCTGGTCATGCGCCCGAAACTGGTTAACGACACGCCAACCGAGATCTCGACACCCGGAGTTCCAATCGGCGGCAGGACCGATGAACGCTTCGCGCTCCCGCCGTCGCCGCCGCTAATCGAAGGCTCACCGGCACCTTCAATGACCGCTCCGGGCGGGCCGACGCTGGACATGCGCGCGCTTCCGAACCTAACTTCCCCTCAGAAACCAGAATAACTCATTGGCAATCAATACGTTACGCCATCATAAGTCTTTCTTTGCTGTTCGATCAGAAAAACAAAGATCGCTCACGAAAACGCTATTTGCGTTTATCCTTTGCTCTCAATACATAGGCTTCAGAACCGAGACAAACTCGGGTCAACGAAATTTAAAACCTGGAGAGACAATCATGAAGATCTGGACCAAGCCGGCCGTACGCGAAACCGAAGTCGGCCTCGAAGTTACTTCATACCTCCCGGCTGACATCGACATCATCTAAGATCGTCGATCCAGTAATGGATTTAAGCAGCGGTGGCCCAACGGCCGCCGCTGTTTTCGTTTGTGGGGCCGGGATCGTTAGAATTCGCAATCGGAACGATGCGGCGAGCGATCCCGTTGGAAATCGATATCCAGACCTTTCAGGGGCGAATTCAAGAGAAGATCCAACAAACTGGGTTTTTTGCTCCTACCGGTAGTTTGTCGAACAGTTTGAATGAGATCACGACAACGGGAGGCTTCCTGTGAAGTGTAAATAGCCTGCAACCCCACCGTTGTCTTGCGAACAAGTTCGGAAAGCCGCGCTTCTGCGTCGTGAAAATTCCATCGCGTCATTAATTACTCCAAACACTGGCCTGATTAGTTATTGACTTAGAAATCGCAAGTTTTTGCAACTGCATTTATCGTGCTGTGACTCAGCTTGACGAGCCTACTGGAAACGTCAAAGGCAACTTGCCATCAGTTAATACTGCAATCGTAAAGTGCAGCGCCCATAATCTTTTTGGCCGTCTGGCACACGATCGAAACAGTCTCGCCCTTCTTCAGCGTCGCCGCTCGATCTTTATCTTCAGAAGACAGGAAGGCCGAAACATCCAGAAACTGGTTTTTTCCTCTAAAGTGGATAACCGGGCTTCCCCAAATTGACTCAACGGATTTGACACGCGCATTCACCATCACACCGCCTGCCGCTTCGATTTTGTTCTGAAGATTAATCTCGTTTTCCTCAACAGCTTCTTCAATTGCCGAGATCGACATTCGTAGAGGATCAGAGGCTTT